>CALXTJ010000032.1 GCA_944391375.1 uncultured Alphaproteobacteria bacterium
TCTAGGGGCGAAAAAAATTTTAGTGTACACAGGAAGTACATGAATTTTTTGAGACCCCGTAAAACGGCTTTAGATGACCCCTTATACAAACTTTCTGCCGGAAGAAGTATGGTGGAAATGTTAGGTGTCTTAGCGATAATTGGGGTTCTTTCGGTTGGAGCCATCGCCGGCTACTCCAAGGCCATGAGAAAATACCGTATTAACAAACTCACCGAACAACTAAATACCGTAATTAACGCCTCTGCTCGTTATGCAAAATCTTTTTCTAATTTGACCGCCGATACAACCATCACAAGCTATTTGGTAAAAATGAAAGAAATTCCCGAAGATATGATAAAAGATTCAGATACATATATCTATGATACTTTCGGTAATCCTCTACGGATTGATTATCATCCGGCCAATTCATTAGGTGTACCAAATGTAAATGTAATATATTATCAAGTACCTCTAACCGATACTAAAGGCAGTAATCTGGACATTTGTCAAACGGTTTTTACCATTATAAAAGAACATCTGAACGACTTATATTACATGTATCTGATAAGCGGTGATCAATCTGATGATACCCGGCAAAATGTTTTTTATGGCAACACTTATTGTTATTCGGGTGTAACATGCCTTAAAAACATGAATCTAACCGATATTGCCGAAGCATGTCTAACACACGCAGGAAATAGCGGAGTAAGCACCATCGTCATGTTATGGAAAAATTAAAAACAAAATATCCGCATGCAACAAAAACCTCCGTCAAGCGGAGGTTTTTGTTATGTTAAGCAATTTTGCCATGGCAGTGTTTATACTTTTTGCCGCTGCCGCACGGGCATAAATCATTGCGAGCTACTTTGCCCCATGTGGCCGGATTGTTCGGATCAATCTGCCCCGTTACATGACGGAAAGGCTCAGGCTTTGCCTCTTCGGCTTCTTCTGCCGGAACCGATTGCCCGCCGACTAAATTTTGCGGCTGCTCATGAACGGCTTGCATTTTTACATTTTGTTGTTTTTGCTCGGCTCTTTGCATGGCTTCATGCGAATTGCTCTGAATAACCGTCCGACAACTTACAATCGTTACTTTTTCCTTTAAGGCATCCAACATATCCGAAAACATATTAAACGCCTCCCGCTTGTATTCATTAAGCGGATCTTTCTGTCCGTAGGCTCTTAACACAATGGTATGACGCATTAAATCCAGTGTTGCAATATGGTCTTTCCAGAGCTGATCCAAAACTTGCAACAAAATGCTCTTTTCCACCATTTTAACCACATTAACCGGAATATTTTCATTTTTCTCCCGTAAACGTTTTTCAATTTCTTCCAGAATTTTATTCGTCATTTCTTCGCTGTCAATTTCCGAATCATTGGCCCAATTGTTAATCGGCAGAATAAATCCGGTAATTTTCGCCAATTCCTGTTTTAATTCTTCCTTTTTCCAATCTTCGGGAGCCGAACCGTAAGGAATATACTCGGCAATAACCGAAGACAAATATTCCTGCCGCATATCGGCCACAACATCGGAAACATCATCGGTTTCCATCAATTCTTTGCGTTGAGCGTAAATAACTTTGCGTTGTTCGTTCATAACATTGTCGTATTTTAGTAAGTTTTTACGAATATCAAAGTTGCGTTCCTCAACTTTTTGCTGAGCTTTTTCCAAAGCTTTGCTAATCCAAGGATGAACCAAAGCCTCACCTTCAGGCAAGCCCAACTTATGCAGTACGGCCGACATTCTTTCCGAACCGAAAATCCGCATTAAGTCGTCCTCAAGCGAAAGGAAAAACTTGGAAGTTCCCGGATCACCCTGACGCCCCGAACGCCCACGCAATTGGTTATCAATACGGCGGCTTTCATGACGCTCCGTACCCAAAATATAAAGACCTCCGGCAGCCAAAACTTTTTGCTTATCGGTTTCAATTTCTTTTTTAAGTTTTTCTTTAATTTCGGCAATCTGTTCGGGAGTTTCATTACCGGTCAATACCGATTTTAACTTCATATCCAAGTTACCGCCGAGCTGAATATCGGTACCGCGACCGGCCATATTGGTGGCAATGGTAATTGCCCCCGGCACACCGGCTTGAGCCACAATGGCGGCCTCGCGTTCATGGTGACGGGCGTTTAATACCTCAAACTTAACATTAGGAGCCGCTTTGGACAGTAAATCGGCCACAACTTCCGATTTTTCAACCGAGGTTGTTCCTACCAGCACCGGCTGTAAGCGGCGATGACAATCTAAAATCGTATCAATAATAGCTTTATATTTTTCCTTTTCGGTACGATAAATTACATCATGTTCGTCAACCCTTATAACCGGCTTATTGGTCGGAATTTCCACACAGGAAAGTCCGTAAATATCACCAAATTCGGCCTCTTCGGTCATGGCCGTACCGGTCATACCCGCAAGTTTGGGATATAAACGGAAATAATTTTGGAAAGTAATGGAGGCCAAAGTCTGATTTTCGGACTGAATATTAACATGTTCCTTAGCTTCCAAGGCCTGATGCAAGCCATCGCTGTAGCGACGACCTTCCATAATTCGGCCGGTAAATTCATCAACAATTACCACCTTGCCGTCTTTTACAATATAATCCACATCACGGGTAAACATTTTATGAGCCCGCAATGCCTGATTAACATGGTGAACAAGCTGGACATTACCGATATCATACAAACCGCCTTCAGTAATCAATCCGGCCTGCTTTAAGAGTTGCTCCACATGCGTCATACCCGATTCGGTTAAAGTCACGGTGCGAGCTTTCTCATCTTTTTCATAATCGGCTTCGGTCAATTGCGGAATAATGGAATTAACCGTAATATAACGTTCCGAAGAATCTTCGGCAGCACCGGAAATAATCAACGGAGTTCGGGCTTCATCAATTAAAATGGAGTCCACCTCATCCACAATGGCAAAATTAAAATCGCGTTGAACACGGTCTTCCAAATTAAACTTCATGTTATCGCGTAAATAATCAAAACCCAATTCATTGTTGGTACCGTAAATAATATCGCAGTTATAGGCTTCTCTTCTTTGATTATCATCTTTACCGTGCACGATATAATCTACCGTCAAACCCAAAAAGCGATAAACCTGTCCCATCCACTCGGCATCGCGTTTGGCCAAATAGTCATTAACCGTAACAATGTGCACGCCTTTGCCTTCCAAGGCATTTAAATATGCGGCCAGAGTTGCTACCAAAGTTTTACCTTCACCGGTTTTCATCTCGGCAATCATGCCTTTGTGCAACACTATACCGCCGACCATCTGTACATCATAATGCCGTTGGCCCAAAGTTCTTTTGGCGGCTTCCCTGACGGTGGCAAATGCTTCGGGCAATAACTCATCCAGAGTTTCGCCGTTTTTAATACGCATTCTGAACTCATCGGTTTTGGCTTTTAATTCATCATCGGAAAGTTTTACAAAATCCGGTTCCAAAGAGTTAATTTTTTCAACCGTTTTCATTTGTCTTTTAACAAAGCGGTCATTCGCACTTCCGAACAGTGCACGGGCTATTTTATTTAACATGTTCTTACCTTATTATTTATCGCAATATGATACATTTAGTGTTTATCGTTCTTAATGTCAATACCAACAAACTAAGTTATGAACGACTTATAAAAAATGCTTGGAATATTAAGAAAAAAAGTTTATATCTTAAACCAGTGATTTTTAAAATTTGGAGGTAATTATGAATAAAAAATATCTTTTAGCAACAACGGCCGCAGTTGTGGTTATTGCCGCCGCCGCTTTTGTTTCCTGCAAAGTTTATGCCGAAAAAAATGCCGGTGTTGCCGCCCGCGTCAACGGTGAAGTTATCAGCATTGAGGAAATCAGAAAAGGTTATAACGACAATCCGCAAATTGCCGCTCAGGTATCTTTTGAACAATTTTATCCCAAGGCAGTTGATATTTTTGTAAACGGCAAGTTATTATACCAAGCCGCCAGCAATGCCAAAATCCAAGAAACTCCCGAATATAAGGAACAATTAAAAACCGCTCAGGAAGACTTGGCTCGCAAAGTTTATTTGGAAGATGTTGTTGCCAAACAGGTAACCCAAGCTGCCATTGAAGATTTTTACAACAATACCTATGTCAAAAACTTTGAAAGCAAAAAAGAAGCCAGAGCCAAACATATTTTGGTAGAAGACGAAGCCACCGCCAATGAGATTATCAAACAATTAAATGAAGGCGGTAACTTTGATGAACTGGCCAAAAAGTATACCAAAGATTCTACCGTTGAACTCGGATATTTCTCCGAAGATATCATGGTTCCGGAATTTACCAAAGCAACTTTTGCCTTGCCCAAAGGCGAATACACCAAAGCTCCGGTAAAAACGCAATTCGGTTACCATGTAATTTTGGTTGAAGATTTCCGCGATTCTCAGCCGTTACCGTTAAAAGATGTTGAACCGCAAATTAAGAACTTGCTTTCTCAGCAGGCCATTGCCCAAACTTTTGACAACTTATATAAAAACGGACAAATTCAAAAGTACGATTTGGAAGGCAAAGAAATTCCGGTTGCCGTTGAACAACAACTGGCTAAGTAAGCTTTTTACAAGGCAAAATAAAGCACCCTCTCGGGTGCTTTATTTGTATAAACCTTTTATGCCCGCTGGTAACTTTTGGATTTTATGGGATTGATGCCTTCGGCAATATTTTTAAGTTTTTTATCATTAACTTCTTTGGATTGCAAAGCACACTGCAGAATATATTTAAGAACTTCAAAATTTTGCGAACAAACATTTTTAGCCGTAACATTTTGCAAACGGTGTCCGTTATGGTCGGCAACTTCCTTAACTTCCCAGCGGCCGTTTTCAGCTTGAGACATAACCTGTTTGGGAAGTTCACAGGTTACATATTTACAATCGGCCCGATTGGTAATTTTAATTTTTTCACCTTGATTTAGTTTCAACTCATTATAAAGTTTGGGAAAGTTGGTCAGAAGAACTTTTTCCGGATTGTTTGGATTACTGTCGGTACAAAGCAATGCCGTGCATTTATAATCAATTTTTTCAGCTTCCAGCGGGAAAGCAAAACTTGTAACATTGATTTCTTTCCATAGCTTATCAAGCATATCCTGCGGATATAACTGAGACGCCAGATTTTTTAAGGCTTTAAAACAGCGGTGGGCATTAGCTCCTCCCGTACAATAAGTAAAAGCTTTTAAGTTCTGCAAATTTTGTTTAAGTTCGTCCGGTTTAAGCGGTTTGCCGGCAACAATTCTATCGCCTTCAAAACGCAAATCTTTACCTATATAATTACGCCAATAGGTTTGGGCAAAAGTAACATCGCAAGATTGGGTTTGCTCCGGCTTAACAATGGTATTAAGAATAAGCGGAGCGGATATTTCTTCCGGAAAATAGGAAGGTACGGACACAAAATAAACATCGGTATTTTTAAAAATCTCGTTTGTAAACAAATCCTTCGTAGGGTGAAAAAAAGCTCGGTCGGCAGCTTGCGGATTATTATACGATGTCCGATTAACTCCAAAAAAATACATACTTTTTTGGTTTTCATCAGGAAGGCGGTTAAGCATTTCCATATGTCCGGTTTGCCGATTAAGTTTATAAATTTCGTAATCAAAATCCGGCTTAATTTTTGAAGAATTTTCCACACAGAACTTTTGTAAATTTTCTAACAGTTTCAACATCTCGGGAGCTCTGCCGTATTCCTTTTCCGGATTTTTGACATCAGCGGCATGAGCAATCATATCGGCACGGAAGCTTAAAACAAAATCGGCAAACTTTTTCATGTTAATTTGATAATTATCAACATCAAGCCGCAACTTTTTATCGGGGGCTGCTTTTTTAAAAAAATCATTTAAGTAATCAACAACCTGCCGTACTTTCGGATTTACCTCCGCCCCTTTTTGATAGTTGTGCAAAGGCAGCAAAAGTTCTTTAAAATCTTTGTAAAAAATTTCGGCATAAGGATTAGACATATCGCCTCTCATTAAGTTAAACGCTCCACTAGTATAGCACAATTTGAACAATATAAAAGCAAAATTTTAGCAAAAATATTACTCCGACCAAGCATTGGCAATATGTTTAATTTTTAGAGGAAGTTCAATAAAAATCGCATCAAAACGGACATCAAAATTCCGATACTGCGGATTCTGCCGCAAAAAAACTTTAGCGGCGGTAACGATTCGTTTTTGCTGTTGAGGTAAAATGGCATACAAGGCATCATTTAAGTGTTTTCTTTTTTTTACCTCAACAAATACCAACAGATTATGTTTACGAGCCACAAAATCAATTTCTCCGGCCGTGGTTCCTCTGCCCGTTTTAACATTTACGGCAACTATTTTATAGGCGTGCAGACGCATATAAATTCTGGCCAAAAATTCGGCAATTTTTCCGCCGCTGTTTTTATGCTTTTTCATTTTTAAGCTCCAAAGCCAGGGCATAAATTTCCTTTTTGGAAAGTCCGCTCTGTTCGGCAACTTCGGCCACGGCCGATTTTAGACTCATGGTTTTAAGTTTTTCGGACAACATTAAATCCACATCAGAAGTTATGGCATCCTGACGCAAAGGCGGAGCAACTACCAAAACCATTTCCCCCTTGGGAGGATTTTGCGTAAAATAACTTATCAGCTCATCGGCCGTACCGTTTCGGGCTTCTTCATGGAGCTTGCTTATTTCGCGAACAAGTGCAATTTCTCTTGAGTTAAAAACTACGGAAGCCGCTTGTAAAGTTTTAAGCAAACGCGGAGCCGTTTCATAAAAAACCAGAGTCGTATTTACATTTTTCAATTCATTAAACAAGTCCGAGCGGGCTTTATCTTTGTTGGGAATAAACCCGGCAAACATAAATCTGTCGGTCGGCAACCCCGAAAGTTGCAATGCACAAATCACGGCTGAGGCTCCGGGTATCGGACAGACCTTTACACCCCGCTTGCGACATAAACTTATCAATTTATATCCCGGATCGGAAATAAGCGGCGAACCGGCATCGCTTACCAGAGCCACATCGTTACCGTTTTTAACCAAATCGGCAATCATTTGGGCTTTATCTTGTTCGTTATAATTTTGATAACAAATAAATTTTTTGGTAAGCGGAATTTGCAAAAGTGCAAATAACTTTTTGGTAACCCGCGTATCTTCGCAGGCAACCACCGACACATTACGCAAAACATCCAAGGCCCGAAGCGAGATATCTTGCAGATTACCGATGGGAGTGGCTACAATATATAAGGTACAATCTGTCATTTTATAACTCTTTACATTATGTAAAAATTAGTCTACAACTTAACATATGTCGGATTGTTTTATATTTTGGGAAAAAAAGCAAGTGTTAAAAAAAATAAGTATCTTTTTTTTATCGGTTCTGGTGCTGGGATGTTCACAAACCGGACGCGACAAGATATCCATGCAGGGCGGAAGTTATGACACCAGCATGGGCCGGCCTGCCGATTCGTCCTTTTTTGAAGACGAAAATAATTTCAAGGTCGGAATGTTACTGCCTTTGAGCGGAAAATCGGCCGTGTACGGACAAGGATTGCGGAATGCGGCCATGATGGCCGTAGAGGATGCCGATAATTCTCGTCTGGTTATAAATTTCTACGATACGCAAAGCACTCCGTCGGGAGCATCAATGGCAGCTCATCAGGCCTTAGACGATGAAGTTAAGCTTATTTTGGGACCGTTGACCAAAGATGAGGTTTCGGCGGTAAGTTCTTCAGCCGCATCTCAAGATGTACCGGTAATTTCTTTTTCCACTTCGCAGAACATACTGGGAAACGGGGTATACACTTTAGGTCTGCTAAGCGATGAACAGGTGGAAAGAATTATTGCTTATGCCGTTTCGCAAGGCCGCAAAAAGATTGCTCTTTTGGTACCGGAT
Source organism: uncultured Alphaproteobacteria bacterium (assembly GCA_944391375.1). Lineage (GTDB taxonomy): Bacteria > Pseudomonadota > Alphaproteobacteria > RF32 > CAG-239 > CAAFZY01. The sequence goes on from CALXTJ010000032.1 coordinate 7,834, forward strand.
ACCCCAAGCGGATTAAACATTGCCAAATCGGCTTTTGACAGTGCCGTAAAGCACAATGCCGAATTGGTAAAAATCGGATTTTATCCGCCGGACACCATGGATTTTGGCGACATTGTAAAACAAATGAGTGATTATGAAACCCGTTCGCAGGAAATTACGGAACGCAAAAAAATCTTGACCGCTCAAGCTCAAGCCGGAGATAAACAAGCCGAGCATCAGTTAAAGCTGTTAAAAACAACTTACACTACCGGTGAGCTTGATTTTGATGCCGTTTTAATTCCCGAAACCGGCAATCGTTTAAAATCGGCGGCCTCCATGTTCGGATACTACGATGTAAGTTATCCCGATGTTTTGTTTTTGGGAACATCGGTTTGGGAGAGCACCGATTTATCCAAGGAAACAACCTTGTATAAGGGCTTATATCCGGCCATATCCCGCGTTCATAATGATTATTTTAACAAAAAATATCAGTCTTATTTCGGACAGTTGCCCAATCAGTTATATAGTTTTGCTTATGACGGCGTAGCCTTAGCCTCCTCTTTATCGCGTAAAAAAACAACGGATTTAACACCGGTAATTACCGACGAGGAAGGCTATATCGGCATTAACGGAGCTTTCCGTATTTTAGCCGACGGCAGCAATCAGCACGCTTTGGATATTATGGAAGTAAGTTCTTACGGTCCGCAAACGGTTGACAAAGCCGCCAAAGATTTTCCTACGGTTGAAAACACGATTCGCCCGCTTAATTATGTAAGTCCGATGCCCAAAGTTTACGGTAAAGATGCCGCCGTGGTTGAAAATATACTATTTAGTGCCTCTAATGACGGCAAAAACAATTTACCGTTTTTTTTCGGTTGGTAATAAGTGATGTTGATAGTTCAATTTTTTACTTGAAAAATTGAGCAATTATTTCAATATAGAGGGTAGATTTTTTTATGAAGGGCAAAAGGTCGGCAGTCCGCCAACCCGGTCAGGTTCGGAAGGAAGCAGCCGTAACGGATGAGCCGAGGTTTTTGTCCCTTCGCCTTTTATGAGGGATTTTCTTTTAGAGAATAAGATGGCAGCAGAAGACGCAACAAACAATAATCAATATGTGGTATTGGCCCGCAAATACCGCCCGCAAACTTTTGAGGATTTGTTGGGACAGGATGCACTTGTACAAACCTTAACCAACGCCATAAAAAACAATCGGTTGCACCATGCTTACATTTTAACCGGTATCAGAGGTGTCGGCAAAACGACCACGGCTCGTCTGATTGCTCGTGCTTTAAACTGCACGGGGCTTGACGGTAAAGGCGGCCCGACGATTCATCCTTGCGGCGTGTGCGAAAATTGCAAAGCCATTGCCGCCGGACGGCATATTGATGTTTTGGAACTTGATGCGGCTTCGCGTACCGGTGTTGATGATATTCGTGAATTGTTGGACGGTGTGCGTTATAAACCAACCAACGCCCGCTACAAAATATACATCATAGACGAAGTGCACATGCTCTCTAAAGGGGCATTCAACGCCTTGTTAAAAACTTTGGAAGAGCCGCCGTCACATGTTAAGTTTATATTTGCCACTACCGAAATCCGTAAAGTTCCGGTAACGATTCTTTCCAGATGTCAACGCTTTGATTTACAAAGATTAAGCATTGATACTTTGTTACAATTATTTCATAAGGTTTTAAATTCCGAAAACATCAAAGCCGACGAAGAGGCTTTGCAAATGGTGGCTCGTGCCGCCGATGGTTCGGCTCGTGACGGATTATCCATGCTTGACCAGGCTATTGTTTTGGGTGACGGTAAAATCAAAACCGAAACCGTAATTGAAATGATAGGCTTGGCCGACCGTACACAAACGCTTGATTTATTTGAGGCTTTAAGTCAGGGCAATGTTGATAAAGTGCTTAAAAATCTGGAAGGGCAATATAAAAACGGAGCCAATCCGCTGATTATTTTGCAAGATTTAATCAATGTCACGCACATGCTGACTAAGGTAAAAATCGTACCCAATGCCCTAAACGGTGAAATGTTAAGCGAAAACGACCGGCAGTTATGTATTAAACTTTCGCAAAGTTTATCGGTTGCCGTATTATCGCGTATGTGGCAGATGTTGCTCAAAGGGTTAAGCGAATTAAATATTTCTCCGCTGCCCATGGATGCTCTGGAAATGATTTTAATACGGGTTGCCTATTCGGCTAACCTGCCAACTCCTGCCGAGATTTTGGAACAAGTAAAAAAAAACTCTGATTCAATCGTAATAAATACCAAAGAAAGTTTCAGAGCCGCCCCTGAGGTAAAGGCTTCTCAGACAGCTGAAGTTATCAGCATCAACAAAAACATACCGGTAGATAAACCGCAAGATAAAGCTTTGGTTCAACCGCAGCCGACTTCGGAACAAGATAAGGTTTTGCCATGTCCGTTTGGTAAAATTGATGAATTAGTCCAATACTTGGAAGCCCATAAAAAGATGCTGTTATTGTACGCTCTTAAAAACGATGTTTCGGTTGAAGATTTCGGCAATTGGCATATAAAATTAGCCTTATCGGAAAAGGCACAAACTGATTTTATCAACAATTTGCAAAAAGTTTTACAAGAAGCCACCGGCCGCAGTTGGGAAATAGAAGTAAGAAAGGGCCCGGTGGGCGAAACTTTGGCCGATAAAGAAGCGGCAGTAATTGAAGCCGATAAAAGAAGTGCGGCGGAAAATCCGTTGGTCAAGGCCATATTAAGTGAATTTAAAGGTGCCAGAATTGACACCGTAACTCGTAAAGCTTCAGCTTCCGGCACATCCGAAAGTGATGATGAGGAGGAGCAAGAAGCAACATCAACCGTAAATTATGATGAGGAAGAATAACATGATGAACATTCAAGGTTTAATGAAGCAAGCCCAAATGATGCAAAAAAAGATGCAAGAAACGCAAAATCGTTTGGGAGATGAAGAACGCACCGGTCAAAGTGGCGGCGGATTGGTAAAAGTGGTATTAAACGGTCGCTCGGAGGCCAAGCAGGTAAGCATAGATAAATCGTTAATGGTGGAAAGCGAAACCGATGTATTGGAAGATTTATTGGTAGCCGCCATCAACGATGCCCACAAACAAATTGAAGCCATGCAGGAAGAAGGCATGAAGGAAGCCACCGGCGGTATGAACTTCGGCGGTTTAAAAATTCCGTTTTAAGGACAATAAAATTGGCCGGAAAAGAGATTGAAAAACTTATAAAAGCGGTAGCCAAGCTGCCGGCTTTGGGAACGCGTTCGGCAAGACGGATTGTATTGCAGTTATTAAAAAAACGCGATACGCAGTTATTGCCGTTAATTGAAGCCTTACAGGATGTTGCCGACAATATCAAGACTTGTCCGATATGCGGCAATTTTGATACCGAAGAACCGTGTTCCATATGCACAAGCCCGTCACGAGATAGTAAAACTCTGTGTGTGGTACAAGATGTTGCCGATTTATGGGCCATGGAACGCGTAGGTTTTTACAAAGGCAAGTACCATGTTTTGGGAGGCGTTTTATCGGCTTTGGAAGGAATAACTCCTGAAGATTTGAACTTGGCAAGCCTACCGCAAAGAATAGCAAACGAGCAGGTAGAGGAAGTGATTTTAGCTTTACCGGCAACCGTTGACGGGCAGATTACCACGCATTATATTTTAAGTAAAATCAAAGACAGCGGGGTAAAAGTTACGACCTTGGCACAGGGCATACCGGTCGGAGCCGAACTGGATTATATGGACGACGGCACGATACAGCTTGCCCTAAGCTCCCGCAAAAACCTGTAACACGGAATAATAAAAAAACGGCTTACGCCGTTTTTTATTATTCATCCCCATCATCAACCAAGTGATTATCAATAGAATATCCGGTAGCCCGAACGGTTCGGATATAATCGGGGCCGAATTCGTTTAATGACTTTCTTAAACGCCTTATGTGTACATCCACCGTTCGCGATTCCACATAAATATTATCGCCCCAAACGGTTTTGAGCAATACCTCACGGGAAAATACTTTACCCGGAGTTTCCATTAACAGCTTTAACAATCTAAACTCGGTCGGTCCTAGGTGCACATAATTATCGCCCCGAAAAACTTTTTTAGCCACCAAATCCATACGAATATCTTCAAATACCAACTCCGCAACCGGGTTAATTACCGGAGCACGACGCAAATTGGTTTTAACTCGGGCCATCAATTCCGGCACCGAAAAAGGCTTGGTAACATAATCATCGGCACCGGCCGACAAACCTTTAATTTTATCTTCCTCCTGCCCTTTGGCAGTAAGCATGATAATCGGAATATTTTTAATGTCGGGCTTGGAGCGAATAAGCTTACAAATTTCCACTCCCGAAAGTTCGGGCAGCATCCAATCCAATAAAATTACCGACGGCAAATACTTTTCAACTTGCCCCAAAACTTTATTGCCTCGCGATTCTATAATAACCTCATAGCCCTCTTTTTCCAGATTATATTTTAACAGCAAGGCCAAGGCTTCTTCATCTTCCACTACCATAACCGTCGTCATTGGCTTTCTCCTTAAAAATTATCGCAAAGCTTCAATATTTTTCTTGTAATCGCCACCTTCAAAAACTGCGGTTCCGGCCACCAAAATATCGGCACCCGCCGCCACGCATTCGGCAGCGGTTAAGGGGTTAATTCCGCCGTCAACCTCAATTTTAATTGCGGTATTTTTTATCAGCTCTTTTACTTTGGCAATTTTTTGAAGCTGCGAAGTTATAAAACTCTGTCCGCCAAACCCCGGATTTACGCTCATTACCAAAACCAAGTCCAGCTTATCCAAAACATACTTTAACACATCCTCGGATGTGGCCGGATTAAGCGATACACCGGCTTTAACGCCCAACGCTTTAATTTGGCTTAAAGTTTTATCCAAATGCTTGCAAGCCTCGGCATGAACGGTAATAATATCGGCACCGGCCTTGGCAAAATCGTTTATCATTTTCTCAGGATTTTCCACCATCAAATGCACATCTAAAGGCAGTTTGGTATAAGGCCTTATACTTTTAATCACCGCCGGCCCGAAAGTTAAATTCGGCACAAACGAACCGTCCATAACATCGCAATGAATTAAATCGGCACCGGCTTTTCCTAAAGCTTGCACTTCCTGACGCAAAATACCGAAATCGGCCGATAATATACTGGGGGCAATCAACACCATGAGCTTTCTCCTTTTGTTTAAGAGTATAATATCAAAAACTTAAATACTTGTAAAATTTATTTTTTCCGCTGTTGATTTTCCAACAATGACCATTATCTCCAATGGTGTAGGATAAAACTTAGAGAAAGGAAAACAAAATGGGAGAAATGGCAAAAAAAATCGTTAGTGTTGATGTAGATGAATTATTGACACTTTTAAATGAAGCTTACGGCGAAGAGTGGCTGGCCTATTATCAATACCTAATCGGAGCATATGTTGCTCAAGGACAGATGAAGTCGGCGGTAGTGGAAGAATTTAAGGAGCACGCCAAGGAAGAATTGGAACATGCCGACATGCTGGCCGAAAGAATCATTCAACTGGGCGGCACCCCGCTTTTAAGCCCCGACGAGTGGGAAAAACACGCCAAATGCAAATATGAAGCACCGACCAAACCCTACACCCCGACCTTAGTGGCTCAAAATTTAGCTTCGGAAAGATGTGCCATTAAACGTTATAAAGATTTATGTGATTTTTGCCACGGCAAAGATTACGAAACTTTCAGGATTGCCGAGCACATTTTAAAAGAAGAGCTGGCTCATGAGCAAGAAATGGAAGATTTTTTGACAGATTTAGATGTTTTGAATCAATAGTTTAGAAAACAATCCTCCGTTTAACCGCCTTTTTTAGGCGGTTTTTTTTAATTGTCCGCAAAATAGCATATTGACAAATGTGTACAAAATTGTACAATAAAGACAAATTTACAAAAGGAGAGCACATGTCTGAAACTAACGAATCCACCCTTTTAGATTCTAAAGGAAACCCGATTGAATTTAATAATCCGCAATTACAAGTACCGGAGGCCGACCGTCGGGGGGTTGCCTTAAAAATTTTACAACACTACACACATGATGAACCCAATGAACAGTTTATTGCCGGATTGATACATTTTGCACAAAAATGCACCAACAACAATATTCAGATTTCGGCAGAAGATCCCAATGTTCAAAGTTTTTGCATTGGTTTCGGAGCCGAAAACATTATCAATACGGCATTAGATGAAAATTTACCCAAGGCTTACGCACTGGTAATCAAGTTCATGACATCTCCCGAGTATCAGGAAAATAAAGACGAAAGTTTCGGTATTACCGACGAAGATATTGTAAAAATATCCGAACATTTTATCAATGCTCCGGAGATACAACTATCTTTGGGGGTATGCGGAGTTCAGGCCGAAATTGACAGTTTGTTGGATGGAACTTCCGGCAAAAAGATAACAACTTATCAGGCCAACCGTATTCAAGAAAAGTTTGATGACATTGCCGATTATTTAAATGCCGAGCAAAGAGCAGCCGGATATTATAACATATCCATTATTCATCGGGCTTTGTTAATGGAAAAAGACAACTATGATCCTTCGGAAAACAACGCCGAAAAAGAGTGCTTAAAAAAGGTTTTGGAATACAGCTCCGATTACAAAAAAATCAGTTACTGCGTCAATCGGTTAGGTGATGATAATTCCAATTTAAGTGCGGTTAAAGCCGCTTATCGTCGTTCTTTGGCAATAACCGAGGTTCCCAATGATTTATATAAAATTCATAACTCGTTGGCTCAGTGTTATCTGCAAGATTACAAACCTGTCATCGGCTATGTAACTCCGGCTTCAATGCATAATAAGCAAAATGAAAAACTCAAAAAAGCCGAATTTCACTATAAGCAAGCTTTTAAGTATGCACAAAAACCGGAACAGCTGGGTATTTTAAAAAACATTGCCAAGTTGCAATTAAAGCAAAATCGGATTAACGACTGGACCAAGACCGAAACCAAATTGGCCATGGAATTTTTAAGAGGTGAAGATCGTATCAATGCCTTATTGGAAGTTGCCGGACGCAACAAAGAATTTCAGCCGGCTTATTTGGAAAAAGCCTTATCCGAAACCGTAAAATCCCGTAAAATCAATCATGATAAAAAGAAAATTTTGCTAAGTAAAATCAATCACTTTTTAAGACCTCTGTATACCACTCAGGCTAATAAAGAAGGGCTTAAAAAGCTGGATGAAATTATGAAAAAATACGCTTCAAAACAGCAAGGATGTCCTTTGGATTTATATCAACGGAATAAAAAACAACGCAACTAAAAACAATCAAAACCCCGATAGCAATTGAACTGTCCCCCGAAAGTTGGACAAGTAAAAAAGTCCCGGGGGAAAGTTAAATGGAATTAAGCAAATGGCATCGGTGCTGAGCCGGTGTCATTTTGTTTAAGTTCCATTGATAACGTTCATTATTATAATAATAGATATAATTTTCAACTTTA
>CALXTJ010000033.1 GCA_944391375.1 uncultured Alphaproteobacteria bacterium
GCAATGGCTGATAGGGATAAAGCGCGGGTAATTCGTAACGGGGTATTAAGCGGGGCAAGCGATTTATCAGAAAGGGCACGAACTTTTCAGGATTTGTTGGTAAAGCACAAAAGTTGGCAACTTTTCGGTTACGGGAAGTAAAGCCCATGTTTTATTATGGACTTTACAAAAATAAACAAAAGTTGTATTGTGTGGAAAATATCAACCGAGGAGGCAGTATGCAAAAAGCCAAAACCTACTTAAATAAAATCTTTCTAACCCTAGCTTATGCTTTAATTACTTTACTTAATTTTATCTGGTTTGTTTTAATATTAAGAGTAATTTATCTGGTTATTTTTGATCCAAGTAATCTACCCATTTCCAAAGAACCCACAAATATCTACTGGAATACGCTTTTTTACATATTATCAAGTGTCTTTTTTGCCATAATTTTATATAGATTATATAAAAACTATACTACCTCAAAATTAACTTGGAAAAATGCTATATTGCACTATCTGATATTTGGATTATATATGGTGATATTCTTTATGTTTTTCTACATTTTTTCCAACACATCTTTATATCAATCCGCTTGGTTATAACAGCTCACCCACTCCCAGACCTTATGATAATACAACTGTCTCTGGTATAAAAATGGATAATAAGATTAAACCCGGGGAATATGTTTGCAAACATCTATACCGTATAAACTAAAAGATATCTTATCAGAGAGGTCTTTATTACCAAAAACTCTCTCCTCAACCAACCAATCGTACCCATATCTTTTTATACATCTTTCATCGCATTCGGTTATGGTATATTGGTAGTAATCGGTCTGCATATTATCGGTCAACGGATTATAAAATGTGCACTCCATCAGCACATCTGTTTTGTCATTTTTTATTGTTTTGCATGTTGACTTATAATAATACTTATCATCGTCAGGATCTTGTTTAAACTGTGAAACTGGCGTTAGTGTGGTATCCCAAGCAATTTTGGAAATGGCATACAGCTTTTTATAAAACAACGGATTTACAAACTTTTCTTCCTTTTCGCTTCCGGCCTGAAATGAACATCCGGCAATAAATAACAAACTTAATCCTATGTATAAAACTTTTTTCATAATCTTATTTCCTTATACTTAATTCTACAGATAATAACTTTTATTCCGCCAAAGATTTATTTGTAATCTTTAAGAAAGCCATAAACGGCAAGTTCCTGTTTGCTTTGCAATAATAAAGCGTTTATGTATTGCAAAACAATTTCTTTTGATTTTGCCATATTTTCCTGTTCGCAGACCGTTCCGGCCGGAGTTGCGTATTTATTTAAACAATAAACAACCCCATAAGCCGATAATGTGGCTTTAACATAATTGTTATAACTTATCATATTACTTTCAAGATTATGATTATAAAAAGTTTTCATAACTTTATCGGCAAGAGTGTCGGCACAATCAAATTGTTGAGAGTTTTCGGCACATAAAGATAATTCTTTTTGATATTGTGTGAGGAGGGCATAATCATCAATTATATCTTTGATTTTTTCTTTACTGCTCCAATCGCTTTTAGCATACACATCATTTATATCAATGCCGTGGTAAATTTCCGCCTTTACACCGGTTGCGTATATTAAAAAACCTAAAATGCATACAAACAATACTTTTTTCATAGCTCCCCCTTTTTATTAGTTTGGTTAATGACTATGGCATAAATGTGCCAACGGGCAGTTGCCGCAATCAGGTTTTTGAGCCTTGCAGGTATATCTGCCGAACAGCACCAACCAATGATTGGCGTTTTTGGCATATTCGGCAGGCAAAACTTTAAGCAAATCTTTCTCCACATCCAAAGGAGTTTTCCCGTTGCTTAATTCCAAACGGTGAGCCACCCGGAAAACATGGGTATCTACGGCAACGGTCGGTTCGCCGAACCACACATTTAAAACGACATTAGCAGTTTTGCGACCGACTCCGGCAAGAGATTCTAACGATTCGCGATTATGGGGAACTTCGCCTTTAAACTTTTCAACCAAGTCTTTGCTGAGCGACATAATACTTTTGGCTTTATTGTTATAAAGTCCGATAGTTTTAATATAGTTTTTTAAGCCCTCTTCCCCCAAGTCCAACATTTTTTGCGGAGTATCTGCCACTTTAAATAACTCCTCGGTGGCTTTGTTCACGCCCTTATCGGTACTTTGGGCGGAAAGCACCACCGCCACCAGTAAAGTATAAGCATTGGAAAAATTAAGCTCGCATTGCGGATTGGGATTGAGCTTGGCAAAAATTTCCATAATTTCTAAAATTTCTTTTTTATCTCTCATGCTTTTACTCCTCCGGCACCGGCGGCTTTGGGAGCATTTTCATCTAAAGGCCAACGCGGACGCGGTTTAAAATCAAGTTCGTTTTGATATCCGGCTCTAAATCTTTCCAGTCCGGCCCATGCTATCATTACGCCGTTATCCGTGCAAAAACGAATGGGCGGTGCGGCAAAAATCAAACCGTTTTCATCGGCCAACTCTTTTAATTTGCCTCGTAAATAAGCGTTGGCGGCCACTCCGCCGGAAACAACCAAGTTTTTACCTTCGGGATATTTGCTCTTAAAAATACCGATGGCTCGTTTTAATTTTCTGACCAAACAATCGGTTGCCGTATATTGAAAACAGGCACAGATATCGGCAACATCCTGTGAAGGAATATCGGCATGCTCAATATCTCCGTCGGGCGAGTACGATTCTATCAACTTACGCACAGCGGTTTTTAAGCCCGAAAACGATAAATTGCAATCTGCCGAGGCTAAGAGAGGTCTGGGTAAAGAAAAACGCTTTTCATCACCGACGGCTGCCCGTTTTTCAATTAAAGGGCCTCCCGGATAACCCAAGCCCAACATTTTTGCCACTTTATCAAAGGCTTCGCCGGCGGCATCATCTATGGTGGTGCCTAATCTTTCGTATTCACCGACATTTTTCACGATTAAAATCTGGCAATGTCCGCCTGAAACCAACAACAACAAATAAGGATATTCCACATCATTGGAGATTCGGGCACACAGAGCGTGTCCCTCCAAATGATTGACGGCAACAAAAGGTTTATTTAAGGCCAAAGCCAAAGCCTTGGCAGCCATAACTCCAACTACGACACCGCCGATTAGCCCCGGTCCGGAAGCGGCGGCTATGGCATCTAAGTCGTTTAAGGAAATACCGGCTCTTTTGACGCAGGTGGAAATAATTTCATCAATATGTTCCAAATGGGCTCGTGCGGCAATTTCCGGTACAACGCCGCCGAAAGCTTTATGCTCTTCTTGAGAAAGCAAAGCCTGCCCTAAAATTTCTTTTTTATCATTAACAATTGCCGCTGCCGTTTCATCGCAGCTGCTTTCAATACCTAAAACTAACATTTTGCATAAATCCGATTTAATCTGTTGCAGTATTTTTTATAATTATATAAACTATAAAAATATTAAAGCCAAGCAATATATCATATGAGGATAATAAAAATGGTAACCGAAACGCAAAACAACCCGCAACCTGAAGCTAAAACTTCCAAGTTTAAAAAGGCGGTTAAAAAGACATTTACCTTAATTGTAATTTTAGCCATACTTTCCGGCTCCGGCTGGTATTTATATAAAAATCCGCAACTGTTGAACATAAAAACCGATTCGGCTAAGGCTGATAAAATTGCCGCTCTGGAAGCTAAAATACAAAGTTTGCAAAATCAGATAGCGGCTTTACAAAACGATGCGTCCTTAAGTGTAAGTCGGCAGGAATTAAATGCTTTTAAAAACGATTCGGCAAACACTTTGGCCGAGTTAAATAAAAAAATAGACAATGTTGCCGACATCAATACCGAAATTATAGATGCCAAAGCCAGCAATGCAACGGTTTTGGGAGTTGTATCGCGTTTGGATAATTTGGAAAAGAAGGTAAACTCTTTTGGTCAGGTCAGCACCCGCGGAGCCTTAGTTTTAACGGCGGCTATGTTGGTAAAAGACAGTGCGGATTCGGGCCGTCAGTTTATTTACGAGGCGGAAGTTTTACGCAATTTGGCTCAAGGCACCAATATGCAGGCCCCTGCCGAAGAGATTTCTGCATTGGCGACTAAGGGTATTTTTTCCAAACAGGCTCTTATAAACGAATTCAATAAGTTATATATATTATCTGAGACCAAAGAGGTTGAAGAAGAAGTTCAAAAAGAACCTGAAAATGAAAAAAATCAAGATTGGAAAGCAAAAATTAACGAAAAGCTCTCTAAATTAGTGATGATAGAATATCACGACGATAATGAGAATGCCAAAGAAAGCATGCAAGATGAAGTTTATCGTCTGGTAAATGAGGGCGAACTTTACAAAGCTGCGGTATTGATGGAGGGCAATGCTAAGTATCAATCACCGGAATTTAAAAAGTGGCAGGAAAATGTAAAAGCTCAAGAGAGCTTTAATGATGCTCTAAGGCAAATTGAGGCTTTAACTTTAGCGGTTATGAAAGCTGAAAGTTTGACCTCTGCCGAGTAAAGGACAATATATTTATTAGGAAAGGAACAGAACATGAATAAAAAGATTTACACATTTTTTGCCATAGCCCTGTTCCTGATATTACTCATTTGGGAAGCTGACCGCAGCAGCACGATTCGTATTGACTGGAGAGCCGTGCATGAGGTTATGCCTTTGGCCGGTTTATTGCTGTGGCTGTTGGTTTTTGCGGCGGTGGTTTATATTATAAATGCGGTGGTGCATAAAGCGGTAAAAAAACAGTTAGATGAGGCGTTAAGCATAACGGACGGCACAACTGATGAAAATCAGAGCATAGACAAGTTGGAAGATATCAGTCCCAAACTGGTTTTAAGCCGCAAAGATATGGATAAAGCGTTGCTTGATTTTTTGGCAGTTTTGCATCTTTTGGCCAAGGGCGGAGGAAAATCCGCCGCCGCAAAGTTGGAAGAATTACAAAAAACTATCGGCGATGATGTAATCATAGACATTTTGCGTTTTAATATTTATAAACAGGAAAAAGATTTTGGTAAAATGGAAGCATTGTCTGCCAAACTAGCTAAGAATGCGGAAATTTTGCAGCTCAAACACAGCATTGAAGAACAAATTTGTGCTCAAGGTCTGAGCAATGTTTTACAAGAGGTTGGTGAAAGTTTGGAAGTTTGCCAAGATTTAGGCTGGATAATAGAGAGTGCATTTAAGACACATGCTCAAAACGGCCAATGGGAGGAGGCTTTACAAATTTTAGATTCCGGCCACAAAAAAGATTTAATTCCCGTAGAGCGTTACAAGCAGTTAAAAGCCGTTGCTTTATATCAGATAGCCTTAGGGGCTAAAGAAAAAAAAGACAGTGTCAATTTCTTTAAATTTTGCTCACAAGCAGTTAAATATAATCCCAAACTGGTTCCGGCCTCTTTATCTTTGGCGGAATATTATGTAGAAAATGATAATCAGGTTCGTAAAGCGGCACAGGTTTTGAGCAATATTTGGCGGATAAATCCCACCACGGAAATTGCCGAAGCTTATTTAAGATTATGGCCGGAAGACAGTGCGGTTGAAAGAGTGCAAAGAATGGAAAGTTTAGCTTTAACCAACAGCATACGGCCGTCGCTTAATAATTTGTTATTGGCCGGATTGGATATGAATGCCGAGCTATGGGGCAAAGCCAAGAGCGAGTTTGAAATCTTTTTGGTAAATAATCCGGCCACCAAGCGGATAGCGGAGATAATCAGCGAGTATGAACTTAAAGTTAATCAAGACAAGGAAAAAGCCTCAAGCTGGAAGCATAAAATCAAGGACTGTGCCGAAGATTCTCTATGGTCATGCAACGCTTGCGGACATTTTAGTAAAAACTGGCAACCGATATGCAAAAAATGCGGAGCCATCGGCGAATATAAATGGCGACTATATAAACAAGGGACTGAAAACAAGTAACACCTTTAGCGGAGAAAAATAATGGATACACCCGAGTTAAAAAAGATATGGAAAGAAAAATATAAAGTTGTGGCCTCTCAACTTGAGAAGATTAAAAATATCAAAGCGGCGGCAACGGCTTTTAATACCAATATAGATGCGGTTATAAAAATTTCTGCCTCAAGGCTAAAAGAGTTAATTAGCGAGCAAGGTTTAAGTTTGGCGGAATTGGAAGATATTAAAGAAACCAAAATCAAGACCACGCAAGATGTTGTAAAGGGTATTTTCAAATGTTTTAAAAACGGTATTGCCGAGGAGTGGATTACCGAAGAAAAATCGGTATACGACTGGATGAACAATACAATAGGCTATGACAGATTACAAATCGGCGGGCAGGGTGGAATTGTTGCCAATGCACTGGCCACGGTAGGCATTCAAAAAGTTTATGCCCATGCCAATTCTTTGCCTAAATTACAGGCCGAACAGTTTGTAAAAAAAGATAATTTATTGTCATTTAACGAAAAGGGCGAGCCGCTACCGGCCTATTTGGCGGACCGAACGGAAGATATTGCCCTTATTCACTGGATTATAGAGTTTGATAAAAACGATGTTTTGGAAATTGAGGGCCAAAAATTTAAGTGTCCGAAGTCTAATCGCTTTATAGCCACTTACGATCCCTTAAATTTAAAACTTATTACCGATAAGCACTTTATGTCATATATGCATAAAAATCCCGTAGAATATGTTGTTTTATCGGGTTTTCACGCTTTAACCTCCAACAATAACGGCGAGGCTTTAATTGAGGGAATTTTACCTGATTTAAAAAAATGGAAAGAGCAATCGCCCGAGGCGGTTTTTCACCTTGAGGTAGCCTCCACGCAAGACAAAATTATTCGTAAAGCCATAATAGACAAGGTAGCACCTTTAATGGATTCCATAGGTATTAACGAGCGAGAGACAATAGATATTTTGGAGGTAATCGGCGAGGAGGAGCTGGCCAAAAAATGTCAGGAAAGAACAACTTCTGAAAATTTATTTGCGGGCATTGTCAAAATTAAAGAAAAGACCAAAGTTGCCCGTATACAGCTGCATATGTTCGGGCTATATTTAACTTTGCAAGATAAGGGCTTTAAGATAACCCCCGAAGCTAATTTAAGGGGAATGATGACGGCGGCAACCATTGCTGCAGCCAAAGCCGGAACCGGTACTATTGATAATTTGTTATGGGCTCACGGCAAAGAGGTATCGGATGTGGGTTTAATTGAGGCTGATGGTTTAGCTTGGGCAACCGGCCAAAATGATTTGGCTCAAAACGGAATAGGGCGGTATCGCGGATGGGATTTAATAGTTGTTCCGACAATTTTAATAGAAAAACCGCTGACTTTGGTAGGTATGGGCGATACAATTTCATCGCTGTCGCTGGTCGGAGCCAGATAGAAAAACCAAAACAGCAAAAAAGGTTTAGCGGTTAAGCATATATCCGCCGTCTTCGGTCATAATCAGTTGAGCATCGGCATTGTCATGCTCAACTTTTTGTCTTAAGCGGTAGATGTGGGTTTCAATGGTATGTGTGGTAGCATCGGGGCTGTATCCCCAAACTTGTTGTAAGAGTTCGGTTTTGGTCACGATTCGGTCTTTAATTTTGTAAAGATATTGAATAATGGCCACTTCTTTTTCGGTAAGTTTTACGGATTCGTTATTGCGGAGATTGACAATTTCTTTATTTAAGGGATAAAGGCAGTATTGATTAAACTTAAGAGAACCTTCATGCGAATTAAAAGCCAAATTGATAAAAGAGAGCAAGTTGTTGATTAAGCCATTTAAGATAACAGGTTTGTTTTCATATTTTATAAAACTGGTGTTTTCACAATTGTCTTCAGCGTTTGCAGTCAGGATTAACATCGGAGTTTGCGGGTACATATTATGAAATTTTTGTACCAAAGATGTGTTTTCATCAATTAAAATAATGTCCGGGGAAGAAGCCTGATTATCCACGGTGTATTCGGGAGCATAGCGGTTAATTTGCCATACTAAATCTTCCGCAAAAACTTTATTGTCCGAAAATATTTGTAAAATTGGCATAACATTCTCCTAAAAAGTAAGTTCAATACCGGCATAGGCAAAAGGCCCTTTAGCATTACCGTCAATTTCATTTTCCAAGTCGGCAAAACCGGCTCCGAGGTAAAATCCCAAATATTTATAGGGTTTAAAGCTGTTGTGCAAGGTAATTATACGATTACGCATATTAACATTATCGGCCTTGGATTCAAAATAAGAAAGTACGGAAGTCAAGAAGGCAAACTCGTATGATACACCGGCATTAAAAGCAAACCCGTTACGAAAGGCATCAAAATAAGCCAAAGTGTTTTTAGATGTGTCGGTAGTGGTAATTTTGTAATCGGAAGACGAGGTTTCGGTTTGCCGGAAAGAAGAAAACAGGGTTAATCCTTTGCGATATATTGAAAAACCTGCTCCATACTCTTGGTGACTTTTATCAAAATCGGCAAAGGCGGCATAAATTTCGGTTTGCAGGGTATCAAAGTCATGGTAGTTATAAAGGGCAAGTTGATAGGAAGATTTTCCGTAATAGGGGGCAAACTTGCTGGTAAGGCCGTCATTGGCGTTATTTTCGGGAGTAAAGCCGATTGCCAAAGTAGTACCCTTAAATTCAGGGGTTAAGTAGGAAAGTTTAAACGACCTTCCGTCGGTGTTAATAAGCGTTGAGGTAAGGGTATTGTAGTATTTGGTGCGGTTGTGCTGCCGCCAGTTAGTAGAGCCTGTAAAATCGGTAACATCGGTAGGATTTATCTGCCATACGGAAAGATTAGGTTTGGTAACTCCGAGCATGGCGGCCGGATTTTCCATTTGCCCGACATAAAAATCGCCGAAAGCAGTGGAAAACTTGGCAAATACTTCTTCCCCCCAGCGGCCTTGATTAAGATTATCCAAATGAGACGAAGCCTTAGCTTCCAGTTCGGTAGCAAGTTTTAAGGAAGCGGTATCGGAAAAATTGTAAGTTAGGCTGCCGTTGATGTTAGCAAATACGGGGGCATGAACCCGATTTTGGTTTTGATAGATTTTTTCTTTGGGATAAAAATAACCACCCAAAGCCCTTGAAGATGCTCCGTATTCATAGGTAAAATCACCGCCGAAAGCCGTAAGCGGGACACAAAGCATCAATAAGAGCGGAACAACTTTGTAAAACATACAATATCCTTTATCAACAGTTGAAGTTCAGATTAAATTTTTGTATCAGTCATGTCAACGCAAAACTTTTCACAAAAAAAATATTTGATAAAAATAGTACTTTTCACTTTATAATTATTATATATAATAAGTGAAGTTTAAAAATAAGGAACAGAGGAAATAAAAATGCAAAAACCTGTAATGTTATTGATTTTGGACGGTTGGGGTTATCGCGATAAATTAACTTCGGATAATGCCATTGAGCAAGGGAACACGCCGAACTGGCATAAATTGGTAGAGAGCTGCCCACATTGTTTTGTGGAAACATCGGGCTTGGATGTAGGTTTGCCGGCCGGGCAAATGGGCAATTCGGAAGTCGGCCACATGAATTTAGGAGCCGGCAGAGTGGTAATGCAGGATTTACCAAGGATTGATAAGGCAATTGCCGATAAAGAGCTTAATAAAAATCCGGTTTTGCTGGAGTTGATTGATAAGTTAAAACAGAGCGGCGGGGTTTGTCATTTAATGGGATTGATGTCGCCCGGCGGAGTTCACTCACATCAAAATCATATTGTAGCGTTGGCCGATATATTGAGCGGCAACGGTATTAAGGTTAATGTACATGCCTTTTTAGACGGCAGAGACACGCCTCCTTCATCGGCTGCCGAATTTTTGGAAGAGTTTGAAGCGGCAATTAAAGACATGAAAGGTGTAAAAGTCAGCACCTTATCGGGCCGCTTTTATGCTATGGACAGAGATAAAAGATGGGACAGAGTTGAAGCGGCCTATAACAACATTGTTTCGGCAAGCGGCCAAAGGTATGGCAGTGTAAAAGAGGCAATGGAAGCCAGTTATGCAAAAGGCGTTACCGATGAGTTTGTCGTTCCGTGTGTAATCGGCGATTATGAAGGAGCCAATGACGGTGATGCGGTTTTAATGGCTAACTTCAGAGCCGACAGAGCAAGAGAGATTTTGTACGCTTTGTCCGATAAAGAATTTACGGGATTTGCCAGAGCCAAGACGGTAAATTTTGTAATATCGGTAGGTATGACGGAATATTCGGTTGATCACAATCGTTTCATGAAAACATTATTCGGTCCGGAAGCCTTAACCCATATTTTCGGAGAGGTTGTTTCCGAACACGGTTTAACGCAATTGCGTATTGCCGAAACCGAAAAATATGCCCATGTAACCTTTTTCTTTAACGGCGGTGAAGAAAGAGAGTTTAAGGGCGAGAGCCGTATTTTAATTCCGAGTCCGAAGGTTGCGACATACGATTTAAAACCGGAAATGAGCGTTTACGAAGTAACCGAAGCCTTGACCGATGCCATAGAAAAGCAAAAGTTTGATGTAATTATCTGCAACTTTGCCAACGGCGACATGGTAGGCCACACCGGCATTATGTCGGCAGCGTTAAAAGCGGTAGCTGCGGTAGATGATTGCTTAGGCAAAGTCATGAAAGCCATAAAGGATGTAGGAGGAGTATTGTTGGTAACGGCCGATCACGGCAATGTTGAAAAGATGGTAGATGAAAAGACCGGCGAGCCCTATACGGCTCATACGGTCGGTAAAGTAAGGGCGGTATTGTACAATGCTCCGTCATCGGTTAAAGGCTTAAAGGACGGCAGATTGGCAGATATTTCGCCGACATTGCTTGATTTATTGGGAATTGAAAAACCGCAAGAGATGACCGGTAAATCGTTATTGGAAAAATAAGGTAATGATAAAGTTTGCGGCATATATCGGATTGGGACTGTATTTAAGTACGGTAGGGTTGGTATATGCCGCAGACATATCTTCTGAGGAGGTTTTAGCTGCCGAAGAAAAGGCCAAAGCCAGCAAGATGGAGCATAAAAGGCTGCAGGCCGAGGCCATTAAACTAAGTTTAGAATTGGCCAAGATAAATCAAAATATGATAGATGCGGCTGAAAAGTTACAAAATGATGAGGAAAAAACCACCAAGCTGGAAGAGGAATTAGAGCTTTTAGAAAAAAAGTTAAAGGTTACGGAAGAGGCATTTAACAAAGAGTATCGGAATTTAGCGGGTACTTTGGCTTCACTGGAAAATTTGGCCTTGCACCCGACCGAGTCGTTGTTAATACAGCCGTTATCACCGACGGATACGGTAAAGAGTGCCATATTATTAAGGGAGAGTGTTCCGTTTTTGAAAACAAGAGCGGATAAAATAAAACAGGATTTGGAAGAGATAAGCCTTCAAAAAAAGCAGGTAGAGAAAAAATTAGAAGAGATATCAACGCAAAAGAGTTCATTAAAAAAACAACAGCAAAATTTAAAGCGTCTGTCTTCTGAAAAAGCAAGGATTCGCAAACAAATAGAAGGCGAAAGTGAAAAAGCTCAGGAAGAAGCGGTTAAGTTAGCATCAGAGGCATCGGATTTACGAGATTTAATGGAAAAGTTGGAGCATGATAAAGAAATCAAGCGTCGTCGTTCCGAAGAGATAAAGAGAGCAGCCAAAGAGCGAGCCGAGCAAAAAAGGTTGGAAGCCGAACAGCTTCGCCGTTTACGAGAAGGACAAGGTTCCGGATTAAGGATGGAAGACGGGAGCTTGTACGAAGAAGATACAAGTTCGGAGGACATGCAAACGGTAGACTTGATAAATATAAAACCGCAGAGTATAACGGAAGGGATAGATTTTATAAAAGCTCGCGGGAGTTTAGCTCGCCCGGTACGGGGTGAGATTATAACTTCATATGGGCAAGAATTATCCAAAGGGGTAACCTCCAAAGGTTTGGTAATTAAAACCCGAGGACAAGCTCAGGTAATATCGCCGTATGACGGTTCGGTCATATTTTCCGGTCCGTTTAAGGGGTATGGAAATTTAATTATTATAGAGCATGATAACGAATATGTATCGTTATTGGCGGGTATGGGCTCGGTAGATACGCAAATCGGGCAAATGGTACTGGCCGGAGAACCGGTAGGAATTATGCCGGAAGGCGATTCGGCCAAGCTGTATGTAGAGATTCGCAAAAATCAAAAACCGATAAATCCGCAACCATGGTTTGGAAATTAAAAAATTTAGTACGGGAATAAAACGATGTTAAAAAAACTTATTTTAGGAACAAGCTTACTGGTGTTAAGTACAAGTTTTGCATTGGCGGCGGCCAAAAAAGAGAGCAAAGAACCGGACACTTATGAAATGTTGAATCTGTTCGGAGAGGTTATGGAAAGAGCCAAAATTTCCTATGTGGACGAGGTAAGCGATGCAAAATTGATAGAGGCGGCCATTAACGGGATGCTGACATCGTTGGATCCGCACAGCAGTTATCTGGATAGTGAAAGTTTTTCCTATATGAGTGAGCAGACCAAAGGCAAGTTCGGCGGTTTGGGAATAGAGGTGACCATGGATAACGGATTAGTGCTGGTAGTTTCGCCGATAGATGATACTCCGGCGGCCGAAGCGGGAATAAAATCCGGAGATTACATAACCCATATTGACGGCGAAACGGTAATCGGGATGAACTTAAACGAAGCCGTCAGTAAGATGCGTGGTAAAATCGGGACTAAAGTAAAATTATCCATCAGAAGGGCCAATGCTAAACCGTTTGATGTTACTTTAAAGAGGGAAGAAATAAAGATAGAATCGGTTAAGACGGAAATCAAAAATGACGATATTTTATATATTCGTATTTCATCATTTGCGGAAGAAAATGATAAAGAGGTTTCAAAAGCCATAGAGAAAGCCCAAAAGGATTTGAAGGGTAAGTTATCGGGAATTATCATAGATGTAAGGAACAATCCGGGCGGCTTGTTGGATCAGGCAATAGCGGTTTCGGATTTATTTTTGGATAAGGGAGAGATAGTCTCCACGCGTTCACGAAATGATGAAGATACGGTAAAATATACGGCCGAGGAGGGAGATGTAGCCAAGGGCTTGCCGATAGTAGTGATAATCAACGGCGGTTCGGCATCGGCTTCCGAGATTTTAGCCGGAGCTTTGCAAGACCACCACCGAGCAGTGGTAATCGGTGAAAAATCATTTGGTAAAGGATCGGTACAAACGGTAATACCGCTGGGCGAATACGGAGCAATGCGGATTACGACGGCCAGATATTATACGCCGTCCGGTCGTTCAATTCAGGCCAAAGGCATTGAACCGGATATAGAAGTTAAACCGGCCAAAGTTGAGTTATTGGAAGATTACGGCTTTAATATAACAGAGTCGGAATTAAAGGGAGCTTTAAAAAACGAGGAGGAAGATAAGAATAAAAACAAGAAGAAATCTTCGGAAGAAAAAGCTAACAACGCCGAAGAGGTTGAGGATTATCAGTTATCAAGAGCTCTTGATTTGGTAAAAGCGTTAAGCTTATACGGACAACAAGGAGAAGTTCGTCAAGAAGCAGGTGAAGAAAGCAAAGAAAAGAAAGAGGCAAAATAATGGCAGGGTATCGTCGTTGTGCGGGCATAATAGTTTTCAATAAAGATAAAAAAGTTTTGCTGTGTGCCCGCAAGGATCAAAGTTCGCGTCGTTGGCAGTTTCCGCAAGGAGGAATTAACGAAGGGGAGAGTGTTGCCCAAGCGGCTTTAAGGGAATTAAAGGAAGAAACATCCATCAGTTCGGTTAAGGTTATTTACAGCCAAGACGGTTATTTCCGGTACAGTTTTCCGGAAGCGATAAAGCAAAAATTGCGTAAAGACGGGACGGAAGGTTTGGGCCAAGACATGTATTGGAATCTGTTATATTTTGAAGGCGACGATTCGGAAATAAATTTAGCAACCGAAGAGCCGGAGTTCAAAGCCTGGAAGTGGGCAGACATTGATGAAGCGGTAGAGGATATCGTTTTTTTCAAGAAAGGGGCTTATAAGAAGGCGGTTAGGCTGCTAAAACCGATTCTGGAAAATTATAAGATATAGTAGTTAGAGGTTGAAAATCGTTAGAGGCTTAAAACAAAAAAGAGGGCTGAGGCCCTCTTTTTAATGGTGCGGAAAAGATTATTTTTCCGGTGAAATAATCATAGACATTTGTCGTCCTTCAAGTTTGGGAGCCGAGTCTACTTTACCGACCAAATCCAAATCTTCAATAATTCTGTTAAGAACTTCGGAGCCTAAATCGTTAGCACTCATTTCCCGACCTTTAAAACGCATGGTAAATTTGACCTTATCGCCCTGAGCCAAAAACTTTTTAGCTTGTTTAATTTTAACCTCATAATCGTGAGTATCAATAGCGGGTCTTATTTTAAGTTCTTTAATATTAACGACCTTCTGATTTTTCTTAGCTTCATTTTTGCGTTTTTGGACTTCATACTTATATTTGCCGTAATCCAAAACTTTACATACCGGTGGGTTAGCTTGGGGAGATATTTCAATTAAATCAAAACCGGCGTCTTCGGCAATTTGCAGAGCTTCTGCAATTGAGACGATACCGCGATTTTCTCCCTGATCGTCAATGAGTCTTACTTGTTTAGCCTTAATGGCCTGATTGATGCGCGGTCCGTCGCCGTCGCGTACTGGCGCATGATTCGTTTCTATTGCTATTTTAGCCTCCTATAAAAATTATAATACGGAGTCTATAATACTCATAAGTTTAAAGCTTTCAAGCTAAAAATTTAGGACTGGGATAACAATTCACAATTATAACGCAGTAAAAACAGTAAGATAGTGAGGGTATAGAAAAAAGATAAAAAAATATAAAAAAAGGTATTGACAAG
>CALXTJ010000034.1 GCA_944391375.1 uncultured Alphaproteobacteria bacterium
TTTTGCGGCTCATGTACCTTTTTTGTACGAATAGCTTAAAAAACAACTTTGCGGCAAGCATAAAATGGTGGAGGTGCCGAGTACTGCCCTCGGGTCTTGAAAACCTATTTCATACCGCTTCTAGTACCATAGCCGATTGCTCGGCAACATTAAATATACGCAAAATCAGCAAAATATGCAAGTCTAATTTGTAAATTTTTAAATAACTAACAAGTAGAAGATTTGGGCTTGACTTTTGCATTGTTTGTTATAGCCTAAAAATGTAGGAACATGCAGTAAATGTTCCCTCCAAAATAGATTGAGCTATAATCGGAAGGCGGCAGAATAGGGCTTTTTTAGCTGAATATGTCGCACTACCTTCGGGTAATAACTTACTTCCGGTTTGTAATAATCGGAAGGCGGCAGAATAGGGCTTTTTTAGCTGAATATGTCGCACTACTTTCAGGTAGTAACATACTTCCGATTTTTTTTATTTTAAAATTTACAGCCTTACTTGGTTTTATAATAATCGTGACTATATCTTTAAGCAGTTGTTTTTAATGTTCAAATGTTTAGGGATAGGATATATAGGCATGTTAGGAAGATTGTTTGTACTGTTTATGCTCATAAATTGGCCGGTATATGCTCAGTATGAGGTTAATTTTACGCCGTCTTTGAGTTGTGAACAGAAGATTGTGGAATTGATTAACGAATCGCAACAAAGTGTAGATGCTGCGGTTTATTCCATAAACAATGATAAAATTGTGCAGGCTCTTAAAGACGCTGATAAGCGAGGTGTTAAAGTTCGGGTTCTGACCGACAAGTCCCAAGCCGGGCAAAAATCATCAAAAGCCATAGATATGTATCAATCCGGTTTAGATGTTAGAGTTAATTCGGCACACAAGCTGGAACATAATAAATTTGCCGTTTTTGACGGGAACAAGGTGGTTACCGGTTCTTATAACTGGACGAATCCGGCAACCGATAAAAACAGCGAAAATTGTTTGTTTATTTTGGAGAAAAATCAGGTTGTAACCGATTATCAGAATCGTTTTAACGAGTTATGGCAAAAAAACAATCAAGAAAAATCCGATAAATGGATGACGACTAAGATTGAACAAATAGCTAGCGATGAGTGAGTGCAGCGAGTTAGCTCTGAGTTTTATAAAAACTCAGAGGTTAGGAGCCAGAAGAACTCCCGAAGGGAGTGAGAACCTAAACAAAGCAGAAATAAAAAAAGCTCTCAAGTTGTTCTTGAAAGCTTTCCTTATTGGTGGGCGCTGAGAGGTTCGAACTCCCGACCCTCTCGGTGTAAACGAGATGCTCTTCCAGCTGAGCTAAGCGCCCGTCTTACCAACTGCATTGTCTTATAGCTAATATTTTTTTATAAATCAAGTGATTTTTTTGTTTTTTGTTGTTTTTTTTGTTCTTTGTAGCTTATCAGATTGTTTATACATAAATTTTTTGTAAAAAAATAAGGCGGAAAACCGCCTTATTTATAAAAGAAAAACCGTAAATTATTTATTTACAGCTTCCTGTAAAGCCTTACCGGCTTTGAATTTAGCTTGCTTACGAGCAGCAATCTTGATTACAGCACCTGTACGAGGATTGCGGCCGGTGGTAGCAGCACGTTTAGCTACGGAAAATGTACCGAAGCCAACCAAGCGAACTTCGTCACCTTTCTTCAAAGCTTTGGTTACTGAAGCTACAAAAGCATCAACAGCCTTAGCTGCATCTGTTTTTGTAAGACCTGTTGAACTAGCTACGCTAGAAATGAGTTCATTTTTATTCACGGTGAGGACTCCCTCTAAAAAAGTTTAAACAATTGTGAGCGTAAACGCTTATCACATCTAAATTGAAACACTTTTTTTGCTTAAGTCAAATAAAAAAATGAACTTTTTCCAGATTTTATGCTTTTTTTAGGCTTTTTTTGATGCTTTTCCACAATTTATAGACTTTTTTCCAATGTTTTGTGGCTTATATACTTTGTTGTTGGCTTCTTTTTACGAATCTGATACACTCCTTTTCAGACTCCTCTTTTACATAATTTTTTTACAAGGATACGATTATGAACAAATTTTTACAATATGTTATGAACGGTAAGGGTATAGGAAGTGTTTGGCTCTTGCTGTTGGCTCTGATTTCTACCGTTTATTTGTCTTTGGAAGCTCGTATGTTTATGTTTGCCTCCGTGCCTTATGTGCAACAGGTTGCCGATGAGCTTTTACCTGTTTCGGTCAAAGACGGAAAAATAGTAAGTCCGGAAAATATTATCCGTGAACTAACCTTTACCGGCGATAATCCGCAAGATACTTACTCTTTTGTGCTTGATACTACCCAAGATACTTTGGATACAACAAAACTTACCAACGGTGTTTATTTTAGTCGTTTATATGCGTATGTTGTTAATGATGATCAAATCAAAACCACCAAACTTTCGGCTTCTTTTGATTTACCTAAGCAAGATTATAAGCCTTTTTTGAATTCGGCCGTTAAATGGATAGTGTTGGGTGTGGCAATTGTAGCAATTGTAGTATTCTTTATTATATATTTTATTTTGGCCGTATTTTATGCTTACTGTACATGGTTGGCCGCCAAAATAAACAAGGTTAATCTGGCCTTTGATACCAAAATGCGTTTGAACAGTTTGCTCTTGGTGATGATGTATGTTTTAACCTATATCTTGTCGGCTGTCGGACTTAATGTGCATATATTGCTGTTTTTCCTGATTATGATAATTGCTCAAATTATGATTGTTAAAAAATTACCGCAGCAGTAGCCATATCCATACATACCGATGCCATAATTTTTAAAACGGCTTTTACTTGAGAATCCGTTTGATAAGGTGTATATATATTATATAAGGCATATACTCAGAAAAGGAGGTACGGAATGGATTATCGGTTTAAGTTGGATGTAAGTCATCTGGCCGAAAAGGTTAAAAAGCACAATTTGTTGTTTTATCCGGCGATGATGCATATTTTAACCACCCTTGTCAAACGACATCAGAAGGGAACGGAAACACAGATTTGTACCGCATGTACCGTTACGACTCCGAGCGGAAAACACTTGAAGTTATGTAATGAGTATCATGATGACTTTTTGGGCTTTTTTGAAAAATATGTTTATAATTGTTATGAACATATGCAGTGTGAGGAAGCTGAAAAAGATGATGACATACCCCGACATGCGGTTTTAATATCGTCTGAACCTCCGGCCCAACAGTGGGCTCAGGAAGGAATTTATCCGGAGTTTTATTTATCGGCTTTTGAAGAGCAAGACGGAAAAATCTGGCAGACGGTTTTGATTAAGTCGCAGCAAGAGTTGGAAAATCCGGAGGCTTTTAGCCGAGAATGTCAAAAAATGTGTGATATGTTTCAAGAAAGAGTATAAAAAAACCGGTCGCAAGACCGGTTTTTTGGTAACGAAAAAATTATCACTCCGAAGGGGTGGAATTTTAGATATACTGAATATCCAAAATTTCAAAAGATTTTTTACCGCCGGGGGCCATATATTCGGCAACATCCCCGACTTCCTTACCGATTAAGGCTTTGGCCAGAGGTGAGGATACGGAAATTAAGTTCTTTTCAATATCGGCCTCATAATCACCGACAATTTGATATTTGGTTTCGGCATCGGTATCTTCGTCAACTACCAAAACGGTGGCGCCAAAACGAACAACATCGCCCTTAATGGTTTGCGGGTCAATTACCTGAGCCCGACTGACAACGGCTTCCAATTCTTGAATACGGCCTTCAATAAAACTTTGTTTTTCTTTAGCGGCCGAGTATTCCGCATTTTCGGATAAATCGCCATGCGAACGAGCTTCGGCTATGGCCGCAATAATGTTGGGTCTGTCAATACCTTTAAGGTTTTTTAACTCCTGCTCAAGCTGTAAATAACCTTTTTTAGTCAGCGGAAACTTATCCATTTTTATTTCTCCTCATAAAAAATTACCTTCTTGTTAAAAGGGAAGTAATAAGTGTTTTTAAAGCTAAAAAATTAGACTGCGATAAACCTGAGGTCATCACAGCCGTATCTGATATATATGGACTCATTATACAGCCGAAAATTTTTAAATCAAGTGTTTTCTTTTTTGTGTAAAACTCGTAATTTATATATACATTAGTTTAAGGTTTGTTATCCTTAAAGCAGTATTTTATAATACGCTTTAAGGAGAAATTGTATGAAAAAAATTATATTTGCATCTTTGGTGCTCGGTGCTGTTGCCTTAACGGCTCCGGCTCATGCCATTGATAGTACCGGTTGCGGTTTGGGTTCTATGGCTTGGCGTGGACAGAGTGGTATTCTGCCGCAGGTTGCCGCCGTTACCACTAACGGTACTTTCGGTACTCAAACTTTTGGTATTACTTTCGGTACTTCCGGTTGCGATCCGAACGGACGCGTTACCGGCGGAACTCAAAAAATGGTTCTGGCCTTTTTGGAAAATAACTTGGAACAGTTTGCCATGGATGCCGCCGCAGGTCAGGGTGAAACCATTACTACCCTTGCCGGTATTATGAATATGGATGAAAAAACGGTTGCTGAAAAAACTTATCAGAATTTTGCCGTTTTGTTCCCCAATGAAAATGTTGACGCCGTTGATGTTACTTTGAAATTTTATCAAATAATGAAGGCTTAATTTTTCGTTTTGTTTTATCGGCAAACACGGTCAAATCGGCCGTGTTTGTCGTGTTTTTAAGAGTTGCCGATGAGAGTTTGTCATAAATACTTTTTATCAACACTGTTTTCCTTATTTGTTTTGCCGGCCTATGCAAGCAATTTATCAGATTGGGCTTACTCTCCTTCTTGGCTGGCCTTAGTACACTATCAGCCTACCTTAACCGGTTACGAATCTACCATCGGTTCGGAAAATTTTTATTTAAGCCCTTGCGGTAAAACGAATCCGCTCAAAGAACTTGATGCCACTATCGCTCTTTTTCAATCCAATGATGATAAAACCAAGTGCTTGTTTCCGGCTCGCTATTTATGGCTTGAAAAAAATAATCTTATCAATGCTCCGTTTCCTAAATGTCAGGAGTTTGAGCAATTTAAACAAGACTTGCAACCATCGGGCATTACCTTGTTGTTTACCGATGCTTATATGAATAATTCATCCTCTTTATTCGGGCACACCCTGTTAAGAGTGGATACCGCTCGTAAAGGCACACAACTCTTGGCTCACGGTATTAACTACGGAGCTTGGACCAACGGTTATGAAAACAGTTTTTTATATGCGGTCTACGGACTTGCCGGATTTTATCCCGGCGGCTTTACCGTAAAACCTTATTATGATATAATCAATACTTACAACAATATAGAAAATCGCGATATTTGGGAATATAACTTAAATCTGAGTAATGAAGAACTGGATTTTTTTGTGGCCCATATCTGGGAAGTGGGACAAACCACAACCCCTTATTATTTCTTTACACAAAATTGCTCATATATGCTTATGGAAGTTTTTGATGCCGTAAAACCCGAACTTAATTTGGCACAAGGTTTTCCCGTGCAGACTATCCCCTTAGACACCATTAAGGAGGTTAATAAAAGGGAAGGGCTGGTAAAAAGCATCAATTATCGTCCCTCACGGCAACGCAAAATAAAATATCGTATGCAACAAATGTCAGATGAACAGTATCAGGCCTTTTTGGATGCTATACAACTTAATTTGCAATCCACTCAAGCCTTACCTGAGGAACAGCGGGCCGATGTGTTGGAAACCGCTTATCAATATATTCAATATCAATATGTGGCTCAAGATATTGCTTTAAGCGAATATCGCAAAAAAAGTTTTGCCTTGTTAAAAGCTCGCAATCAGGTTAAAGCCGGGCAAAAGTTTAATGAATTGCAAGAGGGCGAAAACCCCGTATATTCTCACGATAGCAAGCAAATATCATTAGGTTTGGGTACCTATAACGGGGAGTTTTTTGAAGAGCTCCGCTTGCGTCCGGCTTATCATAGTTTAATTGACCGCAGTTTCGGATTTTTACCGGGTGCGGCCATCAATTTTTTAGATATGGCCTTTCGGCATTATGATGATAAAAATAACTATGTATTGCAACGGCTCAATATTTTGCAGCTCACTTCATTATCACCGATAGACGAGGTTTTTGCCGCTCCTTCTTATCAGATAACGGTTGATATTTTGCGTCAGTTAAATCCTTCCGACGAAGATAATTATTATACCTTTAATGCTGCGGTGGAAGGCGGAGGGACTTATGCCCTAAATGATAATATTTGGTTTTATGCCCTAACCGGAGTACAAGGAGCTTACGGCGGAGGATTGCCGCATAATCAATGGTTGGGTTTAAGCCTTAAGCCCGGCCTGTTGGTAAGGTTTTCGGAGGCCTCATTACAGCTTGAAGCTCAAAAGGTTTGGGCAACTTCCAAAATCGGCTCTACCCTGAAATGGAACATAACCGCAGATTATTTCTTAACCCGTAACTGGTCTTTGGAGGCGGCTTTTTCTTATACGCAAAATTACGGTAAAAATGTTACCGAAACCGTGTTCAGATTAAAACGCAATTTTTAATTGGCGGTCTGTTGTTTGTCGGCCTACTTGCGGCGGCTGCGTTTTTCTTTGGTAAACTTAAATAAAGAATCGTCAAGCGGCTTGTCTTCGGTGGCATTATAAAGCGAAAGTGTTACTTCCACGCTTTGCGGATCAACAATTTTCCATTGCTTCAATTCAAACGGTTGATTGTTAAATACCAAAGTAATGGGACCGACATCTTTATTGTTACCGTACTCCAAAGTAATTGAAGTTATTCCGGCATCTTTATAAAAGTCGGTGACTTTTAAGTTTTCATTATCAATCTTAATATTGTTGGCCAAAATCATGGTAGC
Organism: uncultured Alphaproteobacteria bacterium; assembly: GCA_944391375.1. GTDB lineage: Bacteria > Pseudomonadota > Alphaproteobacteria > RF32 > CAG-239 > CAAFZY01. Next base: position 6,829 of record CALXTJ010000034.1, read on the forward strand.
GGGAATATCATCATAATCAATATTGGTAATCTGGTCTAACTCTTTATCGTTAAATACCACATAATCGCCGTTGCCGACAATTAAAACCGAAGTCGGGGCGGCATATTCCATACGAATTTTGCTGGGTTTGGCAATATAAAGCATGCCTTCGGAAACCGTGCCGTTGCTGGCAGTTTGCACAAAACTTGCTTCCAAAGTTTTTATGTTGTTAAGATAGTTTTCAATTTTGGTTAAATCCGCAGCTGTTTGAGCTTGAGCCGAAAAAGCATATAACAAAAACAATGACAGCCAAATTTTTTTCATGTTGTTTTATCCCGTACGATTAAACTTTAACTTCCATAATATAAATCACAATTTTGCAAAGAACAACTTTTTTATAATTTTTTTATGATAAAAACCAAATTGACATAAAAACTTATTTTTGTTACCTTAAATGCAAACCGAATAAGTATGTAAAATTAAAATAATGTTATTATGGAAAAAATTGCAACTTTTACTTTGCCGGAAACGAGGTTTTTATCAAACTTTTATCCTTACAAAAATAAAGAGGGAGACAAATACCCCGAAAAGGTAAGCGTTTTTTTGGATGATATGGAGTTTGATTGCACGGAAAAAGCCTATCAAGCCGCCAAAACTTTGGATATGGAGCTTCGGCAAAAAATCAGTAAAATGACACCCTATGAGGCCAAGCAATATTGGGTGAGTAAAGAAAATGAAGTTCGCCCGGACTGGCATGATATTAAATTTTCCGTCTTACGCGATTTGAATTTTCAAAAGTACCGCAACTCTCCAAAGCTGCGACAGATGCTCCTTAATACCGGTGATGCCGTTTTGGAAGAAGGCAACACCTGGGGCGATACCTATTGGGGTATATGCAACGGGGTAGGTGAGAATAATCTCGGTAAAATTTTAATGGAAATCCGAGAGGCCTTGCGTTAGAACATAAAAACATCCTCAACCGTTTTAGGTTGAGGATGTTTTTTATGGTGCGGAAACTGTTTTAAAAGGTATATAAATCGCCGCCGACATGCTCGCATATCGGAAAATAGTTAAAGTAAAGGCTGGCAATTAACAAGGCGGCAACCGGTACTACTACCTTTTCAAACGGAAAATGAGCATGTCCGCCGTTGCGAGCTTTCATCCACTGATAAAAATCCGAAGCTAAAATCATTACCAAAGCACCAATCAATACACTGAACAAAAACGGATCAAGATAGAAAATTCCGATTACTTCGGCATGGTATTGCATTTGACTGATGTACATAAAGCCTATCATGGCCACGGAAGTAATCAAAATTATCGGATTACGCCATTTAAAATTCCAGTTCTTTTTATCAAACCATTTAATGGTCCAGTACCCTAACAGTACCAAAAAAGCTCCGGCCCAAACTCCTACAACACCGTCATCAACTCCTAAGCTGCGGGCAATTTCCAATGAGGCACCAACCGCCACCGTACATACGGCACAGGCCGGATTGGCCAGAGCAGACTTGGCTGTAAATAATATCATCAATAGGGCTATACTTAATAACATTTTTATATCCTTTCCGTTAGATAAAGTTAATTTATTATGCGGTAATTTGTTTTTAAAACAAGTATTTTTTTACCGGTTACAAACATTACATAATCTATATATAGTAAATACTCTATATATTTTAAATGTCAATAAAAAAAACTCCGTTATTGCACGGAGTTTGTAAAAGAAGTTTTGTTTATACCGTTATCGGCCCTGGTTGGCGGCCATTTCCTTTATGGAGTTATTAGTTACCTCATGTTCTTTGTTATCATTTTTTAAGAATGTACCAAAATCACGTTTAAAATCGGCTATATCGCCTAAGCCTTGGTCTTTGTAAGCTTTGGCCGATAAATAAATATAATCATCGGCAAACATGTAAGCACCGTTACGGGCATTGCATCCGGCACGAGCGGCTTTCATGGCGGCAATACTCTCCATATCGGTAACTTTAGAGAGCATACCCGAAAAATTTACGGGTTCGGAAGGGAACGGGTTGATTTTTTCCAAAGTAGAACGCAAAAGCATAAACATTTTTGCTTTATCTGCCTTGGCAATATTTAATATTTCTAAAAACTGTTGTCCGAAAGTTTTTTGTAAAGTAGTCATCGGATTACTCCTTTCCCATAATTATATTATAGTATAAATATACCATACATTATCGGGGATTGCAACATAAACTGTAACAAAAATGTAACAATCAGGTCAGTATGTTCTGTCAATGATAAATTGGGCAAGAGCTTTAAGATTGTTACTTTGTTCACCAAAAACGGCAATCTCCTGTTTGGCTTGCTCTATAAGGTTTTTAGCCATGTCTTTGGCTTTGGCGATTCCGTAACAGCTTACAAAAGTAAGTTTGTTTTGCGAACTGTCTTTATGTAAAGTTTTACCGACTAATTGTTGGTTACCTTCAATATCTAGAATATCATCGGCAATTTGAAAGGCAATGCCTATACAACGCGAATATTTGGTTAAAGCTTCATAAGCCGAAGAATCGGCCCTGCCGATAACGGCACCGGCCTGACAGGCATAAGATAACAAGCATCCGGTTTTCATTTCTTCAATATGACTGATAAGTTCGGTCGGATTTTGCGGATTTTTAACCGTTTCGGCGTATAAATCCAGCATTTGTCCGGATATCATTCCCTTAAAAGCTCCGGCATTTTGTGACAACAGTTTTATTAAGTTAATTTTGATATCGTCGTCATATGCGGAACAGGCCAATATCTCAAAAGCATAGGTCAACAGTCCGTCGCCGGCCAAAATGGCGGTGGCTTCATCAAACTGTTTATGGCAGGTCGGTTTACCGCGACGCAAATCATCATTATCCATAGCCGGCAAATCGTCGTGTATTAAAGAATAAGTGTGCAGCATTTCCAGTGAAGCGGCGGCTGAAAACGAATCTTCAAAACTTTTTCCGAACAGGCGAGCGGTTGCATATACCAAATATGGACGCAGGCGTTTTCCGCCGTTTAACAGCGAATATTTCATGGCCTCAACTACTCGTTTTTCAGGGCCGGAAGGCAAGGCAAACATCTTTTCGGCTTGCTGATTAAAACGTAAGGAATAATTGCTGAGCTCGGTTTTAATATCAGTCATTATTTTGCATATCATCCAGAGGTTTAAGAGTTAAAGAACCATCGGCGGCCGTTTCAAGTTTTTCTATTTTTAATTCGGCAGCTTTTAATTTTTCTTCACAATGCTTTTTTAACGATACGGCTTGTTCATAGGCTTCTACGGCATCATCTAACTTAATGCGGCCGCCTTCTAAGTCGCGGACTATGGTTTCAAGTTTTTGTAAAGCGTCTTCAAAACTTAATTTTTCAATTTCTTCATGTTTCATTTTTTTCTCCATATGTCGGCAGTGTAGTATATCATTTTGCCAATGGCAATATTTTGTTGTCGGTTTGTGAATTTTATTTTTAATTTGACTGATAGAACTAAAGTTATAATATGTTATATATTTGTATCTGATGCTTAAGTATATATGATAATTAGCTTTATTAGAACTTTTATAAAGGGTTCTTTCATGCTAAATTTATAATGAACTTTAATGTAAGGAGAATAGGTATGGAAAATTCGTCAATTGCAGTAAAATCGGTGGTGCTTAAAGCGATGGCCAATGCCAAACGACTTGAAATTTTGGCTCATTTACATAAGGAAGAGTTGAGTGTGGGGGCGTTGGAAAAATTGGTCGGCTTAAGCCAATCGGCATTATCGCAGCATTTGGCGGTGTTGCGTAAAGCCGGAGTGGTTAAAACTCGCCGTTATACCCAAACCATATATTACAGCTTGGAAAACACCCTAGTGGAAAACATTTTAAAGCTGTTGGACCTGTAGGGTTTATACCTCCCGAAACGGGAGGTTTTTTTGAAACTTGTGAATAAATGCTAAAAGTTTTATAACAATCAAATAAACGGCGATATATTTTGCATATTGTTGGTAAAATAAGGAAATATATATGGTAAAAATTACTTGGCCGGCAGGGACCATGTTGGCTCCCGTTCCTCCGGCTTTAATATCTTCGGGTTCAATTGACAAGCCTAATGTGATGACGGCGGCATGGACCGGCATTGTGTGTACTAATCCGCCCCTTACTTATGTTTCAATAAGGCCGTCGCGTTATTCGCATGAAATTATTGCTAAAACTCAAGAGTTTGTTATCAATGTTCCCAATCTGCCTCTGGCTAAAGCCGTTGATTTTTGCGGAGTTAAATCAGGTCGCAATGTAGATAAATTTAAAGCTTGTCGTTTAACCCCGCTGCCGTGTGCCAAGCTTAATACCGTTCAAGTTGCCGAAGCTCCCATTTCGTTAGAGTGTGTGGTAAAATCGGTAACAAGTTTCGGAACACATGATATGTTTTTGGCTCAAATTGTGGCGGTTAATGTTGATGATAAATACTTAAACCCCAAAGGGGCTCTGGACTTAAAAACGGCCGGATTACTGGCTTATGCTCATGGTTTTTACTATACTTTGGGCCGTCAGCTCGGTAAATTCGGCTTTTCGGTGGAAAAACCTAAAACAATTAAAAAACGCAAAAGACGGCAACAAAAATAATCGTTAAAGTTTTTTGTTGATGAAACTCCGTAATTTGCTGTTGACAAATCAATCTAAATATGCGACAAGTTTTTCCGATGTTATTTGTTGTATCTTTATGCGCTCTTAGCTCAGCAGGATAGAGCAACAGCCTTCTAAGCTGTGGGTCGGGCGTTCGAATCGCCCAGAGCGCGCCATTTTTTCAGGATTTTTCTATGGCGGTTAAAAATATTTTTTGGGATATAGACGGGGTTCTGGCTAATCTCAACTTTGCGTATTACAACTTTTTAACCAAACATCCCAAGTATAAACCGATGTACGGTAATATTAAATGGGAAGATTTGCCCAAAGTGTTGCCGATTGTTCCTAAATACGGTGCTTTGGAATTGAAAACTCATCCGACCATGGGTGTGGAAATGGATTATGATTTTTGCCATAGTCCGGAATTTTTTAATAATCGTCCCCTTTATGATGGAGCCATTGAGGCTATTAAAGAATTTGATAAACTGGGTTATAAGCAATTTACCATGTCGGCTACTTTTGATGTTGAAGCCAAAAAGCGTTTGCTTAACAAATTATTGGCTCCGGTGCTTGATATAATCCATATTGAGTGCGTGCAACACGGTAAATTTATGCACGATACCGCCAAAGAAGATATGTTAAGATACTGCTTTGAAAAGTACGGCTTAAAGGCTGAAGAAACCGTTTTGGTGGATGATAGAATCTACAATCAACAGGCAGCTATCGGGGTGGGAGCACATCCGGTTCGTTATAGATGTGAATTTACTACCGATTTACCGGATGATATGAAGTGGATTCCGGAAGTTAAAAGCTACGACGAATTGAAAACTCTTTTGGAAAAGATGAATAAAGAGGCAGCTTAAATATACAAAAATCCCTTTTAAAAGTTTTTTGTAATTAAAAAACGAGCGGTCGGAACGATGCTCCTAAAAGCTTATAACGGCATAAAACTAACCCCGCATTGTATGCGGGGTGGATTTTGTTCTTGTAGTATCTTGGATAATAGTCTTAGGTATTTATATTTTCATCTTTATAAATGCCGAATAAAATATTTTTTGGTACCCAGCCTTCAATGGTACCGAATTTTATTAAGCAAAAATTGTTGCCTTTTTTGCATTCTTTGACTTCGCCGACTACGCCGTCTTCAACTTTGGCTATTACCTTGGAGCCGTAATCATCACTGTTATAGATATTATTTTCCCCTAAGTTGGTAACTTTTACAAAACGACGACCGGTCAGCATGGATTTATGCACCCAGCATTCGGAGCCTTCCCAATCCTTTATTTGACGCCACAAACCAAACTCGTTGATTATTTCTACCGGCATGCCTTTTTGCTTGTAAATCCACTCTATCGGGTATTTGGTATCGGGGCCGGATCGGCCGTTGATTAAATCGGAACGCAATGATACCATACGCGGTAATTCCAATCCGCTTTCACTGGAATCGGCAGCTTGAGCCACGGCCGAACTTACAGACATTATCAACGCTATTAGGGCTGTAAATAATGTTTTCATTTTATTTCCTTTTTTTGATTTTTGATTATATATTATCCGTATTGTAAATAAAGATGATAAAAAAAAGGTAAAAAACATGGATTTATTTCAAGTTGTTACAGATTTAATTAAGTTCAAAACCGTAACCGGTAATCTTAAAGAAATTGACAAGTGTTTGGCATATATGCAAGACCTGTTGTCTGCTAGCGGGATTGAGGCTCAGATTTGCCGATATAAAAATACTTCACCAGTATTTTTTGCCCGCACTTCAGATACCGATGATTTTGATGTTTTAATCTTAGGGCATATTGATGTGGTGCCGGCCATAGATGATATGTTTGTGCCGATGGTGCAAAACGGTAAAATGTTCGGACGCGGTACTTTGGATATGAAGTCTTTTGCCGCAGTGGCTCTTAATTCCATTTTGTATGTGGCTCAAAACAAACTTCCCTTAAAGTTGGGAGTTATACTTTCAACCGATGAGGAAAAAGGCAGTTTGAGTACCGAAGCTTTTTTACAATCGCACCCTGATTTAAAAGCCAAAATTGTTTTGGATAATGATGTCGGCGGCGATATTACCAAAATTGTGGCCAGATGTAAAAATCCGGTTTTTGTAAAACTTACGGCTCAAGGTGAGGCGGCTCACGGTTCAACCCCCTGGGAGGGTGTTGATGCCAATGAAAATTTGTTCAAAACTTGGGAAAATATTCGTAAAATTTATCCGGCGTTTTCCAAAAACGAACCCAAACCCCACAATACCTGGATTGATACCGTTCATTTTGCCAAAATATCCGGTGGGGAGGTTTCCAATGTTATAGCCTCTCAGGCGGAAGCCCTGCTGGATTTCAGGCTTATTGAAACTTCAACAACGGCGGATTTATGTGCTGCCTTGGATAAATGTATGATTGAGGGTGTAAACTATAAAATAGTATCTTCATCAACTCCGGTGGTTATGGATGAAAACAACCCATATATCTTAGCTTATAAACAATTGGCCGAAAAGGTGTTGCATAAGCCCGTGGAGTTTGAATATATAGGCGGTGCCACCGACTCCAGAGCCTTTGCCGAAAAGGGTTCAATTGTGATTATGCACTCGGGCAGCGGTGAGGGTATGCATGCTGACGGCGAATATGTGGAAATAGAATCGGTTAAACAAATTGCCGATATTCAAATTAAGTTTTTGGAAAGTCTGGCTCATGGAGATATCAAGTTATGAGATGCCATTGGGTAGATGAAAAATCGGACATTTACAAAAAATATCATGATGAAGAGTGGGGTGTACCCAAACATGATGATCGTGAATTGTTTGAGTTGTTGGTTTTAGAATCTTTTCAAGCCGGACTTTCGTGGCTGACGGTCTTAAAAAAACGCGAGGCTTTCAGAAAAGCTTTTGATAATTTTGAGGCAGCAAAAGTAAGTCAATATGATGAAAACAAAATAAAGTCTTTAACGGAAAATGCCGCTATTATCCGCAGTCTTGCCAAAATAAAGGCAGCGGTTAATA
>CALXTJ010000035.1 GCA_944391375.1 uncultured Alphaproteobacteria bacterium
GGAGAAGGGTTTAGATAAAGTCGTTTCTAGGGGCGAAAAAAATTTTAGTGTACACAGAAAGTACATGAATTTTTTGACACCCCGTAAAACGGCTTTAGATGAGCCCTTATACAAACTTTCCGCCGGAAGAAGTATGGTTGAGATGTTAGGCGTTCTGGCCATTATCGGTATTTTATCCGTCGGGGCTATTGCCGGTTACTCTAAAGCCATGATGAAATATAAACTTAATCGCCAGACCGAACAAATTGGCAGTATTTTAGATTATGTGACCATTAACTCCGATAAATTCACTCTTGATTTTTCTATGAACTTTCCTGTTCTTTTAAAAAAACTCGGAGTTATTCCTGTAGAAATGGTTAAAGAAGATTCCACATATATTTACGATGTTTTTGGTAATCAGGTATATTTATTCCTCAATAATGATGGTTATGCATCTTATTATGGATTACGACTATCCATCGGTAAAAATGCTCATGAAGTTTGTTTAAACTTGTTTCAAATGGCCAAGCTTCGTTCCGCCAATTTGTGGAATACGGTTTTTCAAAAAGATGACGAACAAGGAAGTATGCAACATGCCGGACGGGCCTTCGGCGATGCCTATTGTTCTGATTCCGTTACTTGCCTTAAAGATTTAACCTTATCTGATATGGAAGATTTATGTTCGGTTTGCGATGATACCAAAAGCTATTGCAAATTTTTCTTCCTGTGGGGTGCTGTTGTCAACTCCTGATATACTGCCCTAAAGTTAAAAGCCCGTTCAATCTGAGCAGGCTTTTTAACTTTATGCCGAAATGCAAACTAACTGTTTAATATCGCCATAACTTCCTGGCGGCTACCGGCTTGACGCAGCTTTTCACAAACATCGGGATTTTTTAAAACCCTTGATACCATAGCTAAAGCTGTTAAATGATCAGCTCCGCTGTTTTCCGGTGAAATAAGCAAAAATACCAAATCTACCGGTTTACCGTCTACCGCATTGAAGTCTATCGGTTGTGCCAAGCGACCAAATACCGCTACAACCTTTTTCAATCCGTCAATACGAGCATGCGGAAACGCCGTTCCGTTACCGTAACCGGTGGAACCTAAGTTTTCTCTTTCCCATACGGAATCTACGGCAACTCTCCCATCTATACCGGCATAGCCGGCTGCCTTTTCTGCCAACTCCTGCAAAAGATGACGCTTGTTGTTGGCTTTCATATCAATGAAAATACTATCCGGCGATAAAATTTCAGAAATTTTCATCGGCTCTTTTCCTTAAATTATTTGTCTGCTTTTGGTTCTACCCAACCAATGTTGCCGTCTTTACGACGATATACCATACTGATATGATTGTTGGAACTGTTTCTGAACATTAAAGCACACTCGTTGCCCAAGTCCATGTACATAACTGCTTCACTTACCGTACATACCGGTATGTTTGCATCAGTCTCGGCTATTGTAATCGGGGCATCTACATCAACATCTAATTCATCTTCCGTTTCATGCAACGGTAAAACTGCCTGATAGGCTAATTCCGCTAAACCGATTTTGCTTTTATGATCGCTTAATCTGTTCTTGTTACGACGCAAACGGGTTGCTATGTGTTCGTTGGCATTGTCAAATGCCGAATACGGATCCCCGGCTATGCCGCTGCCCTTTAATACCATGTTCTTGGCAGGATGTACCGTTACTTCCGCACTAAACTCTTCCCCTTCTTTGGAAAATGCTACCGTGCAGCTTATCGGTGCACTAAAGTACTTGTTTACCGAATTTTCTACACCCTCTTCAACATGCTTACGCAATCTGTCTCCGATATCTACCTGTTTGCCTGTTAATGTAATTTTCATAATATTACCCTCATATATAATAAATTAACACATTTATCACGTTTTTATTTTATTTCACTTTGTAAAATATATCAACCTTATTTTGCATAAAATCCATACATTTCACCGTGTCAACGCCCCATTATACTCCTTAAATCTTTCCGCTTTATTAACTTTACATGGAAAAATTTTCACCTAAGTAAACTTTTCTCACCTCTTTGCTGGCTACTATCTCCTCGGGCCTGCCTTCCATTAAAACCGATCCGCCGTGTAATATATAGGCCCTGTCTATAATATCTAAAGTTTCCCTTACATTATGATCGGTTATCAAAACTCCCAAACCTCGGTTTTTTAATTGTGATACCAGTGACCTAATCTCCCCTACCGCTATCGGATCAATACCGGCTAACGGTTCGTCCAATAATATAAAATCCGGATTGCTGGCCAAGGCCCTGGCTATCTCCAGTCGTCTTCTCTCGCCTCCGGATAACGCTATCGCCGGCGATTTTCTTAGGTGGGCAATGGAAAATTCATTTAATAACTCTTCCAACTTATTTTCCCGCTTACTCTCATCTTCTTCTACTATTTCCAATATCGCTTTGATGTTATCTTCAACGCTCAAGCTCCTGAAAATAGACGCTTCTTGCGGCAAATAACCGATACCCATTCGCGCCCTTTTGTACATCGGCATGGTTGTTATATCTTCACCATTGATGTGTACATCTCCGTAATCGGGCGTAATTAAACCTATAACACAATAAAAACAGGTCGTCTTTCCTGCTCCGTTCGGGCCTAACAGACCTACTGCTTCTCCCCTTTTTACATGCAACGATACATTTTTTAATACCGAGCGGTTTTTGTACTTTTTGCCGATGTTAAATACCTCTAAAACCGAATCCTCATTATTGTTCTTTTTCATCTGTTCCCCCTTTTATCGTGCTGCCGGTTATAACCCCCGACACTCTTTTATTGGCCGAATCCATATAAACTCTGCTTACCGATGTTTCTAAATTGGTTACCGCTTTATCTCCCTTTATAACGCTCCCGTCCTTGGATATTACTACATTTTTGTGGATTTCTACTTCATCTTGTAACGGAGTATATATTCCGTACTCTCCTTGTACAAAACCGTCCGGTGTTACAATTTTAACATTGCCGAATGCTTCTATCTTTTCTATTTTTCCTTTGCTGCCCGCAGCAAAATAAGCCACCATCCTATCGGCTTGCATATCTCGGTCTTTATCAATAATTTTGACATTATCGTTTGCCTCTATTTTTGTTATATCCCTCCCTTGCAAAAAGGCTGTGGCTTTATCCGCATAAAGCGTATTTTTATCATCAATCACTTTAACTTTATCATAGGCCCTTACCTTTGATATTTCCCCTTTGATAAAATCGGCCGTAGCTCTATCTGCCGTTAAAGTATTTTGCTTGTTTACAACCTTGACATGCCCTTCAGCCTGCATTTGAGATATATCCGAACCTTCAAAATAAGCTTTGGCCTTATCGGCATACATCGTATTATCGGCATTTATAATTTTGACACTACCTAAAGCTTCCATATGCTCAAACTCAAGTTTGCCACCCTCTCTTAAATAAGCTTTCAAAAAGTCACTACTTAATTTGCTCTCTTTATCCTGAAGATGCACATTGTTATCGGCTTCCACACGATTTTCCAAACGATAGTATCTGAGCTCTTTATCTGCTGTCAGGGTTTGTTCTTCGTTTTTTAACTTGGATTTGCCTTTTAATATTAAAATTTCCTTATCCTGATGGTAAGCAAAACCTTCTGCCCAAAGCTCTCCCCAATCTCCTTTGGCGTAAACATCTTTCTCACCGTTTCCCATGGCTTTGTTAAAATCATAAAACGCCTCTTGCGTTTGAGCTATGGTACCGTCCGTATACACGGCTTTTACATTGTTTTCAACCTTTAATGTGTTGGCTTGTTGATTGTAATAGCCGATATCGGAACTTACTTTTACCCGCTCATCCTTACTTCCGGCCGGCAATTCCCCTTGCGGATTTATTATTTTCATTAACTTGGAACCGGGGGTGGTTTCATCTACCTGATCGGCAAATATTTGACTTACCTTATTATCCTTGTCGGTTATGGATATTTCCGTATTTTCTATGTGTAACTTTTCCAGCTCCCCCTTCTTGGGCAAGGTAACATTTAAATCAGCTACCACATCATCTTGTTTTAATGATGGATACAGAACTATCAAGCCTATCAATACTGCCGCTAATGACGGCATGATAAGCTTAATTGCACGAACTAATCGCTCCTTTTGGCTCAAATTGCGAACGGCCCTGTCTTCAAAGGGCCTTTCGCCGTTAAAAAATTTATCTATTTGCTTAATATCTGCCAATTTAAGCAACCCCTGCCCGCAAACAATCGTGAATATGTATCACTCCTACCGGTTTTTTACCTTCTACCACAAATAAATTGGTAATTCCTTTTCCGGTATTGTTCATCTTATTTAAAGCTTCTATTGCCAATGCATCGGGCGATATCGTCTGCGGATTTTTGGTCATCACTTTACAGGCCTTTTCCGTTATTAACTCCGGAGATAACCAACGACGCAAGTCTCCATCGGTAATAATCCCTACCAATTCACCTTTTTTATTGATAATACCAACGCACCCCAACATTTTGCTCGTCATTTCCAATAGGGCTTCCTGCATAACCGTATCCTCATTTACTATGGGCATCTCTGCTCCGGAGTGCATTAAATCCGATACGCGACGCAATATCGCTCCCAACTTTCCGCCCGGATGTCTTTGTTTGTAGTCGGTTTCCGAAAAGCCTTTTCTTTCCATCATATCAACGGCTAAAATATCGCCCATTACAAGAGTGGCCGTCGTTGATGATGTAGGTGCCAAACCCAACGGACAAGCCTCGCCGTCATCGGGAAGTTTTAATACTAAGTCGCTGTTTTTACCTAAAGAACTTTGCGGATTTTTGGTAATAGCTATCAACGGTATACCAAATCTTTTGCAATATAACAAAATATCACTTAACTCTTTGCTCTCCCCGCCGTTGGATATGGCCAATACTACATCGGCAGTTGTTAGCATGCCTAAATCGCCATGACTGGCTTCACTCGGATGCACAAAAAATGCCGGCGTACCGGTTGAGGCAAAGGTTGCCGCAATCTTGCGGCCGATATGGCCTGATTTTCCCATGCCGGTTACAATAATCCGTCCTCTGCAACTTTCTATTAAATCAAGAGCTTTGCTTAAATTTTCATCCAATTCATTTTCCATCATACGCAAGGCCTCAACTTCTTTATCTATCGTTCTTTTGGCACTTGCTAAATCTTTTTTGAATTTATTGTCGTATTCGGACATTTAAACCTCCCAAGTCCTATTTGTAAATATTTCTTAAATTAGCCGTTTATTTGTTGTTTAGCAACCTTTTTTTGATGTTTAACTAACTCTTTTATTTCCTTATTTTTCCGACCACTTACCTTGTGCATCCTGTTGCCAATAGTGCAACTCGTAACCCTTGCTCCTTAACTCTTTCCAAAAATCACGCGCTTGCTCTACGGCTTGCTCGTTGTGCCCGTCAAATATGTTAAATACTCTTTCAAATGTTTCCAACTGCCCTTGATAGACCGCACCGTCGGTCAAAAACAATAACTTGGCATTGTTGGGATTGTCATCCTCGGAGGATAACCATATCGGCTGATTTTCCGCAAAACCGTCTTTTTTGCTGCCGTGTGGTAAAAAACTTTCGTCATTATATGTCCATAAAAGCGAATTTAAGAATTCTACCCGCAATTCGTTGCCGACTTTAACTTTTATGTTCTTTCCGAGCGTATATGCCTTTTCCAAAAGTTTGGGTAATACCGCTTCCAAAGTTTGCTTTTGTAAATGATAAAAATCTACCCGCAACATATTTTATTCCTGCTCTTTTAACGAAATTTCCGCAAAATAAGCCTCGCCGTTTTCTGCTGAAATAAACTCCAATCGCAACGGTTCGCCGCTTAAAACCGCCTCTTCAATTTGTCTGTCCAACTCGTCGGCAATATAAACCTTTGTGTCATTGATTTTATTTAAAATATCGCCTTTTTGCACACCTTTATCCGCCGCCTCACTGCCGGAAAAAATTTCCGATACCGTCAGCTCATTTAACCGTAAACCCAATAAAGGATATTCTTTTCCGGTTTTAGGTTGCAAAACAGCCGCTTTTTGATTATCCGTCCTTTCCGAAGGCATTAGGCTCGTTGTGGTTTTTATATCCGTAATTGTGCCGTTTCGCCATATCTTAAGCTCCAAACTGCTACCCACCGGCATTTTAGAAACATTAAGAGAAAAGGCTTTGGCCGTACTTACCGGTTGATTGTTGACCGAAAGTATTATATCGCCGATTTGTAAATTATCCTGCTCGGCAATTATATCATCGGCAAATGAAACAACCGCCAAACCCGAAACACCGGTTTCCGTCTGTGTTTGCTTAACCGTTATACCCAGCCAGCTTCTTTCAACTTTGCCTTTATTTTTAAGCTCATCAAGCACCCATTCGGCCTGATTGGACGGTAAAGCAAAGCCAACTCCGACACTGTTGCCGACCGTGGAAAAAATGGCTGTGTTGATGCCTATCAGTTTACCTTCCATATCAAACATCGGACCGCCGGAATTACCTTGATTTATGGAAGCGTCGGTTTGTAAATAATCATCATACGGGCCACTGTCTATATCCCGCGATTTGGCCGAAATTATACCCGCCGTGACACTGCTGCCCAGCCCAAACGGATTACCGATGGCCAACACCCAGTCGCCGATTTTTACTCTATCCGAATCGCCGAATTCAACCGCCGGCAACGGGACCTCCGTTCCGATTTTTATTAAAGCTATATCCGTTTTGGCATCCGTTCCGCTAACTTCTGCCTCATAAACCTTATTATCAAAAGTAACTACCGATATTTTTTGAGCACCTTCTATTACATGGTAATTGGTGGCAATATAGCCGTCTTCACTTATCACAAAGCCCGAACCTAAGGCCGTCCTTCCGTCGGGAGAAGCAAACAATAGGTCATTTTTAACATCAGGGGTGTCTTTTTCTTCCTGCTGCCGGGTAGAAATATTTACCACCGAAGGCATCAGCCGTTCGGCAAGAGGTGCAAAACTCGTTTGTGCCCTTGCCGGTGCCGATATTGCCATATTAACAACAAATGCCAGTAATAAAAATCTGTTAATCATTTTCTACTTCTTGGTTTTGGTAAAATAACGGAAAAAATCGGAATCGGGCGACAAAACAAACGAATTGTTTTCTTTGGCCAACGAATTACGATATGCCTCCAAAGAACGATAAAAAGCATAAAACTCCGCATCAACACTTGCCGCATCGTTCCAAATTTGCGTGGCCTCTTTGTCACCTTCACCGCGAATGATTTGTGCTTGCTGCTCGGCTTCGGCTATAATTATTGTTCTTTCCTTATCGGCCGTGGAGCGAATCTGCTGGGCCATTTGTTGGCCCTGAGCTCTGAACTCTTTGGCATCGCGGTCGCGTTCGGCCTTCATGCGGTCGTTAATGGCTTGCAATACCTCAACCGGTAAGTCGGCTCGGCGAATCCGCACCTCGGCTACATCCACGCCGATTTGTTCAGCATCCTTTTTAACCGCACTACTCATCGCTTCCATAATTTCCGAACGCTCCTCAGATAATAATTCCTGCAAGGTTACGCGTCCTAAAACTTTACGCACCGATGAATTAACAATTTCTTCTAACTTGCTTCTGGCCTGCAACTCGGTTCTGACCGTTTGATAAAACTTTAACGGATCTACTATGCGATACCGCGTAAAACTGTCAACATCCAAACGCTTTTTATCATTTAAGACCACCTCTTGTGTCGGAGGATCTAAATTTAATAAACGCTTATCATAAAATACTACCTTTTGAATAAAGGGTATTTTGACTTTAAGCCCGGCTTCTTTTACCAACCTTACCGGCTCACCGAATTGCAAAACTATGGCTTGTTCGGCCTGATTTACCACATATACCGATGAACTCAACACCACAACGGCAATTACCAATACTATCAACAACGGGGTACTGTATTTTTTCATTATTTTTCTCCTTATTTATTTATCGGCAATACCGGTAAAACATTGGAACCCTTGGACGACGGATCTATAATGGTGGTATCGGCTTTGGAAAGAACATCTTCCATTGTTTCTAAGTATAACCTTTCCGCCGTTACTTTTTTACCCTGTTTATAAGCCTCATACACCGATAAAAATCTTTTAGCATCACCTTTGGCTTTATTGACTACCGCTTCTTTATAAGCCTCGGCATCTTGCAGACGTTTAACCGCCTCACCTTTGGCCTTGGGCAAAACCTCATTGCGGTAAGCTTCCGCCTCGTTTTTAAATCTTTCCATATCGGCTTTGGCTCTTTGAACCTCATTAAAAGCATCTACAACCTGCTTGGGCGGATCGGCTTTTTGCAACTTGACACGCACAATACTTACGCCCGAACCGAAATCGTCCAACAGTTTTTGCAATTCGGCCTTGGTTTCATCTTCAACTTTGCCGCGATCGCCGGTGATAATGGACTGCATTTGCGATTGTCCGACAATTTCCCTTAACACCGATTGAGCCGCAACTTTCACCGTTACATCGGGACTGCGGATATTAAACAGATAATCTTTGGCATCTTTAATTTTCCAAACTACCGTTAAATTGATGTCTACGATATTTTCATCTCCGGTAAGCATATGACTGTCGGTAAAGGCATTAAGTGCCGTACTGGCCTGATTGTTGTTATAATAACGAGACTGCATGTTATTGCTTTCCGCAACACCCAAGTTAATGCTGCGTTCTTTGGTAACATTAACCTTAATTACCGTTTCTATCGGATACGGCAGATGATAATGCAAGCCGGCCTCCGTGGTATCTACATATTTACCAAAACGCAACACCACTCCTTGTTCGCTCGGCTGAACCTGATAGAATCCGGAAGCAAGCCACAACAAAACTAACACTCCGATAATCAGTTTTATCGGCAGCTTAAAATCGTTTTTAATGTTTGTCATTTTAGCAATGCGAATCGGATCCGGATTAAAACGCTTATGTACCGCTTCGCCTCCGGTATCGGGAGTCTCCGGCGGTAAATCGGTTTCCCACGGGTTGTTTTTTTGTGCCATATTTATACCTCTTATTAAAGTTATTTGCCTCTTATTTTTAAAAAGGCGTTTACATCTTCAAATAAAATAATATAAATATGGCTTAAACACAATTACACTGACAACAATATCCACATGGTGAGGATAAATTATGACAGAAGAACAAATCGTCCAAAAATATTTTGATAAGCAAAATATTGAAAGCATAAAAAATTTTAACGGCCGCTTGATTGTTACCTTGAAAAATATTGATGAACAAGCCGCCAAAGCCCAAGAGTTAAAACAGGAATTAAGCAATCTTGAGGGAGTTAAAAAGGTAAGCATTGTCTTTACCAAAGAGGCTCAAAGTGCGGGCGTTGCTCCGGAAATTGAAAAGTGGAACTTAAAAGGAATTAAGCATATTATCGGGGTTGCTTCCGGCAAAGGCGGTGTCGGAAAATCTACAACTTCGGTTAATCTGGCCTTAGCCTTAGCCAACCAAAACAAAAAAGTGGCGATTTTTGATGCCGATATTTACGGCCCTTCCCTTCCGACCATGTTGGGCTTTGAAAACACTCCGCCGATTTCCTATGACGGAAAATTGTTTGAGCCGTTTCAAAATTTTGGAATTAAGGCCATGTCCATAGGTTCGCTTATCGGTCGCGATACGCCGCTTATTTGGCGGGGAGCCAAGGCTTGCGGAGCTATTGAACAGCTGCTTACCGAAACCAACTGGGGAGAAATTGATTTTATGGTAATTGATATGCCCCCCGGAACCGGCGATATTCAACTCACCCTATCGCAACGCATTGATTTTTCCGGTATTGTTATTGTTTCCACTCCGCAGGACATTGCCTTGATTGATGCCATAAAAGGTGTCAACATGTTCAAAAAAATCGGTATTAAAATTTTGGGCATTGTGGAAAATATGAGCTATTACATTTGCGAAAAATGCGGACATAGAGCGGATATTTTCGGTCATGAGGGAGCTAAAAAAACTGCCGAAAACATGGGCGAAACTTTTTTAGGTGAAATTCCGCTGCATTTGGAAATCAGACAAACTTCCGATAACGGTACACCGATTGTGGCCGCCGATCCCGACAGCCCCCATACTTTGGCTTACGAGCAAATCGCCAAAAAGATTATTGCCATGTTAGAGTAAAAACCGCTCAATGTTTTTCCCGTCGTTACTTTGGTAATGGCGGGGTTTTTATTTATCTTTTATTTTTTTTAAAAAATAGTTGACATATTTAATATGTATTGATATATCTATATATAGATATTGATATGTATTATTAAATTTATATAAGGAGGAAATATGAAAAAATATCTGTTCGCCATTTTATCCGCATTTTGCTTTTTGACCATTGCCCATACGGCTCAGGCTAAAAAGGAAGTTGTGATTTTTTCTCAGCCTTGTCAATTTTGTGAAAAAATGAAAGAGGCCTTAAATAACGGTATTATTGCCGCCAATCCCGACATTGAGTTTACGATTTTAGATATTCAAGATGAAAAAAATCGTAACTTGTTAAACACTTTTGCCGCCAATTACGGACTTGAAGGAAATATCGGCCTGCCAATCCTGTTTATAGGCGAAAATTATATGATGGGTTGGGGACCCAGTGCTCCGCAAGATTTGCAAAACCTTATTGAAATATTTAAAAAAGAAACCGTAACCCGTATCCCCACTAAAGTAATGCTGCAATAAACTCAGCTCCAATTAAAACCCCGCCGTTACTTCGGTAATGGCGGGGTTTTTATTTACATAAATCTTTTTATTTCTTTTCAAAGGTTAAGGATAAATTATCCGGACCGCTTAAAATTAAAGTTTTACCCTGCAAATTATATCCGTCAATCTTGGATAAATCTTGCAGATAGGTGCTTTCAACTTTCATTAACGGTTCGGGACCGGCCATCATGGTAGAACCGGCCGGACCAAACTTAATAGTCTTATCCGTCTTGGTAAAAGAACCAAAATAGTTGTTTACCGCCGCTTTACCAAAAAAACGTTCTCCTTCAAAACCAATTGTAATTTCCGCATCTTCCGGAGCATTTAACATAACATATTCTCCGTCCAATGAAACCGGCTTTTCGGTACAGGCAAACAAACCTAAAACCGCAAATAAAGATAACAATTTCTTCATGATTTTTTCCTTTCGCTATAAATTTAATCAGTTTCTTTTATTCTTTCAATATCTGCTCCTACGGCTCTTAATTTTTCCTCCAACTTTTCATAACCGCGGTCTAAATGATACACACGGTTGACTATGGTTTCGCCGTCTGCTACAAGTCCGGCCAGCACAAGAGCGAACGATGCTCTTAAATCGGTGGCCATAACCGGTGCTCCCGATAATTTTTTAACACCTCTGACAATTGCCGAAGCATAACCGTGCACATTGATGTTGGCTCCCATTCGCATCAATTCCGGAACATGCATAAACCGATTTTCCCAAATGTTTTCCGTAACTAATGAAGCTCCGGGCACAACCGTCATCAATGCCATAAACTGAGCTTGCAAATCGGTCGGAAATCCGGGGTAATAATCGGTCATAATGTCTTGTCCCTGCATTAAGGCATTGCGGGCGTCAACAATTATACTGTCCGGCTTTTCGGTAATTTTTATATCCATGGCTCGCAAAATGTTAAGCGGCGTTTGTAAATGTTCGGACTTAGCATTAACCAGCTCAATACGGCCTTTGGTAATGGCTGCCGCCACCGCATAGGAACCGGCTTCAATTCGGTCGGGAATTACACTATGTTCCGCTCCGTGCAAACTTTTTACCCCTTCAATCGTTAAAATGGAAGTGTTCTTGCCTTCAATTTTAGCTCCCATCGCCGTTAATAAATCTATTAAATCAGCAATCTCCGGCTCTTTGGCGGCATTTTCTATATGCGTTTGTCCCTTGGCTAAAACCGCCGCCATCAAAATATTACAAGTCGCACCTACCGAAGCTTTGGGGAAAATAATGTTTGCTCCCCTTAAACCGTCAGGTGCATCGGCTATAACATAACCGTTCTTTATTTCAATATGTGCTCCCATTTGCTCCAATGAATTTAAATGAATATCCATCGGACGAGCCCCGATGGCACAACCTCCCGGTAACGATAACTCCACATGCCCTTCTCGCGTTAATATCGGACCTAAAACATAATATGAGGCCCGCATTTTCCGAACATAATCATAAGGAGCTACTAAACTTGCAAACTTTTCCGTTTTGTAAGTATAGGTCTTTGATTCGTGCTTACCGCTCGTATTATCGCTTTCCTTAATTTCAGTACCTAATTGCAACAACAAAGCATTAAGCGACTTAATGTCCGATAAAATCGGCATATTGGTAAGCGTTACCGGCTCTTTGGTCAGTAAGCTTGCACAAATTAACGGTAATGCGGCATTTTTTGCTCCGCTTATATATATCTTGCCGTTCAGCTGATTACCGCCTTTTATTTTAATCTTGTCCATTTTTTACTTCCTTTGTCTTTTGTAATTTTTCTCTTTCCGCCTGCTGCTTTTTGCGTTTTTCCAAATTTTTAAGCAGGGCTTTGGCTTCCTTTTCAAAACGAATCTCTTTGTTGCTTTTGGCTTTGCTCATTTATAATGCCCTCTTTTATTAAACCTAAGTTGTAAACTAAACCATTTAATTTAACTTTTAAATCTTTATTTAAGTTAATCAACAATAAGCAACTTTTTGAAAAATCATAAAGAATAAAAAAAATTACAAAACACAAAAAAAACTCTTGCATTTTATTTTTGATATGCTATTAAATAGCTCATCGCATTGATGCGGGTATAGCTCAGGGGTAGAGCGCAACCTTGCCAAGGTTGATGTCGTGGGTTCAAATCCCATTGCCCGCTCC
>CALXTJ010000036.1 GCA_944391375.1 uncultured Alphaproteobacteria bacterium
GCGGAATTGGTAGACGCGTAACGTTGAGGTCGTTATGAACTAAGTTCGTGAAGGTTCAAGTCCTTTCGGCCGCACCAGTATTTTATATCAATCCGATATTTTGCTTTAAGGAGGTCGCCATGCTAAGAATTTATAAGTCCGAAGATGGCGGAAAGCTGGTTAAACTTAAAAAAAATAAAGTCCTGCCGCTCTCTTGGTATAATCTTATAAACCCTACTACCGAAGAAATGGAAAAGGTATCCACCCAGTTAAAGCTGGATTCCGATATGCTTAAAAATGCTCTGGACCTTGATGAACGCTCCCGCGTTGAGTTTGAAGATGATGTCCTGTCCTTAATTGTTAATCTGCCACTCATGGATGATGAAGGTAAATTTGATACATTACCTTGCGGATTGGAATTTACTAAACATAATTTTGTGAGTATTTGCTCAAGAGATAACCGTATATTGAGCTCCTTTAATAAAAATACCGCTAAAACTTTTGATACACGCGAAAGAGGACGCTTCTTGCTGCTTATCCTTTCCAAATGTACCCAGTTTTACTTGAAATATCTGGCCATTATCAATCAAAAAACCGAAGAAATTGAATATTCTTTGCGTAAAACTACCAAAAATAAAGCACTGTTTAAATTGATGGAAATCCAAAAGTCGCTGGTATACTTTACTACCGCCTTGAAAGATAATCATTTGGTGCTGCTTAAAATTTTGCGTATGATTAACTCTCCGGCTCTGGCTAAGTTAATTAAATTTACCGATGATGATATTGATTTGCTGGAAGATGTTATTGTGGATAATAAACAGGCTATAGAAATGGTGGATATGCACCGCTCCATTTTGGAAGGCATGATGGACGGATTTGCCTCCATTATCAACAATAATCTTAATTCGGTCATGAAATTCTTGGCGGCCATTACCATTATCCTTTCCATACCAACCATGTTAGGTAGCTTCTGGGGTATGAATGTTACAGTTCCGTGGAGTGCCAATCCCTACGGATTTTTAATTGTAATGGGCATCTCGGCCGTGGCTACGCTTTTGGCTATTATCTACTTTAAGAAAAAAGGTATGTTCTAAATTTATACCGCTTTGACCGCTTGCTTTTTTTACTGTATTACTTACTTAAAGTTTACTTTAAGGCTAACTTTTCTTGACTCCGCTATCAAAAGTGATACACTTACCCCCAAAAAGGAGAAAAATAATGACATATTCTATCGGCCAGGTGGCTAAACGATTAGGACTTACTACCCATACTTTGCGTTACTACGATAAAGAAGGCTTGCTGCCTTCAGTCCATAAAAGCTCTTCGGGACTTCGCATCTTTACCGAAAAAGATCTGGAGTGGCTCATTATTATTGAGTGCTTAAAAGGCTGCGGTATGCACTTAAAAGATATTAAACACTATATTGATATGTGTATGCAAGGCGATTCTACCATTGCGGAACGATTGGCCATGTTTAAAAAACAAAAAGAACATCTGGCCTTGCAAATGGAGCAACTGCAAGCCCATATGGAAAAAATTGATTATAAAATCGCTTATTATACCGAGGCCGCCAAAAGAGGAAGCATTGATGCCGTTCAATATAATAAGTGCTTGATGAAGGAAAAAGAACGAATCTTCGGACAAACCATAAAAAAATTAACCGAAGAGGCTTAAGATTTGATCTTAAAATACTTAAGAAAAAGAGTTTGTGGAAAATACTTTTTAATTTTATCTTATTGAAAAACAATAATAAAAAATATTTTTCAATAAAAATTTTTTCCTTAAGCGTTTCTTAAGTTTGCAATGTTGAATTGAAGATGTAAACAAAATAACTTTAATCTTTATAACATTAAAAGGAGAAAAAACATGAAAAACATTTTATCAGTAACTGCTTTATCTTTGGCTTTAGGTTTGAGCTCGGCTGCTTTTGCTCAAGGCTTTCAAGGACCGGCTCAGGCAATGGGCGGATTTCAGGGTCCCGGACTTTCTAACTCTACCGTTGCCGAAGCATTAAATTTGGGTGATGATACCGCCGTTGTTTTGGAAGGTAGAATTGAAAAGAGCTTGGGTAATGAAAAATATGTATTTTCTGATAATACCGGTTCGGTTACCGTTGAAATTGATAACGAAGATTGGCGTGGTCAAAATGTTACCCCGAACGATACGGTTGTTATCCACGGCGAAGTTGACAAAGATTTCTTCAAAACCGAAATTGATGTAGATTCCGTTACTTTGAAAAAATAAGGAACAGCTTAATGCGAATACTCTTAATTGAGGATGACAACTTAATCGGCGACGGTATTAAAATCGGACTTGAAAAAAACGGATTTACCGTAGACTGGTTTGATAACGGAGCTGATGGCGAGGAGGCACTTTTTCAAGTGCCTTACGCCGCTGTCATCCTTGATTTGGGGTTGCCGCAAATAGACGGTTTGACCGTGTTAAAGCACTGGCGGGATAAGGGTAAAAAAGAGCCGGTGCTGATTTTAACGGCGCAAGGTGATGTGGACAGTCGTATTTTAGGCTTAAACAAAGGAGCTGACGATTATTTGGGCAAACCTTTTTCCTTAAAAGAGGTTGTGGCCCGCTTAAATGCTTTAATCAGGAGGCAAAACGGGTTTGCAACTGCCGAATTAAAGTATAAAGATATCATTTTTAATCCGGATACAAAACAGGTTTTTAAAGCCGGAAAACTTATTGATCTATCGCCAAGAGAAGTGGCTCTTTTGGAACTTCTGATGCTTAATAAAAATCGGGTTCTTTCCAAAAGCGTTATTGAGGAAAAACTTTACTCTTGGGATGATGAAGTGCAAAGCAATGCAGTGGAAGTGCATGTTCATCATTTGCGTAAAAAACTCGGAAAAGATGTTGTTAAAACCGTAAATAAATTGGGTTATATGATGGAGGACTAAATGCGACATTTGAGCTTAAAATTGCGTTTAATGCTGATTTTTGCCGCAGTTTCGGTTTTAACTTTTGCGGCCGCCGGATATTTATCCTTAAAGGAAACCAAAGAATCCGTTGATGAGTTTTTTGACACTTATCAAATGGCTTTGGCTCGCAATTTATCTTCAGCCGATTGGCAACATATGAACAGTGCCATAAAAAAACAAACCGATAAAAATTTAAAACATATTCGTAATGCCGATGATGACGATGATGCCATCGGTTTTGCCGTGTTTAATTTAGAGGGACAAAGAGTTTTTGATGATAATGAAAAGGGGTTGGACTTTAGCTATAACGGCAATGTCGGGGCTTTTCAGACCGAAATAATAGATGATGAACCCTGGCGGGTGGTAAGAATAAAATCGGCAGACGGTAGGTTTATTATTGCCGTAGGTCAAGAACTTGACTATCGTGATGACATAGCCTGGGATATGACCGAAGAATTTATGTTGCCGTGGATGTGGGGCTTGGGGCTGTTGCTGTTGATTATGCTCATTGCCGTAAGTTATGAATTTAAGCCGCTTAAAAACTTAATCGGTAACATTAAAAATCGGTCTCCCGAAGATTTATCGGCCATACCCACGGATAAGCTTCCTTCGGAAATTGTGCCTTTGGTAAATTCTCTTAACGGTTTGCTGGCAAAAATTGAAAAAATGCTTAGCCGAGAAAGACGGTTTGTTGCCGATGCCGCACATGAATTAAGAACGCCGTTGACAGCCTTACAGGTACAATTGGAAGTTTTGGAAATGTCGGATGATGATGCCAAAGCTCGTAAAAAAGCGGCCGATAATTTATCGCAAGGCTTAAAGCGGGCAGCTCATTTGGTGGAGCAGCTGTTGGCTTTGTCAAGACTTGATGTGTCTTTAGCTGCCGGACAAACCGATAAAGAACCCATTGATTGGAAGCATTTGGCACAAGCAGTTTGTAATGAGTATCAGGCAGCGGCCGCAGAAAAGAACATAACCGTTATCAACCATACTCTAAAAGAAGGTCCCTTAACGGAGGCTAATAAAGATTTGGCGGCAACCGTAATTAAAAATTTGTTGGAAAATGCAATAAAATACAGTCCCGAGGGGGCAGAAATTGAAATTGAAAGCAAGCCTGGTATATTAACCGTTACCAACAGCGGTGTGAAAGTTGCCAAAGAACATTTAAGTAAACTGGCTCAGCGGTTTTATCGTCCTTCGGGACAAAACGAAAAGGGAAGCGGTTTAGGACTTTCCATTGTAAAATCCATTACCGATTTTTACGGCTGCGAACTTTCGTTTACCAATACCGATAAAGGTTTTAAGGTTACAATTAAAAAATAAAAACAGCTAATGCTGATTAAAAGCCCCAAGCATGCTTAAGGCACTTGGGGTTTTTAGTTTAGCAGGGCAAAATTACCGTAAAGGTGCTGCCTTTACCGAGCTTGCTTTCTACCTCTATGCTCCCCTGATGCTGTTCGGCAATCATTAAAGCCATGGACAAACCTAATCCTAATCCCTCGTTGTTGCGGCTGCGGGCTTTGTCCGAACGGAAAAATCTCTCAAAAATTTGTTCCTGATCCTCTTGGGCTATTCCTATGCCCTTATCCTTAATTTTAATGTAAATGTTATCGGCCGTTTTACTTATCTCGCATCTTACTTCCGAACCTTGAGGACTGTATTTGAGAGCATTGTCCAATAAAATGTATAACATCTGCTTGATGAGTGTTTGGTCGGCGTTGATATTTATATCCTCTGCGGCGGAAAATTTTATTTTTATATTCTTGTTTTGCGATGCCTGGGCTAAATTACGGCATATATCCCGACCTAAATGGCTTAAATTGAAAACTTGCTTTTCTATTTTAATGCAATCGTTGTCAAAACGAGCAAACTGTAACAGCTTACCGGTTAAATCCGACATCAGGGTAATCTCTTCTTTGAGGTTTTGTAAAATCTCCGGTGAGGGCGATTTTTGCTCCAATAATTCCGTGTATGCCATAATTACGCTCAAGGGTGTACGCAACTCGTGCGAGGCGTCGGAAACAAACTTCTTTTGCCGCTCAAACATCTTTTTTATCTGCTTTACCGCTTTGCCGGCCAAAAATTTACTGATAAAATATGATATAAATATCAAAATTATGATGATACATGAAAATATTATCATAAACCGATTAAAATTTTCATGCAGTTTGGTGGCGTGGTACACTACTACGACTCTGCCGATTTTTTCGCCATTTTCCGTAATGTTCCGGCTTACTAAACGAAAATGCCACTTATCGTTAATGGTCTTGCTGTAAACTTTATCGGGTATTTGCTCGGAATTGTTTACAATTAACAACATTTGCCGGCGAAGAATTTCATTATCGGGTAATTCGGCATACACCAACTTATCTGCCTTAAACCAAAAACTTAATAAGGTTAAGGAAGATGATATGTCGGTACTGACATCTTCTTTTAACGGTTTTCCGGAAGTGAAATTTTCATGTGCTTCCTGAACTTCTTCCCCTAAGTAATCAAGCAAGGCGTTGTCAAGAGCGTTGAGAATAATCTGTAAATTTAAATACGAACATACACAAAATACCGAAACTAATATAAAGCCGATAATGGCGGTGTATTTGCCTATCAATTTTTTATGAATTTCATCAATCACGGTTTTTTATCTCCAGAATATATCCTACATTTTTTACTGATTTTATGGTAATGAGATTGCTGAAATCCGTTAATTTTTTGCGTAGTAAATAAATGTACGAGTCCAGACTTGATTCCGAAATATCAAAATTATCGGCCCATACTTTTTCTAAAATTACCGAACGCGGTATAATTTGCCCCTGATTGATAAACAGTAAACTAAACAGCTCAAATTCGCGCTTGGTCAGCTGTAAAGATTTACCGGCGGCTTCAACTTTAAGCAGATTGTTGTCAATGCTTACGGTATTTTTTTGATATATGCTATCCACATAGGGCCTTGCTTTACGACGGCCAAGAGCCTTAATACGAGCTACAAGCTCTTTGTTGGCAAAGGGCTTTACCAAATAATCATCGGCACCGACTTCCAAGCCTTGCAGGCAATCTTCCAGACTGTCTTTGGCCGTTACAAAAATTATTCCTCCCTGATAATTATACTTGTAACTACGCAATATTTTACACACCTCAAGTCCGGATATTTCCGGCAACATCCAATCTAAAATAATAACATCAAAGGTGCTATCTTTGGCCGTGCAAAAATCCTCCAAAGCCTGCTTGCCGTCCGTTGCCCATACAACCTCAAATCCGCTGAGCTCCAGTAACTCTTTTTGGGCTTTGCCGAGCTTTATGTCATCCTCGGCCAGTAATAGTCTCATGATAAATCCTCCGCCGTATTTAACAATAATATATTTTATTATTTATATTGATTGCAATCAAAATATTTTGATTTTTTGAGTTATTTTTGAGAAATGTGTTATATTAACCTTAAATGTACGGATGTTAAACATCGCGTACCGATGACTTCTGTATCATCCTTTATCTATTTGTATGATACTTGTATATATGTCCTTTATAAAAAATGGAAGTCATCAAAAAAGCCCTGAGTTCAACCTCAGGGCTTTAATGTTGTCATGATTATATATCAAGTGACGGCGGCATTTGTAATCGCTTAAAAGCCATGGCTTGATAACGTTTGATTATCCACTCAACCGTTTCTTTATCAAAGCCGCTGTTAATAATTTCCTCTGCCGATTTATGCTCATCTAAGTAAAGAGTTAAAACTTTATCCAAAACGGCATACGGGGGCAGTGTGTTTTCATCTTTTTGATTTAAGGAAAGTTCGGCACTGGGGGCTCTTACAATAACCTCTGAGGGCAAAACTCGGTTTTGAGCATTACGCCATTTGGCCAGTTCAAAAACCTGTGTCTTGTACAAATTACCGATAGGCATAATTGCACCGCAGGTATCACCGTACAAAGTACAATAGCCGGTTGCGGCTTCCGATTTGTTGCCGCAGGCCAAAACCGCCTGATTATACTGATTGGACCAGGCCATTAAAATTTTGCCGCGGGCACGAGCTTGTAAATTTTCAATTACCACGCCTTTGGGCTCTTGACCGAAAGCTTGAGTTAAAAAACTTACTTCTTCATCAATTAAGTGCTGAATATCCAGCTCATGGTATTTAAGTCCGTTGAGCTTAGTAATCTCACGGGCAATTTCCAAGCTTAAAGGCGAGGTATATTTGGTTCGCATCATAAGGGCCGTTACCTTATCGCCGCCCAAAGTATCGGCGGCCAGCACGGCGGTTAAAGCCGAATCTATGCCGCCGGACAGCCCCATAACAACACCATCAAAACAATTGCTTACGCAAAAATCTTTAAGCTCTTGTTTAAGTTTATCCCATACTTTTTCTGACATTTTAATACTCCTTGTGTTGATAAATTAACCGTTGTTGTAAATTGTTAAGGTTTTGCTCTAAGCCTACGCCGTAAAGGTGCGGATTGGCAAGCCGTTTGTAAGACTTATCAAGCATATCTAAATTGCTTTGAGCCCGATTTTTAATTTCCAGCAAACTCTCGTTTTGAAAATCTTTGCATACCTTGCCGCCGATAACTACCGGTGCCAATAAAGTATAAGCATCTTCTCCTTTTTGAAAAGTCATCTGTTCCAAGGTCGTGGAATTAAGCCGGTGTGAAGTTATCGGCTTGATTAACTTACCGTCTTTTATAAAGTTATCCTGTTGGGCGGTGATGATATCTCCTTCGTACTTACCGTTGCGGATAATCCGTATAACATCGGTGGCTCCGGGAATGGTGGTCTTGCCTTCGGCAATTTTAATCTTGGGCTCCCCTTGATAAGATTTGGTCTTAAATACACCGCCTAAGGCCGGAGTATCGTAAGCCGTTACCAGTTTGGTTCCGGCGGCAAAAATATCTATCGGAGCATGCTGTACTTGCAGTAAGTTTTCAATCAAATGTTCATCCAAGTCGTTGGATACCAAAATTTTTACATTGTCCAAGCCTTTTTCATGAAACATCTGTTTGGCCGTTTTGGCCCAATAGGCCAGGTCGCCGGAATCTATGCGAATGCCCTGTAACGGTATGCCGGTTTTTTCGGCGGCCAAAATGGCGTTTTTTATACCTTGCCGGGTATCATAGGTATCTACCAACAATGTGGTGTTGCCCACTGATGCCTTCATGTAAGCCATAAAAGCATCAAGCTCGTTTTCATAACTCATTACAAAAGAGTGGGCCATGGTGCCTTTGGGCGGAATACCGTAATATTGTGCCGCTTTAACATTTGAAGTTCCGCAGCAGCCGCCGATAAACGCCGCACGGGTGGGTAAAAAACAACCTAAATCTTGGGCTCGTCTTAAGCCAAATTCCATCACCGGACGATGTATCCCGTCAGAAGAGGCGGCTTCTACCATTCGCGAGGCTTTGGTGGCAATTAAGCTCTGGGCATTGAAAATGTTTAAATAAGCCGCTTCTACCATGTCTACCTGCCAACAAGGGCCGCTGACGCTTAATACCGGCTCGTTGGGGAAAACAATTTCGCCCTCTCTTACGGCTTTAATGTTAAGCTCTAATTTCTGATTTTTCAAAAAACTTAAAAAATCTTCATCAAATAGCTTTCCGCCTTCGGCATTTTTTAAGTTTTGTAAATATTTTATATCGTCTTCGGATATGTGCCAATTATCTACCCATTCCAAAAATTCATTTAAGCCGGCACTTAATAAATATCCGCCGCCGAACGGACATTTGCGGAAAAAGGCTTCCGAGGTTTTGGCTTCCATATGTTTGCCGTCTTTGAACCAGGCTTGGGCCATGGTTAAATGATAAAGATCGCAGAAAAACGGAGTTCCTGATTGTAATATGTTGTTTTGCATGACTATAATCCTTTAGATTGAGGTTGTACCAAATTGTGTTCTATCTTCTTGGCAATTAAGCAAGAACGAAAAAATTGTGCCGAATTGATGACCCTTAACTGTCCGCGGGCGGTAAAGTTTTCATAATCTGGCATCATATCGGGAATTTGTTTTTCAAGTCCTTGGCATAGGTCTTCCAAAATAACGACCTTGGCTCCTCTTTTGAGAAGTCCGTTTAAGGCTTGGGCTACGCAGATATCACTCAAAACGCCGCATAAATATACTTCTTTGTCGCTAAAGTCTTGAGCTAAAACTTCATAGGTTTTTTTTTCGTTCCAAATGTTGGTGGTGGACTTAAATATCGGCACAACTTTGATGTTTTCCTTAAACGGAGCGGCCGAATTCCATCCCCATGACTGATATACGCAATGTAACGGAAAACTCTCAGCTTCTAAAGTTTGATTGTAATTCTGCGGAAAGTGCGTGTCGTAAGAATCTATGATGTATTCAAACATATCACTTTGCAGATTGTCGGTAAATTTTTCATGCTTTTTGATAAGCTCGGGTGCATTAACGCTCAAACACCCGCGAGGATGAACAAAATCGTTTTGAAAATCTATCCTCATCAGTATACGGTTTTTCATGTGTGTTTTCCCTTCAGGCTTATTTAGGGTTAAACTGTCTGTCTTTCATAAGCCCTGCGAAAGACGCAGACAGAAGGTATGTTTTTATACCTTAATGTTAAATTATGGCTTTGTGCCGATAAAAATGTTCCTCAATAATATGGTGATTTTCCGGATGAACGAAATTTTTCCATCGGTTATCGCCGAATTTTATCATATCACGAACCATGGTCCCGGTTACAAAAGGTAAATCCGGATTGGTACGGTCCACAAGTTCTATATGCTTGAAATGGTCCTTAAACCAGTGGGCATCGTAAGCACTTCCGGCGTAATAAACATCCGGTTGCGGTAAATCGGGGAAGGTTTCCTTGATAAAATCCAGAACATATTCTCCCCACTCGGCAGGATTGTTGATATCAAACAAACCAATTATTTTTAACCGCTCATATTCGGGACGATTACGGTAAATGTTTTGTATCATCTTTTTGCGGGTGGTGTAATTTAACGGATTACGCGAAGTTCCCTGTTCTTGGATGGAGCCTAAAATTACGGTAACGCGTGCACAATCTTTAAGCATCTTATCAATTAAAAGAGCATGACCGATGTGAAACGGTTGGGCTCGCATAATGGTTAAACCATGTTGGTATTTAAAATCAGACATTAAAAAAACTCCTTCATAAGGAGCCGACAAATAAATAAAAAGATACACTAACCTCTTTTAATTAAACTCGGCTCAGTTTACATATATCCTCTGCTTATAAGCCCTGCAAGCACCAAGGATGAGTTTAATATAACACTTAAATGTAAAATGTCAAACAAAAAATATTTTAAAGGTTATTTATCGGCTTTTAGAGTTTGCCGGAGATAAAATCTGTTGGGTGTTTTGCTCTGATGCCCATCCGGGAGCGGCTCTTGACCATAAACGATTGTCTTGACCGTGGGGCAGGGCCATAATTCCGCCTACGGTCGGCCTTATGCAGCCGGTAGTTTCCGGATACGAAAAAGGCTCTTTGGTTAAAAAACATTTTGCCATATCGGCAAAAATGCGGGCTTCCATGTATTTGCCGTTGTAACCGTACTCATCAGACCATTTGATAATTGCTTTGGGGTTGGCTATATCGCTGAAAATTTTTTGGTGTATGGGCAACACCTTGGCATTGCCGTGTATTAAAGCGGTAAAGTCTTCTAAAATGACGGGATTTTTCCAGCCGCCGCCGAAAAGTAAAAAATATTGCGGCTTTTTTACATCTTGAGGAATAAAACTGAAGTTGTAGGCCATGATGTAAGCACTGAAAAATTCCGTTGTTCTGACCCTGTCTTCCAAAGATATGCTTTTATCTCTTAATTCCGGAATTAAAACATACCATGCCGGATCTGATGATTTGGGAGGAAGCATGGTTATAAAATTTTTATGCGAGTTAGTTATAACGGAGCGTTCAAATAACTCATGCAACAGAGCATAGTTGATTTTTCCGGTTTTACCGGTTTGTCCGTTAAAATCACACGGTAAATTTTTTTCGTTTTGCATTAAGGTGTCAACAAAATGGTTAAA
This sequence comes from uncultured Alphaproteobacteria bacterium, assembly GCA_944391375.1. Classification (GTDB taxonomy): domain Bacteria; phylum Pseudomonadota; class Alphaproteobacteria; order RF32; family CAG-239; genus CAAFZY01. Next base: position 10,900 of record CALXTJ010000036.1, read on the forward strand.
GGGGCCTGTGTCCCAACCCATAACGATGTTTTTATCGGTGTTTATGTTTTGCGAAATAAGGGCAAGGTTGCCGGTGTTTCCGGCATTTAAAAAAGCTACCGGAAAAATTTGTTTAGATATTAAATCTTGGGCAATGTGCTGATTATGTATCGGGGCCAGCGGGGCACCTTCGCCCAAATTCATGATATCGTCGGAGCGAAAGTCGTACACCACGGGAATTCCCGTTAAATCAGCCAGCATTTGTCCGCTGCCTATTTGTAAAGTGTAAATTTGTTTAGGATCTTTGCTTTGGGCAATGGAGGGCGGGCGGTGGCCGCAGGTTTGACCGTGAAAGCCTATGGCATCAACCGATTGGGGATTGATGCTGTTTTCCGTAAGCAGGCGATTAACGGTTTGAGCTACAAGATGAATATAATCATCGTGCAGGCTCCGAAAGTTATTTTCTTTTTGAGCCGCATATGAGGCAATATCACAATCGGTTTGAGCCATGATTTTTTTAAAACGGCGGAAGCGTTCACTTAAAGAGGAGGGAATATCCCGGCTTAGGCCGCAAATGTCCGTAATATGGGTACCGTTAAATTCGGATAGCACCACATCTACGGCATCTAACGAATTTCCGGTCATAATCCCGATGCAGCGATAAGTTTTGGAAGCCATACTCTCTACTCCTTAATTGTTTTCAAAAATGTAGCAGGCGGTTTACCGTTTGTCAAATAAAAGGATATCAATAATAAACTAAAGCCGCTTTGTTTTACAGCAAAGCGGCTTAATGGATAAAATATGGTTTATTCTTTTTCCAAAGAGGTTAAATAACGTTCGGCCTCCATGGCGGCCATAGCTCCAGTGCCGGCCGAAATAATTGCCTGGCGGAATTTGGGATCTTGGACATCACCGGCGGCAAATACGCCTTTAATGTTGGTGGCGGTACTGTCGGGGGCGGTAATGATGTATCCGTTGGCATCCAAATTTAAATATTCTTTGAAAATGTCGGTATTGGGATGATGTCCGACTGCTACAAACAAGCCGTCAACATCTAGCTTTGATACCGTATCATCTTTAACATTTTTAAGCTTAAGTCCGGTAACACCCAGCGGATTTTCCGTTCCCAAAACTTCCTCAATAACCGTATTCCAGATGATTTGAATTTTATGATTGTTTTGAATGCGTTGCTGCATAACCGCATCGGCACGCATGGTATCGCGGCGGTGGATGAGGTATACTTTAGAAGCAAAGTTGGTTAAATATAAGGCTTCTTCGGCGGCCGAATTGCCTCCGCCGACCACGGCTACCGGACGATTGCGATAGAAAAATCCGTCGCAGGTGGCACAGGCCGAAACGCCGAATCCGATAAATTTTTTTTCGGACGGCAACTCAAGCCAGCGAGCCGAGGAACCTGTACAAATAATTACCGTTTGGGCGGTAAAGGTGTTGCCGTTTTCCGAGGTGCAGACAAACGGATGTTTATTAAAGTCAACTTCGGTAATTTTATCGTCAACAATGGTAACGCCGAGTTTTTGAGCTTGTTTACGCATATTTTCCATAAGCTCGGGGCCGGTGATGCTTTCGGCAAAACCGGGGAAATTTTCAATTTCGGTGGTGATGGTGAGCTGCCCGCCGATTTGCGAACCCGAGACTAAAATCGGATTAAGTCCGGATCGTGAAGCATAAAGAGCCGCAGTATATCCGGCCGGACCGGAACCGATAATTAAAATTTGTGTGGTGTATTCTGACATATTTTTTCTCCTTTAGGAAATAAAATAAGAACTAAGAAACATTTTTGCAAGCTAAATTAT
>CALXTJ010000037.1 GCA_944391375.1 uncultured Alphaproteobacteria bacterium
TGAAAACATTATTGTCAGAACTGAAGAAGACGGAGGTTTGGTCCGCTTAAAAGATATTGCCAGAGTTGAAATCGGTTCGGAAAACTATATGGTTAAGTCCGAACGCGATAATGCTCCTTCGGTGGCTATATCCTTAAATACTTTGTCGGGGGCAAATGCCATTCAGGCCATGAAGGCCCTACGAGCCGAGTTAGACAGACTTTCACAATTCTATCCCGATGATTTTCAAGTATCGGTGTTTTACGATGCTACCGAATATATTTCGGCCTCAGTTGAAGAAGTGGTTTGGACACTGGTCTTAACTTTTGTGCTGGTGGTTTTTGTATGCTATGCATTTTTGCAAGACTGGCGTTCAACTTTGGTACCGTCTATTGCCATTCCGGTTTCGTTGTTTGCCACCTTTGCCGTTATGTTGGCTTTGGGCTACAGCTTAAATATTTTAACATTGTTCGGTTTGGTGTTGGCCGTAGGTCTGGTCGTGGATGATGCCATTGTGGTAGTGGAACGCGTACTGACCTTGATGGAAGAGGAGCACTTAACTCCTAAACAAGCTGCCTTGAAATCTATGGAACAGGTATCAAGTGCCATTGTGGCAACAACCTTGGTGCTGATGGCCATCTTTGTGCCGATTGCCTTTTTAGGTGGTATTACCGGTAAAATTTATCAGCAGTTTGCTATTTCCATTTCATTTGCGGTATTGTTCTCGGCCATTAACGCCTTAACATTGTCGCCGGCATTGTGTGCTACAATTTTAAGGCCCTTAAAGCCGGTTACCAAAGGGCCGTTGTTATGGTTTAATAAAGTTGTTGATAAAAGTCGTAACCGTTATTTGGCAATTGTTGGTTATTTTGCCCGTAAAGTGAGCGTTATTGCTTTATTTGTCGGGTTACTGATTTTCTTTAACTGGGCATTTTTGAAAATGAGTTATACTTCATTTATTCCCGATGAAGATCAGGGTGTTATTTTAACCAATATCCAACTTCCCGAAGGTGCAACTCAACCTCGTGTTGACAGAGTTATGCAGGAAATTCTGCCCATGTTTAAAGAGGAAAAAAGCATTAGTTCGGTTATGGTTATTCAAGGCTTTAGTATGCTTTCCGGACAAGGTGAAAATGTGGCTTTTGCCGTTGTAAACTTAAAGCCGTGGAGCGAACGTAAGGAAGATTCGGAATATTCTACCAATATTTTGAACCGCTTAAAAGCTAAGTTTTCGCAAATTCCCGATGCCGAAATTAACCTCTTTGAATTTCCGGCTATTCCGGGTTTGGGTACGACCGGCGGTATGGACTTTAGATTGCAGTCTTTGAATGATACCGATCCTAAAAAACTTGAGTCCGTGCTTAAAAGCTTTATCGGTAAAGCTCAGCAACTTCCGGAAGTAAATTACGCCTTTTCAACCTATACGGCTCAAACTCCTCATGCTTATATTGAAATCAATAAAGATAAAGCAGAGGTTATGAATGTGCCGATAAGCAATATTTATTCGGTATTGCAAAATTACCTTGGTTCCGGATATGTTAATGATATTAACATCGGCACCCAAGTAAACAGAGTTATGATACAGGCTGACTGGAAATATCGTAAAGATATTGAGAGCATCAATAAGCTTTATGTGCAAAGTACCGATGGCAAAATGGTGCCTTTGGGAAGTTTGATTGATATTAAAATTATTCAGGCTCCCAGAAGCATTGATCGTTATAATCAATACCCGAGTGCAGCCATTACGGCTATGGCCAACTCTTCGGTAAGTAGCGGACAAGCTATGGCTGCTATGGAAAAATTGGCTCAGGAAGCTTTACCGGAAGGTTATAGCTATGAGTGGTCAGGTATGAGCTTGCAGGAAAAGAAAAGCAGCGGACAGGTCGGCATGTTGATTGCCTTGGCCGTATTGTTCGGATACTTATTCTTGGTGGCTCAGTATGAAAGCTGGATGTTGCCGATTTCGGTGTTGACTTCAGTGGCCGTGGCCATGTTAGGTGCTCAACTAGGGTTGTTTATTATGGGTATGCCTTTGAGTATTTACGCTCAATTGGGACTTATCTTGCTGGTAGGTCTGGCTTGTAAAAACGCCATTTTGATTGTGGAGTTTGCCCGTGATGAAAGAGCTAAAGGTACGCCTATTGAAAAAGCAGCGGTAATTGCCACTAAAGAAAGGTTCCGTGCCGTGTTGATGACTGCCTTTACCTTTATTTTGGGCATTTGGCCGTTGATTGTGGCCACAGGTGCCGGTGCCAGCAGCCGTATAGCCATCGGTGTTCCGGTGTTCTACGGCATGTTGCTTGGTACGGCCGGCGGTTTTATTGTTATTCCGTTATTGTATGTTTTGGTACAAACCATAACCGAGCGGTATTACCATACCGATACTGCGGAAACGCAAACTAAAGAAGAAAAACCGGCAAAGTCTAAAAAATAGACCAGGCATGGTAAAAAACTCCCGATAGTTTAATCTATCGGGAGTTTTGTTCTAAGATTTGAAAGTAAAAGATAAGGATATAAGTTGTTATGATTTATAACAATCTATTCACCCATTTTAATTTTTTCAATCAATTCTTTAACGCTCGGAATACCGTTGCGGTACAGCGGATCGGTGGCAAACCGATAAACCTGATGTCCGGCAAAAAGCAAATGATCTTTAATGCTTCCGCCGTGACCTACTTCGTATAAAGTTTTATGAATACAGTAGGTGCGAGGATCAGGCAATTTTCCGGTTGTGCCGTTGGCCCGTGACCAGGTTGAAAATTGGCATTGCGATAAGCATCCGACACATTCGGCTCGGTCTTGCTTCATCTTTTTCCAATCCTCAGGTGTCATAAATACTACCGTAGAATCAGGTGTTTCCTGAATAACACTTAAGCCGGCATCAAGTTGCTTTTGAGCTTTAGCAACATCCTCAGGCTTAATATAAATGTTGCGGTGTTCGTTCATCTTAAGTTCATGAGAGTATTCGGCATCGGCTTCATTTTTAAATGCTATCTCTCCGTTTTTGCGTTCAATGAGCTTTTCCAAAAAGGAGTTCTTGATAGCCGATGAGAAAAATCCCGTCGGACTGAATTTTTGTAAAACAACATCGCCCTTTTTTAAATGCAACATCAAATTTTTCCAAGCATCGCTGATAGGGCTTTCTTTGGTAATCATCGGTCTGGTACCAAACTGAAAAGCAACATCCCCTAATTCCGGATTGTCAATGTAATCTTCCCAGTCGCTTAATTTCCAAACTCCGCCGGCAATAATTATCGGCGTTTTTTGCAGACCTAAGGAATTTAAAGTTTTACGCAATTCTACCAAACGATTATAAGGAGGTTCCGGAGCATTAGGGTTTTCGGCATTGGATAAACCGTTATGACCGCCGGCTAACCAAGGATCTTCATATACTACGCCGCCTAAAAATTCCGAACATTTGGAATAGGCTCGCTTCCATAATACCATAAAAGCACGAGCCGAAGATATAATCGGATAATAATATACTTTAAATTTAGAGGCAATCTCTCCTAAATGATAGGGTAAACCGGCACCGCAAGTAACTCCGTGAATACATCCTTTGCTTCCTTCTAAAATAGAGGCAATTATGCGTTCGGAATCTGCCATCTCCCACAGCATGTTCATATGAATGCGACCGTTACCGGATGATATTTCGTAAGCGAGTTTAGCTTGATCAATACCTCCTTGAATGGCATATTGTACCATTTCTTCATGACGCTCGGCACGAATTTTTTTGGAAAATCTTTCTAAAATTACATTACCGTTATTATCTAATGCATCAGGACTTACCCCGGAAAAAGTACCTACGCAATTTTCGTGTGCCCAGGCTCCGGAACTGTATGCATTGCTGGCATTGATACCTTTACCACCTTCTACTAAAGGCAATACTTCCTTACCGGATAAAATTATTGAATTTAATTTTTTCAACTTATCAATCCTTTTATTAAAATATTAAAAGTTTTCATCCGTATTTATTTACACTCTTTTTTTAAAAATAAAAGTAGGCACTTTAAAAATATATAGTTTCCCAAAGGAAACAATTTAAGTAAATCCGTAGGTTTCCGGATGATGTTTAATGTTAAAAAATTTCAGAAGATTTATAATAAAAAGCTAAAAGAAATATCGTTGATAACGATAAAAGTGGTCAGTAAAGTAATAATAACATAAATTTTGAGCATATCGGTAAGTCCGTTAAGCTGCAATAAGGGTATTTTTTGTTTGCCGTAATCGGTAATTATGAAAATGCCGTAAACAATTAAACACATAATCAGTAATTGTACGGATAATCCGGCTGCGGTAATAATGTGTTTGATTGGTTTTAAGATAAAAGTCAGCAAAGCAAAAAACAACATGGCAAAAATCAGTACACCGAGAGCAAATTTATTGGTTCGGATGACTTTTTGACGATGTTCCTTTTTTAATCGTTCGTTGGTTTCGGTAGATAAATCGGAAACACTTAAGCCGCGGATTTTGGGCGGAGTGTTTTTTTCCTCCCGAACAACGGCAATTTTTTGCTTAAATCTTTCCTCCATGGCACAAAGACCACAGCCTTTGGAGGTAAAATATACATGATCGGAATTTTTTTTGCAGGTTTTTAAATTACGAAACAGATATTCCAGATGTTCTTTCCATTCTTTGGCGGTAGGCCTTTTTTGTCCTTTGCAGAAAGCCCGGTCAAACAATTCCAAGGTTTTTTTATCAAAATATTCATGCATGCTGTAGGGATTGGGTGCTTGGTAAGCATCTGGCCAAAGACCGTATGCGTAATGATACTTTTCAATACGAGCTTGAATGGTAAGCATATCATCGGTATTTTTACGCGGAGTTCCGGAAAAAGGATGAATGCCGTTGTTTAAGAGCTTGAAGATAATAACCGCCAGAGCAAATTTATCCTGTTCTTCACCCATTTCCTCACAACTTTGTCCCATACCTTCAGGATAGATGTACTCCTCACTGACAAATTCAGAGGGATAACGGCCGTTTTCGCCCTGTATGGAAAAACCATCGCAATCAAATACGGCAACAATCATATTTTCCTTGTAAACGGAAACATTGGTCGGTTTTAAATCTACAATATAGTGTCCGCATTTATGGAGAGCAGCTACCATGGAGGCCACATTATAAGCGGCATACAGGCGGTTGGCATAACTTTCCGATAAGCCGACTTTTTTACGAACGGCCTTTTGCATCAAGTGGTCCAAAGATACGGCTTCTTCGGTGTTAATCAACGGCATTAAATAGCCGACACAAAATCCTTCATCATCTTCCAAAACCGCTTCCGGCCAGGCAATTTGCACATAGGTCTTGTCGTCATGTACAATCGGCGGAATGTTGGGGCGATTATGCAGCATGGCTTCCAGCTTTTGGCGGTTGGTATGACTTTTGTTTTTTTCATGAAAAATTTTAGCAACCAATCCGGGATGAGTAATGTCTTGGTAAATTTTACCGGCAGCTCCGCCTTTATTAAGCAGTGTGCCTAACTTTTCGCGTTCAAAGTGTCCGTCGGCATAAATGGCGTTATAATACAATGCGGTACTGTCGTTCATTTTAATCTGGCCCACAAAAGAGTTTTATCATCGGGGTTGATTTTGCAGGCCTGCGGAGATGATAAAGTGTTGGTAAGTGCATTTACGGCCTTGGTTTTGGAAGCTTCTTGCAATAAAAAATTGTTAATCGGCTCTATGAATTTTTTTTCTAAATCGGCAAAATCTTTACGAAAAGCAAAGCCGGTTACTCCGTCAGTCATTAACATCAGACTCTGGGCATTTTCAAAATGGGTAAAACGAAGACTGTCTTTCCAGTCGTCCATGGTATAAAAATAAGTTTCGCATGAAGAAATGCCGTTTTCGGGCTGAGATATTACGGTTCGTAAAGATTTTTCGCAAAGAGCAATACCTGCACCGTCGCCGATATGAAAAAATACGCCGCGTTTACCTTCACAAAAACAGCCGACGACCGTAGCTGAAAAATCGGTTAAGTACTTTTCCGACTTATATTTGTTAAAACGATGCAGAGCCAGTTTTTGGCGGCTTACTTCCAAGGCTTTGATAATGTTTTGTTCCACATTGTTAAAGCTGGAATTGATTAAAATATCGCACACCGTACGGCAGACGGTTTTAGCTCCGATTTTACCGTATTTGGCCGAACCGGCTCCATCAGATACTACCGCTACCATTTTATTGTTGCAAGATATATGGCCGAAACAGTCCTGGCACATCTGATTTTTAGCTAGATGATAAGTTCCGGTTACACTTGCGGCAATTATGCGTCGGTTGTTGCGATTATTGTTCATTCCAGTCGTTAATATCCTCTAAAAAGTCGTCGGCATGGGGATCAGCTTTGGAAATACACGATACACTGCGGCTGAGCCATAGGAAAAATTCCGTAAATTTTAAGCCGGTCAGTCGTTTAGGGGCCATTAACGAAAATTTGGCTAACTTTTCCAAATTGGCACCCTGAGTGCCGACGGCATGGATTATTACTTTTTTATTCTGTTGAGCATAGCGGCATTTTTCGGCGGCTTGTTCCCAACCGTAATCGGTGGGTTCTCCGTCACTGATTAAAAATATCCATGGCCTTTTGAAAGTAACTCCGCAGCTGTCATATAAGCATTTTTGTTCTTCAATTTTTTGTAAGGCCAATTCCATGGCTTTGCCAAGCGGCGTTAAACCACCGGCTTCCATGACCGGAGCCGTAAAATTCATGGCGTCTATCCAGTCGGAGCTGACAACGGCCTCGTCTTTACCGCAAGCTTTAATAATCAGCAATTGTACCCTTGAGCTGGCATCAATGTCCGCTTTAAGCTCTTTTTCCAGAGCACTTAAACCGGCATTTAATTGCTTAATCGGTTCGCCTCGCATGGAGCCGGAGCAGTCTAAAACCAAAACACAGGGCGTGCGTTCATTGGCATTGTCCGCAAATTCCACATAAGGGATAATGTCGCCTGATATATCTTTTTGATTTTCCATAAATTTACCTCTTTAAAATTAACGACGCGGGTATGAGTGAGGATATCCGCTGCCTTCTAACGGTTGAGGATCTGATACCTTGCCGCAGGAGCTTAACGGAACGATTATCGCCAGACATAACAAACATGCAAAAATTTTTAAAATGTAATTCATTTATTAACCTTTTAATGATACTAAAAACTCAATTACCGATAATTATATATAAAACAATTGCAAATACAAAAGTTTTTTGAGGATTTTAACAGCTTATGCGTAAATATTTATTCTTCTTGTTGGTATTATTGGTGTTTTTACCCATAGGCTCGGTATCGGCAGATGACGCCGTAAATATATATAAAACTCCGCGTCCGGTTCCCGCACATAAAATTATTCATCAGAGCGGTCAAAGTTACCTGCTGTCGGATTTTAAAGGAGAGTTTGTCTTGGCAGTTTTTTGGTCACGGGATTGCGGACCGTGTATTGCCGAACTTAAAAGCTTAAATGAATTTTATAAAGCAACGCAAAATGAGGGAATAAAGTTGTTGCTTATATCTGAAAACCAAGAGTGGAAGAGTGTTGCCGAGCAAAAAAAAATTTTAAAAAAATACGGAGCTCCCGATGTGGAGTTTTATGTTGATGATTATGGCCGGGTGGCCTCCGATTTGGGTATATTTACCAGTCCGCATACGGTGCTGATAAATACCAAAGGTGAGGAAATCGGCCGTATACGAGGCAGTGCCGATTGGTCAAGCCGTAAGGTTATAAACTATATTAAGGAGCTAAAGGAAGAATATGGCTAAATTTTTAATGTAAAAAAATAAGCAACAAGAGTAAAAAAACTTGACGATTCGTTATAAATTGGTATAGTTTTAATAATCCGGAAATTTTATAGGGCATAGAGCATGCGTAAGTTATTTGGTGTATTAGGTTTGATTGTATTGTGTTCTGCGGCTGATACGGCTTGGTCCAGGATGTGTTTTTTACCGGGAGTTATATTCGGTGATTGTGTGCTTGACGATGATGTCAGTGCAATTCAGTGTGCGGGTTTTTCGCGTACGACACCGTGTCCTTCGGGATATGATGAACAGACCTGTGTTAAAAACGGTAAAACTCTTTATAAATGCTTGTGCCGAAATGATAATATAAAACAAGGGCTGGGCTCAAAATATTTGTGTGAAACCAGTTATGACGCTAACTGCGGTTGTGCTGCGGAAAATACGGTTTGTAATACGGCGATATATACTTATGAGGGGTGCTCCGAATATCACGGAACCGTTCCGGGAAGTGATTTTTGCCAAAGCCCTAAAGACGGCACAATGCATTACAAAATATGTACATGCTCAACATCAACTTATCCGTATACTTGTACGGAAAAAGGTCTTAAAGCTCCTTCAAGTACCAACTATTGCGAAGATGTGTCGGGCGTTAAGCACTATCCGTACTGCTTGTGCGATGATAACTGGAGTACCGAACCTTGTACTGGTAGGACCGACGGGTGTACATATATGTCAGATAGTGTCTATAACGGAATAAATACTTGCTATTTATGTAGTGCCGAAAAGTGTGAAAGCGTTGATCAGATAAATTTGGATACTTATTGGTGTTCGCCGTCACAATCCAGATGTGAGGCCTTGGGGTATATGAAGCTTGAAGGTGGTACATGTCCGGATGGTTCGGTGGGGCTGAAGTGTCCGTTTGATTCATCATACCAATATTGTACGATTGAAACTTTGGTGTGCACTAAAAATCACGCCAGAGATGCCAGTGATTGCGGCGATGGTACAGGAAAATCAAAAGGTTGGCAATTGGGTTCGGAGCAAGATATTTCCAAATGCTATAAATGTGAGGCGAAGGAATGTCCGGAGGGTGAAAGTACCGATTCTTCAGATGCCGCCTGCCCGGATGAAATCGGTTTGGAAAGAGTTCAAGATTTAAGTAATTATGCCGGTGATAAGGCTTGCTATAAGTGTAGGTGTGATGTTCCGGAATCTTGTGAATGGACGGATGAAAATAAGGGTAATGCACTTTTAACCGATGTGTGCTGTGACGGTAGTTATAAAACTTGTACATCGCAATGCGTGGCCGTGGCCATCCCTGAACATGCGTATGGTACGGAAGAGTGTGTTGGTTGTGGCCAGGAGGTATTTACAGCGTGGGAATGCAAAGAAGGATGGGTAAAAAATGATAACGGCGATGGGTGTAAGGTAGCCACATGTAACGAAAACTGTGCTCTGTCGGCCGGAAGCTGCGGTACAACCGGCGAAAAAGGCTATGAGCTGGGAGATAATTGTAATCTGGCCGGAACAATCTATTGTCAGGAATGTACACCAAAGACTTGCCCGACAGACGAAAGCACCGATGCCGATATTTCGGCTTGTCCGGAGGAAGATGGATGGGAAAGAGTCCAAGATGAAAATAATTACTCCGGAGAAGATGCTTGCTATAAGTGTGAATGCGGTGCCGATGAGGAGGTATGCGAGTGGACGGATGAAAATAAGGGTAATGCGGAACTTGAAGATCCTTGTTGTAATGATAAGTATAAGACCTGTGTTTCCGGATGTAAAGAGGTTCAGGTACCTGAGTACGCAACGGTAACGGAAACTTGTACAGGCTGCGAAGTAACAGTAAACACAGCCTGGGAGTGTAACGAGGGCTATGTTAAAAATGCCGATGAAACGGCGTGTGAAGTGGCAACTTGTGATGAAAATTGCTCTATGGATATTGGAAGTTGCGGAACAACCGGTGAAAAAGGTTATACTTTAGGAGCTGATTGTAATTTATCGGGTACGCAGCGGTGTAAGCAGTGTACACCAAAGGAATGTCCTGAGGGTGAAAGTACCGATTCTTCAGATGCCGCCTGCCCGGATGAAATCGGTTTGGAAAGAGTTCAAGATAAAAACAATTACTCTGGGGAAGATGCTTGCTATAAGTGTGAATGTGCTGCCGATGAAAGTGTTTGCAAGTGGACGGATGAAAATAAAGGTGATGCACTTTTAACCGATGTGTGCTGTAACGGTAGTTATAAAACTTGTACATCGCAATGTGTGGCCGTGGCCATTCCTGAACATGCGTATGGTACGGAAGAGTGTGTTGGTTGTGAAAAAACGGTGTATACTGATTGGGAGTGTGAAAGCGGATATGCCAAAAATGCACAAGGAACGGGTTGTCAGGTAGCTATATGTAATAAAAATTGTGCAGTTACGGCCAATAATTGCGGCGGCGAAGGCGGAAGCGGAGCCAAAGGTTGGTATTTGGGTGAAAATTGTAATCAGGTAGGCAGCCAGTGGTGTAAGCAATGTTTGGCTAAGGATTGTCCTGAAGGTGAAAGTACCGTAAGTGATGTTTCGGCTTGTAGTGAGGGAAATTATTGGAGAAGAAGCCAGGATATGGAAAATTATTCCGGAAACAATGCTTGTTACGGATGTTCTTGTATGGCGATGTCTACAATATGTAAGTGGAATGTAAAAAATGCCGGTAATGCGGATTTAACCGATTTGTGCTGTAACGGTAATTATGAAACATGTAATTCTAAATGTATAGGAGTTGTTATTCCCGAAAACGGTCATGGCACAACTGAATGTGAGGCCTGCGGAAATAAGGTATTTACAGATTGGGAATGCGATGAAGGTTATACCAAAAACGGCATAAAATGTGAGCCGGCACAATGCAACAGCGGTTGTGCTTTGGATGTTAATGATTGTGGTAACAAAAAGAGCGGAAGTAAAGGTTGGACATTAGGAGCTGATTGCAATTTGTCGGGTACGCAGCGGTGTAAGCAGTGTACACCAAAGGAATGTCCGGAGGGTGAAAGTACCAGCAATTCACCAGAGGGTTGTGGTAATGGAGAGAAATATTGGGAGAGAGTTGTTGACACAGCTAACTATGCCGGTGATAAGGCTTGCTATAAGTGTAGATGTGCGGCTCCGGCATCTTGTGAATGGACGGATAGTAATAAAGGAACGGCAACATTAAGCAATCAATGCTGTAACGGTAATTATGAAACATGTAGATCCGATTGTATAGAGGTGGTTGTGCCAAACCATGCTCATGGGACGAAAATATGTACCGGCTGTGGTGAAGATGTGTTTGTGGATTGGGAGTGTGATGAAGGTTATTCGGAAATAGGAGGGGCCTGCGTTGTTGCAACATGTAACAGCGGTTGTGCCTTAGATGCCGATGATTGCGGTAACGGTATAGTCGGAAGTAAAGGCTGGTTTTTGGGAGCTAATTGTAACTTATCAGGTACACAGCAGTGCAAAAAGTGTACGGCAAAAACCTGTCCGCCAGATGAAAGTACCGATTCTTCAGATGCCGCCTGCCCGGATGCAATCGGTTGGGAAAGAGTCCAAGATTTAAGTAATTATGCCGGTGATAAGGCTTGCTGGGGATGTAAGTGTGAGGCTCTAACATCCTGTAAATGGACGGATAAAAATAAAGGCGATGCAACATTAAGCGGTTTGTGCTGTAACGGTAATTATGAAACATGTACTTCCGCGTGTGTAGAGGTGGTTATTCCAAATCATGCTCATGGGACGAAAATATGTACCGGCTGTGGTGAAGATGTGTTTGTGGATTGGGAGTGTGATGAAGGTTATTCGGAAATAGGCGGGGCTTGCAAAATTTCAACCTGTGACAATGGTTGTGCTTTAGATGCCGACGATTGCGGTAACGGCACCGGAAAATCTAAAGGCTGGTCTTTGGGAACCAATTGTAACTTATCAGGTACACAGCAGTGCAAGAAGTGTACGGCAAAAACCTGTCCGAAAGGTGAAAGTACCAATAATTTATCAAGTTCTTGTGGTAAAGGGGAAAGATATTGGGTTAAAGTACAAGACGAAGATCATTATGCCGGAGACAGTGCATGTTACATCTGTGAATGTAATGCTACGGATACTGTGTGCAAATGGGAAGAAGGCGATGAGGGAACAGGAACTTTGGATAATAAGTGCTGTAATGGCAATTATGCAACATGTATCTCTGATTGTGACGGTGTAGACTTACCAAAGAATGCCAGTGCCACGAAAACCTGTACGGGTTGCGGCGAAACCGTAGTTACGGCTTGGGAATGTAATGACGGTTATGTAATTAACTCGGCAAGAGACGGATGCAGATTGGCTACCTGTAATGATGGATGTGCTTTGTCAGCCGGAAGTTGCGGAACAAGCGGTGAAAAGGGTTATACTTTGGGAGCTAATTGTAATCAGGTAGGTGATAGTTGGTGTAAAAAATGTACGGCTAAGACCTGTCCGTCAGGTGAGAGCACATCAACAGATACAGCTATTTGCGGAAGTGATAAGTATTGGAAAAGGGTTCAAGATACATCTAATTATGCAGGAAACAGTGCATGTTACAGATGCTCATGTACGGCAACGACGACGACATGTAAATGGACGAGCAGTAATAAAGGAACTGCGACATTAAGCAACAAGTGTTGTAACGGTAATTATGAAACATGTAAGTCAAGTTGCGTGGAGGTTAGTGTACCGACTAATGCAACAGTAACAGCAACATGTACGGGTTGCGGTGTAACGGTTAATACGGAATGGAAATGTAATAACGGTTATACCAAAGACGGCAATAGTTGTATACCGGCACAATGCAACAGCGGTTGTGCAACAAGTGCGGATGATTGCGGTAACGGTAGCGGAA
>CALXTJ010000038.1 GCA_944391375.1 uncultured Alphaproteobacteria bacterium
GCTTTAGATGAGCCCTTATACAAACTTTCCGCCGGAAGAAGTATGGTTGAGATGTTAGGCGTTCTGGCCATTATCGGAGTTTTATCCGTCGGAGCTATTGCCGGTTACTCCAAAGCCATGCTCAAATATCGGCTTAATAAAGCAATACATCAACATAATCAGATAATTTCGGCAGCAACTATCCATAAAAATATTCTGTTAGATGCTTCTAACTATAATGGCGATTATTTGTTGTTATTGACCAAAATGGGGGAAGTTGATAAAGAAATATGGGATAATGGTGCAGGATATGATATATTTGGCAATACCATTAAATTGTACAAACATTCATCAGGTTATTTGGATTATGATTTAAATTTAACCGATAAAAGCGGTAAACTGGTTGAACAAAATATGGAACTTTGTCGTTTATTATATTCACAAATATTTATAAATCGTCCCTATGATTTTTGGAGAGTTGCCATTGCCTTGGGTGATTGGACGGAAGAATCAGCGGGATCTTATAATCATCCGACTTACGGCTACAACTGTACCGATGATCAGAAGTGTATCAAAGATTTAACAATGACAGATATCAATGAAATGTGCCAAAGTTGTGAAAAAGAAAGAAGTTGTAGATTAGAAATATTATGGTAAGTCATCGGTACAAACATCATTGCTATGAGTTTGTACCGATTTTATCATGATTATTCCAGCCAATATTCAATTGTGGAAACCACCCTGACCTTCTTTTCAATTTCCTGCATTTCTGAGGCGTAAGCACTCTGTTCCCGCGGCAAAATGGAAAAAACACCCTGATTGGCGTGGCGGATTTTGCCGACCTTACTGCCGGAATTTTTAGCAAATTCCGCAGCTGCCTCTTTGGCATTTTTGGTAGCCTCGGCAAGCATTTGCGGCTTAATATCATTTAATCCCGTAAACAAATAAGAAACCGGATATCCGTAATCTTGATTAAATATCACGCCTTGAGCCACTAAATCGCCGGATTTATTTAAAACGGCGGCAATATTATCCACATCGGTTGATTTTACGGTAATATTCTGCGTTAAAATAAATCTTGCTCCGTTATCATTAGCGGAACGATACGGGCTGGCCATCAAATCATTGGTTTCCAATCTGCCGATGCTTATTTCCTCAGCTTTGATATTATTTTTTAACAAAAAATTACGAACCGTGTTTTTTTGTTGCTCCATATCTTGCTGAGCCTTAATCACATCGTCTCCGGTAACCACAAACTTAATATTCCAGATTGCCAAATCAGCTTTAACATCCATTTCTGCCAAGCCTTTAACTACTACGCTGTTGGCATCCATTTTGGCATGATAATAGTAATAGCCGGGGAAAAATCCGGCCAAGACTAAGCCCAAAGACAACATGGCTGCCCCGACAATTTTTTTACCCTTTCGGCAGCCACAGCCGCAGGTGCATTCTTTGCCTTCCTGACAGCCGCATGTGCAGTCTTTATCGCCACAGCCGCAGGTGCACTCCTTACCTTCCCGGCAGCCGCACTTGCAATCTTTATCGCCGCAGCCGCAGGTGCATTCTTTGCCTTCCCGGCAGCCGCAGGTGCAGTCTTTATCGCCGCAGCCGCAGGTGCACTCCTTACCTTCCCGGCAGCCGCACTTGCAATCTTTATCGCCGCAGCCGCAGGTGCACTCCTTACCTTCCCGGCAGCCGCACTTGCAATCTTTATCGCATTTATCTGATTTTTTCATAACAAACCTCCATAAAACCTAAAACTCAACAGAATCTTAAGCCCTAAATTTAAAATGTCAATATCCGTTTTATTTTTTATACGCAGCTCTGCGAATACGATCGTTAATTGCCAAGCCTAACCCCTTTTCCGGTATCGGCGACATGGCTAATTTTGGATATTTGTTTTGAGCATCGGCCAAACGCATATAAGCAAATAAGTTGGCTGCCGCCTCGCACAAATCTCCGCTCGGACTTAAATTTAAATCGCAATCCGCAACATCGCCAAAGCCGATAAAAAATTCACCGTTTTCGCGTCTGGCGGCGTTAATCCGCAATTCATGAGCCGGAGCATAGTGTTTTAACATTTGTCCCGGAGAAGTCGGTAAATCGGGATTACCGTGAGAAATTAAAACTTTTTCACCTAAAAAATTTTCCAAATCTTCCAAAGCGATTCCCCCGGCTCTTAACAACACCACATTTTTACCGGTAACATCTATAATGGTGGATTCTACCCCTACTCTGCAAGCTCCACCATCCAAAATTACATCAACCTTATCGCCCAAACTATCTGCCACATGTTGTGCCGTGGTCGGACTTATGGTTTGCGATTTGTTGGCAGAAGGTGCAACAATCGGTACTCCGCTTTTTTTAATCAAGCTCAAGGCCACTTCATGATTGGGCATCCGTACCGTTACAGTTTTTAATCCCGCACAAGCCAAATCCAAGGCCGGATTATCATCAATCCGATTTAATACAAAAGTTAAAGGACCTGGCCAAAATTTGTCGGCCAAAGCCAACACCCTGCTGTCTACTTTGGCATATTCTTTTACAAAATCTTTTTCGGCAATATGAGAAATCAACGGATTAAATGACGGCCGTCCTTTAGCGGCAAAAATAGAAGCCACCGCCTTGGCATCATAAACATTGGCTCCTAATCCGTAAACCGTTTCCGTCGGGAAAGCCACCAAACCACCCTCTTTTATAACCGATGCGGCATAAGTTATATTTTCATCCGTGGCTTGATATATATTATTCATAACTGACATGTAAAACACTCATAACGGCATATTCAAGTTCATTATCTGCAAACTCTTCTAACACCATGGAACTATCTTTGTCAATAAGTTGATAAGTTTTTGCGGCAGCATTGTATACCAAAAAACCAAAATCATCGCAACCTAAAATCACCATATCATCCGACTGATTAAAATCTTGATTAAACTCTATTATATCTAAATTGGCATTGGCCAAAGGCGGAATACCCAAAATTTTAGAATCTTGAGCCGACAATCCGTTATATTGCCGCAAAAAATCTAAAAAAGACGGAGGCAACATCGGCAAGCCCTGCCTTGTCAGTTCCTTTTGGGCCAGTACAACATTTTTAACATTAAGCGGTTTTTCTAAATGTACATATCCGCATTGAGCCAAAAATTCTGCCAATTTCCTCATGGGTTATCTTCTTCCTTTTCTGTGTTGAGCCTTGCGTCGGTAGATTATTTCATCCAGAGTTTCTATATTGTCATCTTTCCAATTTTTAGCTTGTTTTTTCTCGGCTTTTTTCAGTTCTTTACTTCTTTTAATCAACTCTTCGGAATCCACACCCCTTTTATGACGAATAATTTGCACTATACTATCAACATCAAACTCCGCTTCTTTGGCACGGCTCAAATAATTTTGCCGATTGGTTGCCAACTGAGCCATAACTTCGTCGTAAGAAACTATATACTCGGCATCTTCCTTCATATGTTTTTGATATGTCTTGGAATGGCTCCAATCGCAATGGATATGCGTTTGTTTATTAAACCCGAACATTGCGGTGGTATCATGATTGATAAGTTCCAAACGCCGATGATAAGCTTGTTTATGAGATGCACTGTTTAACCTGTCAAACCCGTGCAAAACATGGCAGTGAATTTCGGATGGAACAAGCAAGTAGTTATCATCATAATTAACCATGGCAATAAAGGCCAGACTATTACTTTCCATTACTGCCGTTTTGTGATGCACTTCAAAAGACGGAAATTGCGAACCGCTCAATGTATGCCCGTTTTCATCTCGGGCGGCCAACAAATAACCTTTATCTTCTCTCATCAAATCGGCCACCAACGACGACGGAATTTTTTCACCGAGGTGATAATCTTCACATGATATTCCGGCCTTGTTCAAATCCGTTAATATACGCGGAGTAAATTCTAACTCCGTAATAACAATTTTATCACTGTCCGTAGTGCCGTAATGCTTCATGGCACTAAGCAAAGACTGAACATAACGTTCATCCAGTCCTTCTTTTCTTAAAATTTTAACTATCTGCTTTCCAAATTTTCGGGCAACTTTTTTAACAAAGGTATTGCGAGGAGAATCTTTTTTTAAGAAAAAAGACTTACCGTACTTATTGTTATCTTGAAATGTTTTGAAAATCACATCGGAAAAATCTTTAACTTCCATAAGTTTTAAAGCTTCCGGATTAAAACGTTCACGGCTCATATATTTTTTTATATCATTTTCTATATCCCGAAAATTTTTAAACTGTCTGAATATTTGCCAAGCCGGAGCTTTACTTAAATCATACTTTTTGGGCGGAACCACCTCTGCTAACCGATTATGAATAAAGTGTTTGTAATATCTGCTGAGTTGGTGGGAGGGACGAGCGTCAACCGCTCCGTAACAGTCCATCCGAATAACATGCAGCTCATCCTGACTTAAGGCATAATGAGTTTTTTCTTCCAACTTTAAACCGCAAGATATATTTATTTTTTCCAGTTTATATTCCGAGTTTTTGGCCAGTATTTTATCGGAAGCCGACATTCCGTTACATTTTTTAGGTTCGGCCAGCCTTTTCAAAGTGCGGTACGCTTTAATTTGCTCAGAAAAAGGCAATTCATCAAAGGTTTGTAAAAAACTTACATCGTCATAAATTACCGAAAGAAAACTTTTATCTTCTGCCACATCCGTGTTTGTCTCTTGACTTTCTTCAACCAGATTATGCTTTCTGGCATATTTGCTGCCTTTTGCTGCCATGTTCCGACCTTTTTATTTGTTGTTTTGTCTAAAGTGTAAAATATAAAATTTTATTTGTCTATGTTTATTTTAAAAAATTTAGTTTTTTTTTATTTTTTATGATTATATCTGTGTATATCTGTAAAATTAAGGAGGGTAAAATGGTAGAAATCGTATTTAGCAATAAAAAATCTCGTCCGAATCAGGTAAAGGCGATTCTGTCCTGCGGCAAATTTGACAAGAAGTATATGTCAAAATTTTTAAGTTCTGATGAAATTAAGCTTATTGGCAAAATTGCCGACCGTGAAAACTTTAAGCCGCAATTTGGAAAAGTCGTAATTGCCGCCACGGCCGAAAGCAAGATTGTTCTTTTGGGATGTTCGGCTCATCCCGATAAAATTGAGTTACAAAAATTAGGCGGTAATTTATATCACTACATCAAAAAATATCAATCGGCCGTGGTCTATGCTGCAAAACCAATCGGTTGCAAGCTTAAAACTGCGGAAATTGCATATAACATGGCCTTTGGGCTGGAGTTATCTTCCTATCGGTTTGATAAATATTTAACCAAACGCAAACCGGAAGAACTACCCCGGCTTGAAAGTGTATCTTTTGCCGCAGACGGTAAAGTTATCGCAAAAGACGGATATGCTCCTTTTGCCGCTCTGGCCAACGCCGTGCGTTATACTCGCGATTTAACCAACGAACCGTCCAACAATATGACACCGATGATAATGGCCGAAGACATCAAACGCTTGGAGTATTTGGGCTTAAAGGTAGAAATTTTAGATGAAAAAGCCATGAAAGAAAAAGAGTTTAATTTGGCTTTATCGGTTGCCCAAGGTTCAAATAATCCGCCTCGTATCGGAGTAATTACCTGGCAAGGAAAACCTGACAGTAAAGACTATGATTTAGGTTTGGTAGGTAAAGGCGTAACTTTTGACAGCGGCGGAATTTCCTTAAAGCCGGCTCAAGGCATGTGGGACATGAAGCAAGACATGGCCGGAGCCGCTGCCGTAGTCGGAGCCATGAAGGCTGCCGCATTGCAAAAACTGCCGGTTAATGTAGCTGCCGTTGTCGGGTTGGTGGAAAACATGCCCTCCGGTTCGGCTACTCGTCCGGGAGATATTGTTCGTTCCATGTCCGGACAAACGGTTGAGATATTAAACACCGATGCCGAAGGTCGGTTGGTATTGGCCGATTGCTTATGGTACATTCAGAAACGATTCGGTGTTAAAAATGTGGTAGATATTGCCACTTTAACCGGAGCGATTATGGTGGCTTTGGGTACGGAAATGGCGGGAATTATGGGCAATAATCAAAAATTTATTGATTTAGTTGCCAAAGCCGGCAGCAATGTTGATGAAAAAGTTTGGCAATTACCGATAACCAAAGAATACAACAAGATGATGGATTCTGACATTGCCGATATGAAAAACATCAGCGAAGGTCGCAATGCCGGTTCTATTACCGCAGCTTGTTTCCTGCAAAGATTTATAGATAAAAATGTTAAATGGGCCCATTTGGATATTGCCGGTATGGATAAGGTTGAAAAGACCAAACCGCTTACACCCAAAGGAGCCAGCGGTTTTGGCGTTCGCCTATTTAACGAACTGATGAAATTGTTATAAAAAATCATTGTAAATTTGTTGATACAAATTACCGATAAAAACCGGAACCGCAAAGCTTAAAACAAACCTAAACGGATTTTTAGATTCCATATTTTGGAGCATATTCTTACCTCATAACTTAATTGTATAATATTAAAAATATGCTTTTTGTAAACAATATAGATTTTTTATACACCACACCCCCGCCGTCAAAACAGCGGGGGTGTTACTATAAGCTAAGCTCCGTTATTACTTAACCTCTTCGTAATCGGCATCAACTACTTTGTCGTCTCCGCCGTTGTTAGCGTTGGTGCTTTGAGCTCCGCTCTCGGCTCCGGCCGTACCGGCAGCTGATGCATCAGCCGCACCTTGAGCCTTGTACATAGCCTCACCTAATTTTAAGGAAGCCTGCATTAAAGCTTCGCTCTTTTCCTTAATGACATTAACATCCGTGCCGTCCAAGGCTGTCTTCAAGGCCGAAATAGCCTCTTCAATGGCGGTTTTGTCGGCCGCACTGATTTTATCGGCATTTTCTTTTAATGTCTTTTCGGTAGAGTGCATCAAAGCTTCAGCTTGGTTACGAGCTTCAACTTCCTCTTTTTTCTTTTTATCGGCTTCGGCGTTAGCTTCGGCATCTTTTACCATTTTTTCAATATCGGCATCAGACAAACCGCCGGAAGCTTGAATACGAATAGCCTGCTCTTTGCCGGTTGCCTTATCTTTGGCCGATACATTTACAATACCGTTAGCATCAATATCAAAGGTAACTTCAATTTGCGGCATACCACGCGGTGCCGGCGGAATACCAACCAAGTCAAACTGACCTAACAGTTTGTTGTGAGCGGCAATTTCACGTTCACCTTGGAATACTCTGATGGTAACGGCAGTTTGTCCATCTTCGGCTGTTGAAAAGACTTGCGACTTACGGGTCGGAATGGTCGTGTTTCTATCAATCAAACGCGTAAATACGCCGCCTAAAGTTTCAATACCTAATGACAACGGAGTTACATCAAGCAGTAACACATCTTTAACATCGCCCATCAACACACCACCTTGAATAGCGGCACCGACGGCAACTACCTCATCGGGGTTTACACCTTTATGCGGCTCTTTACCGAAAATTTCTTTTACTTTTTCTTGTACTTTCGGCATACGTGTCATACCACCAACCAAGATGACTTCACTGATGTCGCTGGCTTTTAATCCGGCATCGGCCAAAGCCTTCTGACAAGGAGCTACGGTTCTGTCAATCAAATCATCTACCAAAGATTCCAATTTAGCACGAGTTAATTTGATATTTAAGTGTTTCGGTCCGGTAGCATCAGCGGTAATAAACGGTAAGTTTACATCGGTTTGGGTTGCCGAAGACAATTCAATTTTAGCCTTTTCGGCAGCTTCTTTCAAACGTTGCAAAGCCAACTTATCGGTTTTCAAATCAATACCGGTATCCTTTTTGAATTCATCGGCCAAGTAATTAACTATTCTCTGGTCAAAATCTTCACCACCCAAGAAGGTATCGCCGTTAGTGGATTTAACTTCAAATACGCCGTCACCGATTTCCAAAATAGAAATATCAAATGTACCGCCGCCCAAGTCATAAACAGCAATCGTACCGGAGGCTTTTTTATCCAAACCGTAAGCCAATGCGGCAGCCGTCGGTTCGTTAATAATACGCAATACATCTAATCCGGCAATTTTACCGGCATCTTTTGTAGCCTGACGCTGAGAGTCATTAAAATAGGCCGGAACGGTAATAACCGCCTTTTCAATTTTTTCACCCAGATAGCTTTCGGCATATTCTTTAATTTTTTGCAAAACGATAGCCGAAATTTGTGAAGGAGCATATTTTTGACCTTTAACTTCAACCCAGGCATCACCATTATCACCTTCAATAATTTTAAACGGAGCGGTAGCCTTATCTTTTTGAACTTCTGGAGAATCATAACGACGCCCGATTAAACGTTTAATGGCAAACAATGTATTTTCGGCATTGGTAACGGCTTGACGTTTAGCAGCTGCACCGACCAAGCGTTCATTATCGGTAAAAGCGACCATTGAAGGAGTGGTACGAGCCCCTTCGGAGTTTTCCAATACTTTAGCTTCTCCGCCTTCCATAACGGCAAAGCAGGAGTTTGTAGTACCTAAATCTATACCTAAAACTTTGTTACTCATGATAAATCCTTTTGTTTACTGGTAAAATACAATTTCTAAAAAGTTATATAGGTAGCCAAATATGATTAAGCAATAGCCATTGTAATTTTTTTTGTAAATTTATAAATTTTGTTACATAATTACATAGTCTAATTGTTCGTCGACATTCAGACCATCTTTTGTTTTTTGAACAATGGAAAATACACCTTTACCATTAGATTTACTTTCCCAAAGTTTGCCAATATTATTTTTTTCTCTTGTATCTGCATTATCAACAATATGTTGTCCTTTATACTCAACAACTAAAATTCTGCCATCATTTAGCATTGCTACAAAATCGGGATAAAATTTATCGGTTGAAGTTGGCAACCAAAAAGAACTTCTGTGTCGTGCAACATTTCTTATCCAGAATTTAACATTTTTATTTCTATCTAGTGCTTGTGCACATTGAAATTCTTCTCCATTTTGCCCTCCATCAAACTGTGGTACACGATTTGAACCAAGATAATGCTTTGTAAATTTATAACTTCCTCGATAATACAACTCTCCATCATACATATTGTCAAAAAACTCAAAGCCATTATCAAAATTTAATTCTATACGGGCTTCAGGACTTAAAAATGATAATTGAAATGATTGTGTTCTAGCTTTAGCAAAAGCATCATGTATTTTGGCTTTCAGCTTATTTGCCAATGCATATTTTGCAATCATGAGCTCTGAAATGCTAATATTTCTATTTTTAACCAAATAATCGACTACTTTTGTTAGCCAAGAAATCATTATACCTTGTGAAAAATACGAGTTTCTTAATTGAGCATCTAACCACTTAACTAAATGAGCTTCCGTCCAATTAGAAGTATCAACAAAAGACATTGCTAATTGGTCTTCTCCTGCAATTGAATATCTCAAACAATTATTATCAAGGTCAATCATAAAACCATTACCTTGTTTTGAAATTTTAAATTCTTCAGCTTCAAGTTTGTATGATGCATAATCTTCAAGATTCCAGTCAAAATCTTCAAAAACAACCTCCGCATCAGCAAACTCAAGTTGTCCTTGCACTTCAACCATCATACAAGGAACTTTAAATTTTTCTCCACTTTTAGCAGGACAAGGCTCATTAAGTGTTTGTTTGTAGTTTGCAAATTTAGTTTCTAACTCAAATACTTTTATATCATCTAAATATGGCTTAATTTGTTCAATTTCTTCTTTACTGGTTTCTGCTATAAAACAAAGACTTTGTGATCCATCACTCTCTTTTTGCAAAGTAATTGTTTTTGGTAATACCTTTTGCTCGATAACAGTTTCTGGACTTAACACGATTTTGTTTTGAGATTTTACACCAAACAATCCAAAATCCGCTGGTTTTTGTTCCACAACAGACAAAGCTTCTTCATCTGAAAATCCTTTATTTTCAAGTTTTTTAACAATACATTCGGTTGAATCTCCAAACTTTGCAGACAATACATATGCATAAGCCTTGTTTAAAGCCGAAATTTTACGACTTTTTGCATATGGCATACGCATAACTCGACCTAATAACTGTTCAACCGCTGTATCACTATGTACATTTGCTAACGAACATAAAACATACGCAAAAGAACAATCCCAACCTTCTTTTAATGCCTGCACAGTAATAATATATCTAATAGGACAGTTTGCATCAAAAACATTTATCCCATCAAGTTCTTTTTGCTCTCCTGTTGCAATTGCTATTTCATTTTCAGGAATGTTTTGCACTTCTACTAAATGTTTTTTCAACACCTCTACATTTACTTCACCATCTTTGTCTTGTGCTTGAAACAACAAAATCGGTCGTACATAATCTTTTTCATATTCTGCAGCTTTTTCTAACTCGGCTCTTTTAGCAATAGCTTCTGTTACAGCGAATTCCCAATTGTTATGTTCCGTCAACACAATTGGAAGTTTTATCATTTCTTCTTCTTTGAGTTCCGTGGCTCTAACATTGTATAAAGTATTATTTTTCAAACGTGGAGTTGCCGTAAATTCAATAATGGCCGAAGGATTAATACGTCCTTGCATTTCTGCACTTAAATTCGTAACAGTATTGTGTGCTTCATCAATAATCATAATCGGTCTATGAAAATATAGCAAATTTGCAAAAGAAAACTTTAATTTTCCGTTTTCATCTTTTTCCATACCTTCTGTTGCAGTTATATGTGAAAAATGTGGTTCAAAGTTTTCGTTATGTTTATAAACATTATACTTTGATGTATCTTTTTTACTAAAGGCTTGTATGGTAGATACAACAATACACAAATTTTGCTCAATATCACTTTCTCGTATATTAAACTTTTCATCAATATCAAAAACTTTTACCTTAGAATTAAATTGTTCATCCAACGCTTCTCTATATGGATGCCGAGGATTTTTCAGAGCTTCTGAAGTTTGTTTCCTAATAGTATCAGACGGACAAAACCACAAAACAAACGGAAAGTCTTTCTCCAACCAAGTTTCAGAAGCTATTTTAATTGAATGAGCTGCTAAAATAGTCTTTCCGCCACCTGTTGGTACTTTTAAACATATTCTGGGGGTATTCGGTATGCTATCCCAAACCATATAATCCGATGCAAGTTTAGACAATCTATTTTTTATTTCTGGCTCAGAAGTAATACGTTCAAATGCATTTTTTGCACCGCATATACGAGCTGTTTCAAAAAATTTTTGTAATACATTGAGGGTATTAATTTGATATTGTTTCAATTGCATCGTTATTTATCCTTTTTATCACAAAAACGCATAAATTTTTCTAACAAATCAATCATATCTTTAGGAATAACAATATTATCAGTATCTTTTACTTCATGTCTCCCGAAAAATTCTTTTGCGAGTTCGAGTTTTAATTCTCTTGCTGTTTTGCTGCCTTCTGGAATATTTTGTTTTGCTTCTCTTTCCGATTCTACAAAATCAATATTTTTAAGGTAAGGATCGACATTAGCTATTTTAATTTCAAAATCTCTAAGTAAAATTTCTTGGTTCCTTCTCTTTCGTGCTTCAATAGCTGTATAGAAAGCTGGTAATAACAGGACCACTGCTATTGGTAAACGTGTTAAGACAGTCCACCAAGAAAATTCACCTTCGCTACACATTTCAAAAATTAAAGCTACAATCATTACTATTGAAGCCATACAAAACAACCCAAATGAAATCCAAAATAGATTGTTCGCTTTTTTATGTTCTTCTTCAGCATATTTTTTATATTCACCACAAGAAACAACTTCTCCAACTAAACCATATATTTTATTTATTTCATCTCTACGAGTTTCTAGTTCTGAAATTATTTCTTTTGTTTGATTATCTAGAGCTACAGATTTTTCATTAAATTTTGTTTGTATCTCTTCTTCAGAAGCTTTTATCTTTTCAGCATATTTTTTACCTGCATCATCCCAAGATTGTAGAATATCCCTTTGTGTAACACTAAATGCATTACTTCTAGATTTTTCTGCATCTGTAAATTTTTTCTCAAAACTTTCCGATAGACTTACTAACTCCTTTTCTTTTGTATTGATTTGAGTTTTTAATTCATCTACTTGATGTTTTAGAGTTAGCACTTCATCTTCTAGACTCTTTTTTTCAGAATTAATTTGAGCAATAACATTTTCATTTTGTCGCTTATAACTATCAATTAGCTGATTGAGAGATTGTTTTGTGGTTACCTTATTAACATCTGGAATATATATAAGCTGAGAAATAATGTTATCAATTTGGTTAGGAATATTATTAAAATATCCCGATGCTGGGCTCGATATATCGCCATCTACATAACTCTGGATATTGTTTAAATATGAATTTATATTATTTAAATACGAAGGATTACATACGATAGCACCAACTCCATTTACTCGGCTCTCCAAAATCGGGATAATTGATTTGAGACGTTCATATATAGCCGTATTTTGGTCATTAAGTTGAACTTTTTCTAGTGTTTC
>CALXTJ010000039.1 GCA_944391375.1 uncultured Alphaproteobacteria bacterium
GCTTTTTTCCAGGTTGTGCCGGTCGGAGAATCTTCCAAGATAATGCCTTGAAGTTTTAATTCTTCCCTAATTTTATCGGCAGTTGCCCAATCTTTATTTTTTTTGGCTTCGGTTCGTGCGGCAATTTTGGCCTCAATTTCTTTGGCTTCGTTACCATCATCGCTCATTCCGCCCTTAAACCAAGCCTCAGGTGTTTGGTACAAAAGTCCGAGCAGTTCGGCACTGGCCAAAAATTCACCCTTTAAACGAGCTTTTTCCTGTTCCGTTTCGGCTTTGTTTAAATCTCCTGCCAGCTCATGTAAAACCGCCAGAGCTGCCGGAGTATTTAAATCATCGGCCAAAGCTTCCACAAGCTTGTTATTGGGTTGGCCGGGTAAAGCCTCAATATCCGAAACTTTAAGTAAGGCATTGTAAAATTTATCAAGCACGGCTTTAGATTGTTCCAAGCCGCTGAAAGTAAAATTAAACGGCTGGTGATAATGAGTAGTTAAAAACAACAGTCTTAAGGCTTCGGCCGGATATTTTTGCAATATCTCGTCCACATTGTGGAAGTTGCCTAAAGATTTTGACATTTTTACACCGTCAACCATCAACATGCCGGCATGTACCCAGTAGTGGGCAAAATGCGAACCTTCAAAGGCACAGGTGGATTGGGCACACTCGTTTTCATGGTGCGGAAAGATTAAATCGGCTCCGCCGCCGTGAATGTCAAAATCATTACCGAGTAATTTGGAGCTCATGGCCGAGCATTCCAAATGCCATCCCGGACGCCCGTAACCCCATGGGCTGTCCCAACCCGGTTGGTCGGCATCTGATGGCTTCCACAAAATAAAGTCGGCCGGATTCTTTTTGTAATCGGCAACTTCAATGCGGGCACCGGCTAACATTTCCTTCATGGAACGACCGGATAAAAAGCCGTAGTTGGGCATGGAATCTACATCAAATAATACATGGCCTTGAGCTTCATAAGCATGACCGTTTGCAAGCAACCTTTTAACCAGCTCAATCATTTCGGCAATGTATTCAGTAGCTCGCGGACGATAGTTGGGGCTCAAAACATTAAGCTTGGCCATGTCTTCAATGTACCAGTTATAAGTTTGTTCGGTAATTTCGCGTATCGGCTTGCCGGTCTGTTGGTGCTTGGCTAAAATTTTATCATCAACATCGGTAATGTTAGATACATAAGTTACATGATTTTTACCGTAAATCTGACACAACAATCTGTATAACACATCAAAAACAACCGAAGTTTTGGCATTGCCTAAATGAGCTCTGTCGTAAACGGTCGGACCGCAAACATACATACGCACATTGTTTGCATCAATCGGTGTAAATTCATCTTTGCGTTGTTTTAAGGTATTATGCAAATAAATCGTTGTCATTTTGTTTTCCTTTAAGCTTTTTGTCCTTTAAGACGTTTTAATACTTTATCATAACCGATAAGCGGCAACAAAACCTTCAATTCCGGACCGTTATCCAAACCGGTTAAGGCCTTGCGGACGGGATGAAACAACTCTTTGCCTTTTTTGGCGGTTTTGGCTTTAATTTCGTTCATCCACAAATTAAAAGTTTCATCATTCCATGGCTCTTGCGGTAACAACTCGGCACCGGCATCGGTAACCGAAGTATCTTCCATAATCGGCTGAACTTCGCCGTTGCAGATGTTGTTCCACAACTTAAAATCATCCACGGTATTTAAGTTGGCCCGAACTTTATTCCAAAAATCTTCGCTGCCGTTGATTCTTTGAGCCACATTGGCATAAGGCAAATGACGAATATATTTTAAGTTAAAGTGCTTTAATTCGGCTTCATCAAACTTGGGCTGAGCTCGTCCGATTTTGGTAAAGTCCAAAGTTTGTGCCAGTTCTTCCAAGGAATAGAACGGCTCAATGGATTCTGAAGTGCCGAGTTTGGCCAAAAATGAACAAATAGCCATATTTTCAACACCTTCGGCTTTTAGCTCACGCACGCCTAAACTGCCCAAGCGTTTGGATAGCTTGCCTTCTTTACCGGTTAAAAGCGGCAAGTGGGCAAAAGTCGGAACTTTGCCGCCGATAGCCTCAAACATCTGAATCTGTGAGGCGGTATTGGTAACATGGTCTTCACCCCTTACAATATGGGTAATCCCGAAATCGCAGTCGTCAATCACCGACGGCAAATGATACAAATAAGAGCCGTCTTCACGAATGATAATCGGATCGCTTAAATTTTGAGCTTCATATTTAATGTGCCCTCTTATGGCATCATCCCAAGCAATTTCACCATCCAGCAATTTAAAACGATAGTGAGGTTTTCTGCCCTCGGCTTCAAAGCGGGCAATATCTTGTTGCGTATAATGTAAAGCTTGGCGATCATAAATCGGGGGTAGGCCTTTGGCCATGGCATGCTTGCGTTTAAATTCCAATTCTTCGGGAGTTTCGTAGCAAGGATAAATTCGGCCTTGAGCTTTAAGCTTTTCGGTAACTTCGTTATAACGGTCAAAACGAGCCGATTGCCGAGCCTCTTCATCCCAGGTTAAGCCGAGCCAGATAAGACATTCTCGTAAAGAATCTTCATATTCTTTTTTAGAACGGGCAAAATCGGTATCATCAATGCGGAGCATAAATTTACCGCCCATTTTTTTGGTCCATAACCAGTTAAACAAAGCCGTACGAGTGTTGCCGATATGCATATATCCCGTCGGGCTGGGTGCAAACCTTACTTTAATATTTGTCATTTCCTTTGCCTTTTTATAAAAAAATCGGAAGTATGTTATACGGATTGTCAGATAATTTCAACTTTAAAATACTTATTGATACAGCAATTTTTGCTGAGCGTTTTGTTCATTGGAAACGGTAAGCATTTCCAAATCTTCCAAAAACCAACTTACATCTTCATCGGCTTCCGCCATCATGGTGTAAAAACGGTTGCGATAGGTCAAAAGCAGGCTGCTTTCGCCGATTTTTAAATCATAAATTTTAATTTTGCCGTCGGTTTGAGCAATTTTAAATTCCAACATAATATAATTTAAGTTTTCGGAAGAAAGATTTTCAGGCAAGTCTACTTTGCAAAAGACATCGGTAAATTTACCGTTGATACGAGCCGAAGTAATTTCAAAATCAATACCGTCGGTATCAAAATCTAAGGGATAGTTTTTATAAAGGCTCAAAACATAACGATTAAATAAGGAAAGATAAGATTGCTTTTGTTCGGGATTAAAAAGCTTCCAATATTTGCCGATAACAAATTTGGCAATATAAGTTGTATCAACATCACTGCCAAACATTTTATCCAAGGTATGATATTTGTTTTGTAAGTCAGGATTTCCGAGTGCGGCAATGAGTTGCTGACCGGTTTGTTCGGCCCACGATACGGCTTGTTGTTCTTCAACCGGAGCGGCTTTTGCAGCGGTAACGAAAGTACATAAAGCAAAAACAGCGGTGATAAGTTGTAAAAAAAACTTACTTTTCATAAAAAATACCTTAACATAAGTTATCAAACAAGAAGAGCTTAACATATAAAGGTTAATAAAATGAAATTAAAGTCATCTTTAGCAATAATTTTTGGAGTATTGCTGGCGGGCAGGGCCTATGCCATAAATACCACATTAAAACCGATACTTAATACGGAAGTGATTCGCTGCGGCAGTGATTTAAGCGTTAAATCATACGCCTATAAACAAGACGGAGAGTGGCAAGGCTTTGATGCAGATATTTGCCGAGCTTTTGCCTGGGCAATTTACGGTGACGGCAGCCGTTTTGAGATGGTAGATGTCAGACCGTATAATGTCGGCCGCTCGTTAAAAGGTGGTTTGATAGATGTTATGTTAAGCGGCGGAGTATTTTCGGCCGGAGTGGAGGCCAAACAGCAAGCCGAAGCCATAGGATTACTTTACTATGACAGGCAAATGTTTGCGGCTAAAGATGCTCCCGAGGGCATAAAATCCATGGACGATTTTAAGGGCAAAAGAGTTTGCGTATCCACCGATTCGGATTATTTGGATAATTTGAAGGAGTATAATTTAAAATACGGCTTAGACTTACAAATTTTACCTTTTAATTCTCCGGATAAGGCCAAAAAGGCATTTTTGTTAAAACGGTGTGAGCTGATAACCAGCCGCGGGATGTTGTTGGAAGGTATGTTAATGGAAAGTCCGCAAAAAGGGGTGCAGATTTTGCCCGAGGAGTTTGCCTATAAACCGGTCTATGCGTTTGTAAGCCAGGATAATAACAAACTGCGGATAGCATTAAAGTGGGCGTTAAATGCCTTGTATTTGGCAGAAGATATGGGTGTAAGCCAAAAGAATGTAGGAATTTTAATCGGTAATGAAGATATATCGGCTCGTAACTTGCTTGGGGATGATGATTTGTTGTGGTTGTCATTGGGATTAAAGCCGCAATGGGTTCGTCAGGCGGTAGGCAATGTCGGCAATATGGGAGAAATTTATGAAAGGAATTTAGGTCAAGATTCCAAAATTAAGTTAGACAGAGGCAAAGCCAATTTA
The DNA here is from genome assembly GCA_944391375.1 of uncultured Alphaproteobacteria bacterium. Lineage (GTDB taxonomy): Bacteria > Pseudomonadota > Alphaproteobacteria > RF32 > CAG-239 > CAAFZY01. Next base: position 4,484 of record CALXTJ010000039.1, read on the forward strand.
ATCAAAAAAGGCGGAGTAGTTCATGCAGAACAATTTAGGTAAGAATATAAGAAAGATATTTACCTCTGATTTTTTGATTTTTATCATTTTGCTTAATGTCATTTGCGTAGTGTATCACTTTACGCAAAAGAATGATTTCCATGTTGATGAAATTTATTCTTTTGGATCGGCCAATAGCAGGAGCGGTCCTTTTTTATTTAAAGGCGTGAATACCTATTTTGAGGATGTTCATCAATCAGCCTATAATAAAACCTATGAGGGTACGGATTTCCATAATTATATTGTTGTAAAAAAAGGCTTGGGTTTTGATTATGTAAATCTGTGGCATAACATGGAAAAAGATGCACACCCGCCCTTATATTTTGCAATATTACATACCATATGTTCTTTTTTTCCGGATACTTTCAGTAAATGGTTAGGGCTGCCGATTAACATTATATCACTAATTATAAGCTTGTTGTTTATTTATAAAATCTCACAAAAAATTTTTAGCAATAAAAATATAAGTTACCTGAGTGTTATTTTTTTTGGCTTTTGCTTGGCTACTCTCAGTATGGCGGTTTATATACGTTCATATATGTTGCAAATGTGCTTAAGCTTATGGTTGTTTTGGGAGCATATCCAACTTTTGGAAAAGAATAAATTTGACGGTAAAATTTTTACCAAAATATTTTTGGCAGCAGTTCTGGGATATTTAACACATTATTACTTGTTGGTAAATGCCTTTTTCTTAAGTGGCGTGACCTGCTTTATTTTTCTAAAAAATAAAAATTTTAAGTTGTTGTGGCAATATGCTCTATTGATGGTTGCAAGTGTTATAAGCTTTTTTATTATATGTTTTCCGGCTGCCGATGTTTTGTTACACTCGCAAAGAGGTACTGAGGCTCTAGGACGCTCACTATATTATTATCTTACCAATTTGGCACAATTATTAAGCCGGCCGTTTGAACTGGTGCTGTATCATATTTTAGCACTGGATGCACTTCCGATAAAATATTTTATATTAGTTGTGGTGTTTTTATATTTATTCGTTAAAATGTACGGTGCGGATAAAGTCTCAAATGATAAAGCGTTTTTATTGTTATACACAATACCATGTGCTATATGTTTAGGGCTGATTTTTCCGGAAATGTACGAATTTAACTCCCGCTATTTTTCACCCTTGGTACCGATGCTGTGTATTTTGATAATATACGGTATAAACAAGGTGCTTGAAGTTTTAAGGCTTAAGCAAGTCGGCAGATTTTATATTTTAAGTATTTTGGTTGTTGCCAATGTGTTTATGACCGATTTTAGTCGCCGCAGTGTTTTTTCTCTTGAGGGATCGGAAAAGTTGACCAAAGTTATAAATGATGTAAAAGGGGCAAATATTTTATATATCGGTAATATACAAGATATTATTTCTCTAAGTTGGATTCTATGTAAAACTAAAGGAGTAAGCTTTTTAAGCAAACATGATAAGAACAATAATTACATAATAGAAAACGACAATTACGATTATATAATATTATATAACAAAACCATCAAGGATTCATTACAAGAAGCTGTTGCATCAAATTTTTTATCGGTATTTTCCGACAAATATTTATTTACTTTTAGGCAAGGGGCATATATTTACGATTTTTATAATATTAAACCAAAACAAATGATGGGATACAAAAAAGATGAAGACTATATTTAAATATAAAAAATATTTTTTTGCAATTGTTGTGGCTGTTATGGGGTGGTTTATTTTTTCACACCATCAAAATGCTTCAAGTGACATAACCTATTTTAAGGCAATGTATAATCCTTACTATGTAAACCCGCGTTTGCAATCTATCAATGAAAAAAACATTAACATTATAATTCCGTCAAAAGCCAGGTATAATGGCGAATATTACATAGGCCAAAGTTTAAAAGCCTATTTTAAAAATTCGGGAAGAAAAGTAAAAATTTTTTCAACAAATAACTACTACCGAAAGAAAAACTTTGAATATTTAGGAAAATCAATAAATATATATTTATTAGGATGGATAAATTTTTACCCCAATATATCGGGAATAAACATAGCCTATTTATTGTATCCTTCGGTAGATGAGATGTCAAAAAACGATATAGATGTATATAAAAAGTTTGATTTGGTTGCAGTAGGTTCGGAAGAGTATGTAAAAAAGATGTCAAAATTAGGTATCAATGCAGTATATATTCCGCAATTTACCACCATAGACATATTTTTTCCGGAAAAAAGTGATACTATCAAAAGTGAAGTATTGTTTGTCGGAAGTGCTTATTACGGTGTTAGAAAAGCGGTTCTTTACGCCTCCCGGACGGGTTTAGATATAGATGTTTACGGCAAATATTGGGAAAAATATTTTGAGGACAATCCTAAAATAAAGGAATATTACAAAGGCAGTTATATTGATAATAATGAGTTACATAAATATTATTCTTCCGCTAAGATAGTATTGAACGATCATAGGGAAGATATGGAAAATGATGATTTTGTTTCTAACCGGATTTATGATGTTACGGCCAGTGGAGGTTTTTTAATTTCGGACTATCTTCCGTCAATAGAAAAAATATACCAAGACAGTATACCTATGTACAAAAATGAACAAGAGCTGGCACAATTAGTAAAATATTATTTGGAACATCCTGAAGAACGGGAAGCTAAAGCTAAAAAAGCTCATGAGATTACAATGCAACATTTTACATTGAATAAAGTAGGAGAAATGTTTGATAAGTATATAAACTTATTATTACAAAAGTACCGTCAAGCTAACGGAGTTTATAAAAAGATATCTTATAAAGCAAACCGGCTCCCAATGGAATGAGAAGGATGCACAGATATATCAAGATTATATATGTTATAGGATAATAACTAAGTAAAAATTTAGCACCAATAAGTAATGAGGCAGTAAACAGTCTGGCAATCATCATATTGATTGCCGAGGATGTGTTGCGTATTGGGGATAAAATTATTTTTTGTAATCGGCTTATATGCATAATTGTAAAAGCTAATTGCAGTCCTATACATATACAAAGCCATAGAATCACGACTATATTTAAACGATGATTTATCAAAGAAAACAACAGCAATAAAATACTGCTAGCTTCTGCTACATATATTATTTTTCCCAAATTAAACATTCCGAACAATTTTTTTATGTTAGGCACATAATAACTTGATAAACAACGTATAAAATTATTGATGAACATAACAACTCCGAACAAGGCTATAGGCATTGCACTCATTTTCAATAAAGGTTGAAATGACCAGAAGAAAAAATTAGAGAGAGCCACTAATAGGGCAGAGTAAAGCATCAACCAAAACACGGAAGGTTTATGGAAAAGATATTTGAGTACCTGAAAACATTTTTCCGCATGAAAAGACAATGTAAATTTGTATTTAAGATTTTTTTTATGGTGTTTTTGCTTTTCTATGGCAGGTAATGTCAAAACAAATATAAAGGCAATGGTAAACAGGCAAACCTCTAATGACAGTAGTACGGTAATACCGATTTTATCAAACAAAAAAGTTCCCAAAATTGAAGCAATAGCCGTTGATAAGTACATTATAAAGTTAATATGTCCATAAACGGTTTCCATTTTAGAAGGTTTATTTTGTTGTTTCAGGATTAAAAATATATAAGAAGAATTTATTGAATCAAAACAAATTTTAGATATCACATAAAACATTTCACCAATTAAAACGGCAAAATATCCGGAATAAAAAATCCAAATTAACGATCTAAGGATAAGGAACAGCAAAGATAATGAGAATATAGTTTTTATAGATGTTCTGTCTGTTATGTAGCCGATAGGTATTTCCAGAAACAAAGTCAGAAGAGTCATAATTCCCTGGAATAAAAAATAGTCACCGACAGTCAGTCCATTACTTAAATAAAAAAGTAACAAAACCGGAGTAAGCAGCATTTGAGATTTAAAAAATGCAGCAATATATAATTTATATATATTATAACCCATATTAACCTCGTATGACACAGTATAAGCATAATCGTAGAGAAACAAGCATAAATCAACATAATTAACTATTTATGAACAGGTATAAAAAGTAATAAAAAAGGGGATGTGAAAACATCCCCCTTTTAAATGTTCTGTTTATTAGAACAATACTTTTACATGAGCACCGGCGGTGTAGTTGTAATCAACATCTTTGGTACCCGTGCCATCCAATTGATAAGCACCGAATACGCCGAGAGCCAAATTATCGGTTAAGTAGTAATCGGCTTTGGCTTCAGCCCACAAATCATTGGTGTTTTTGCCATCGGTATTGAAGTTATAACGCAAACCTAAATCAAGAGCGTACTTACCGAAGTTTTTGTAAACAGCGGCTTTAACGGATTGATCTAATTCACGATTACTGTCATCAATATTTCCGGAAATAGTATAAGACATATAAGGTGTCAAACCATTGCAAAGTTCATAACCGACTTTTACCTCACCGCCTAATTCCTTGTACCAATCGTTAGTTGCCGAACGGCCAAGCCAAGATTGCGGTTCGTATGTTAAATAACTAACTGCGGCTTGTACCCACAAATTGTTATATTGAGTAGTATATTTTGCGCCTAATTGATATGCAAAGTTGTGATCATTGTTAAATTCACCTTGAGTATCAAACAAGTTGGCAATCGTTGCGTTAACGCTGATTTCATCAGTAATACCATATTCCAAAGTTTCAGCAGCGGAATATTCTTCGGTTACGACATCGTTATCTAATTTTTCACGAGCATATTCTACGCTGGTATCCGATGTAAATTGACCTTTAGCAGGTGTAAAAAACGGATTGGTAATATCAGCAGCCATAGCTTGAGATGTAAACAAAACGGCAGCACTTGCCATTAACATAGTTTTATAATTCATGATAAACTCCTTTATCTGTTTTTGATACATAACATATAAAATGTTACATAGGTATACTACAACCAAATTATAAAAAAGCAACTAAAATATAAACTTTAGGGTAGGTATGTTTATTAACAAAATGTTGCATGATGTTGCAAAAGCCGATTTATAGATAATTATCAAGGGTTTAATAAAAAAGAGATGCCAAGAAACAGCATCTCTTTTGATATTAAGTATAGTACTGGGTACTATTTTTTCATAACGGCAACACCGGGGAGTTCTTTACCTTCCATCCACTCCAAGAATGCACCACCTGCAGTGGATATGTAGGTAAATTTATCAGCCACACCGGCATTAGCCAAGGCCGAAACGGTATCACCGCCGCCGGCAACGGAGGTCAATTTACCGGCCAAAGTCAACTCAGCAGCCTTTTGAGCAACTTTATTGGTAGCGTTATCAAAAGGTTTCATTTCAAAAACGCCTAAAGGACCGTTCCAAACCAAAGTTTTGCATTCTTCCAATTTAGCATTGATTTGGGCAATGGTTTTTTCACCGACATCCAACAAGTGCCAACCTTCAGCCGGAATGTGTTGTAAGTCAACGGTTTTATGTTCGGCATTGGGAGCAAACTCTTTGGCGGCAACCAAGTCAACCGGTAAAATAATTTCACAGTTGTTGGTCTGAGCCGTTTTTGTAATTTCTTTGGCGGTATCAAGCATATCCATTTGTACCAAAGAATTATTTTCATTTATGGTTTCAATACCGTTAGCTCTTAAAAAGGTGTGAGCCATACCACCCGATATAACGAGTTTGTTGACCTTTTTAACTAAGTTATTTAACAAATCCAGTTTGGTAGAAACTTTAGAACCGCCGACAATAGCCATTAACGGGCGTTCGGGGTTATTTAAGCCTTTAGTCAAGGCATCAACTTCCTCTTCCATCAACAAGCCCATAACCGAAGGAATTTGTTCGGCGGCGGCTACCATGGAAGCGTGGGCACGATGAGCGGTGGAAAAGGCATCGGATACATAAACATCGGCTGGTTTAACCAATTCTTTGGCCCAATCGGCATTGCCTTTTTTCTCTTCATCGTAAAAGCGTAAGTTTTCCAAGAGCAAAACTTCGTCATTTTTCATATTTTTAATGGCTTTTTCAACTTCGGGGCCGATACAATCCTTAACAAATACCACTTTTGAGCCTAAGGCTTTTTGTAATTCGGGAGCAACATGACTTAAAGAATTTTTCATATCGCCTTTACCTTCTGGACGACCAAAGTGAGAAATTACCACAACTTTAGCCCCTTTATTCATTAAATATTTAATGGTCGGTACGGTACGATCAATACGAGCGGTATTGGTAACTTTAAAATTTTCATCCATCGGTACATTTAAGTCGGCACGGAGCATAACAACCTTGCCGTTTAAGTTATCTAAATCTTCAATTGTTCTGTAATTTTGCATCAATTTTTCCTTATAAAAGATATCCCCGCCGATAATGATATAATCATCAAAAGAAAAATATCATTATCAAGCGGGGATAAATTTAAAAATTATCCGTTTACTTTAGCCATGTGGGCAATAAGGTCAAGAACCTTGTTGGAATAACCCCATTCATTATCATACCAGCTGATAACTTTAACAAAAGTATCGGTTAATTGAATACCGGCCTTAGCATCAAAGATGGAAGTGTGAGCATCACCCAAGAAGTCGGAAGAAACAACGGCATCTTCGGTATAACCCAAAATACCCTTTAATTCACCTTCGGAAGCATCTTTCATAGCTTTGCAGATTTCATCATAAGTAGCAGGTTTAGCCAAGTTTGCGGTTAAGTCAACAACGGAAACATCCAAAGTTGGAACACGCATGGACATACCTGTTAATTTACCGTTTAAGGCCGGAATAACTTTACCGACGGCTTTAGCGGCACCGGTAGAAGAGGGGATAATATTACCCGAAGCGGCACGACCGCCTCTCCAATCCTTAGCGGAAGGACCGTCAACGGTTTTTTGAGTTGCGGTAGTGGAGTGAACTGTAGTCATCAAACCTTCTTTAATACCGAATTTATCGTTTAATACTTTGGCAATAGGAGCCAAGCAGTTAGTGGTGCAAGAAGCGTTAGAAACAAACTGAGTACCTTTAACATAGGAGTCGGTATTAACGCCGCAAACAAACATCGGAGTATCATCTTTAGACGGAGCCGACATAACAACATATTTAGCACCGGCATCAATATGTCCCTGAGCTTTTTCTTTGGTTAAGAACAAGCCGGTAGATTCAACAACATAGTCAGCTTTAACTTCGTTCCATTTCAAATCAGCCGGATTTTTTTCAGCGGTAACACGAATTTCTTTACCGTTTACGACCAATTTACCGTCTTTTACTTCAACAGTGCCGTTAAAGCGGCCATGCATTGTATCATATTTAAGCATATAAGCCATATAATCAACATCAATCAAGTCGTTAATGCCGACGATTTCAATATCATTTCTGGTTTGAGCGGCACGGAATACCAAACGGCCGATACGACCAAAACCATTGATACCAACACGAACTACCATATTATAATCCTTCCTAAAAGAGTTAATTTCTGCCGATTCGCCAAACAAAGCATCGGCAAAAAGTGTGCGGACCGCCCCGCACGGGCATTAAAATAAAACCTTTAATCGGGAGTTAATTTATCATTAAAGTTTAATTTTTCAAGTTAAAAATGCAATAAGCAAGCAGGATTTCATTTTCCAAAAGCAATATTCATGTAACAAGTGGTGGATTGGGAATCACAAACTTCACAACGCTCGTGCATTTTGGTTATATTCAATTTATTAAGTTTTTCAGAATAATAATTGCTTTTGCCGCCGGAAATAAGCCATTCCCATTTTTCCCCTTCCGAAG
>CALXTJ010000040.1 GCA_944391375.1 uncultured Alphaproteobacteria bacterium
ATTGCGATAGCTACTAATGATTGCGTTGATAAATGTAGTACCATAATATTAAGTTATAATATCAACAGTAACAATACCTTTGATATATGTCAAAACATTACCTCTACCATAAAAAATTTTCATGAACTTATTGAAAGAACGGCTGTGCAAAAATTTACCACCGATAATCCCACCCAATACGGACATCATTTTTACGGCGATAAATATTGCGGAACTTCAAGTAAACCGTGTCTAAAAGACATTACATTAGACGAAATTGCATCTCGGTGCTCCTATTGTGCCGAATCTGAAAAATGTAACTTTTATGTTACCTACAAAATAAATGACTAAAAACAACAAGCTCCGCTATTTTAACAGCGGAGCTTGTTGTTTTTACATCAATTACAATTAAAATTTTTCTTGTAATTCAAAGAAATAAGCTTGCGGATGATCGCAAACCGGACATTTTTCCGGAGCCTTGGGGCTTTCTACTCTATGTCCGCAATTACCGCATTCCCAAATAACCTTGGTAGGCCGTTCAAAAATTTTGCCTTCGCACAGAGCATCTAACAAAGCCTGATATCTTTCTTCATGGCCCTTTTCAATTTTAGCAACGGCTTCAAACAAGTAGGCAATTTTGGTAAAGCCTTCTTCATGAGCTTCTTTGGCCATGCGAGCATACATATCCGTCCACTCATAATTTTCACCTGCCGCAGCATCTTTTAAGTTTTCAATTGTAGAGGGAACCTCACCGCCATGCAACAGTTTGAACCAAATTTTAGCATGCTCTTTTTCATTATTGGCCGTTTGTTCAAACTTATCGGCAATAATGTTATAGCCTTCTTTTTTAGCTTTGGAAGCATAGTAAGTATACTTATTGCGAGCTTGAGATTCGCCGGCAAAAGCTTCCATCAAGTTCTTTTCGGTTTTAGAACCTTTTAATTCCATTTTCAGTCTCCTTAAAATAAAGTTATGGTTGGAAGTAAAATATCATAAGGCAAAAAAGTGTCAACAAAATAAAATCAAATTGCCAACAAATTATATTTTATCGGGATTATTTGCAACACTATCAATAAGTTGTCCAATCTGATCAGTTTGTGTGTTGGTGGCAACTTCTTTTTCATTATTGGCATCGGCTTTAATTTCAGCCACCACTTTTTTAAATTCCGCCAGCTTGTTACCTTTCAGATTTTCACCGGTTGCGGCTCTGATTTTTAACGGATCAACTTTGCGGCCGTTTTGAATAACCTCAAAGTGCAAATGCGGACCGGTAGAACGTCCGGTATTACCGACATAAGCAATCACCTGGCCTTGTTTTACTCTGACACCGGGACGAATCCCCTTAGCAAAAGATTTTAAGTGTCCGTAAGCAGTAGAATACTCGGAATTATGTCTGATTTTTACATAATTACCGTAGCCACCGTACCATTTTGACATGGTAACCACACCATCGGCACTGGCATAAACTTTAGTTCCGGTAGGAGCAGCGTAGTCAACCCCATCATGATTTTTATATGTTTTCAATATAGGGTGGAAACGTCTGCCAAAGCGGGAAGATATACGAGCTCTTTTAAATTCCATGGGCTTTTTATCCAAAGATTTTTTCAAAGCTCGGCCTTTTTCATCGTAGTAATCAACATTACCGTTTTTATCTTCAAAACGATAAAGCTCCAAAGTATCGTTTCTTAACTCCAGAGCGGCATAAAGAATATCTCCGGTTTTAACCAAAGTTCCGTCGGGAGCAAGTTGTTCTTCATAACGGACTTCAAATTTATCACCGGCACGCATATCACGGCTAAAATCCAGACTAAAGGCAAAAATGTTAATAAAATTACCGATAATATTGTTAGGCACTCCGGCTTCCCGCATGGCTGATGACAAATTACCGTTCACAACGCCGCGGATACCTTTAACGCTAACCGACAAATCATCTTCTTCAATGCGGGACTGATAAGTATCATCATTTTGTTTTTCAACAATATATCTGGTACCGGGTTGAGGTTCTATAACAATTTTATTTATATACTCAAGTTCATTATACTTACTGTCAATGGTAGAAGTAATGAGCATTTCCTGTCCGACCTTAATGTTTCGGGCATCATAAACCTGTTTTAAGGCATCATATATTTCATCAGCCTTAACGTATTCAACACCCATACCGGTCAGAATACCGATAAAGCTATCGCCTTTAGTAACGGTAACAATATCTTCATTGATTTGGAAGTTGGTAGGATTCAACAATGATTGCATATTTTGCGGTTCGGAAGATGGTTCCTGAAAGACAACTGTCGGATCATTAGATTCGGCATTATCGGCATTAAGTTTCAGATCATCAGCCATAGCCATATCCTGATAATCGGCAAACTCTTCGGGAGTAAGGTCAGCCATTTGCTCAGCATTAGGGGTTGAAGCTTCAACCGGTGATTTATGACAAATTGATATAATCAGAGCCACGGTAACGGCAACAGCGTAAACAAACAACAAGAAGCGTTGATGCCGCATTTTTGCGGCTTTAGTTCTGGCTTTATGAAAATCCATTACAAACATCCTTTCCACAAACTTGTAATACAATGACTTGTGAATTTAAAATTTTCAAGCAGATAATAAAGTTATACCAGAAAAAAGATAAATATAAAGTATTTACAATATGTTAAAAAGGTATGTAAAAAAAGTTATAAAAATATAAAAAAAAGTCTTGCATTTAGGATTTTTGTTATGTATAAGGTTGTCAGTGATTAGCTGGGGGCGTAGTTCAGTTGGTTAGAATACATGCCTGTCACGCATGGGGTCGCGGGTTCGAGCCCCGTCGCTCCCGCCAGTTTCAAAGAGGTTGCCAAAGGCAACCTCTTTTTGTTTAGGGGCGAGAACACGCGACCCCGGTCGCGGGCTTTGAGAGGAAAAAACACCGTTGCTCCGGTGTTTTTTACCGAAAAAGACGCAGTTTTATTAAGTTTGCCGGAGGGTATATGCCCAAACGGCAAACTTTAGAAAACAAGTGACCGAAGCGGAGTTGTTGAGCAAAGTAAAATTTGCGAAACTTACGCAGCAAGACGAGCCCCGTCGCTCCCGCCAGTTTCAAAGAGGTTGCCAAAGGCAGCCTCTTTTTGTTTAGGGGTGAGAACAAGCTTCTAACGCGTGGTTTTCTTGTTACAAAAAGCGGCCCGCCGATTTAGATGACGAGCCGCTTTATCAAGACCAAATCAGGTTTAGAACTTGTAATTTAAAGACAATCCAAACAACTGTACCGAGTTGGTATATTCGGCCGTTACATGACTTCCGATATTTCCGGTCAGAGATGTAGCTAAGTGAGCCTTATGAGCCTTAATATAAGTATAAGCCAAATCAAAAGTAAGCTTATCATTATACTGATAGTTCAAACCGGTTGAATACCAAATGCGATCAGAGTCAGGAATTCTGGGAGTTCTGTGTTGAACACGAACGGCACTTTGGTCATAAGCCAAGCCTAAACGCCACTTCCACTGATGATCAATCTGGTAAGAAGCACCAACGGCAAAGAAATTGGTATCACGCCATTTTTCTTTGGTAGAATTTACAAACGGATAATCTTCCCCGTAAATATCCAAAGTTTCAAAAGAGCTCCAGAATACGCGTTGATATTCGGCCATTACCGCCCATTTATCATTTAACTGATGATAAATACCCATAGACAACATTTCCGGAGTTGTCAAACGAGCGTTAATATTTTGATTAAGTACGGTATCAATGCCGGGGATTGGTGATGCAGAGGCAGAAATTTCTCCGCTTAATTTGTGCTTTACTTGACTACGATAAGCAATACCTACACGAGTCTTATCATTAAACTCGTACATAGCACCTAATTGATAGCCTACATCAAAAGCATCACCTTCCATAGCTGCCAAATCAACGCCATATGCCGATGCACTGTTAGTCAAACGAGCTCTTATATACTGCATTTGCAAACCGGCACCCAAAGAAAGTTTGTCGGTAACTTTGTAAGCAAACATCGGAGTAACGGTTGCCGATATAACTTTAGAGGTAATACCGTGATCGGAACCTGCCCACTCTTCATCATATTTGGTAATCATACCATAAGGCACATTTAAGCCCACACCGATAAAAGCTTTTTCGTTTATCTGGTGAGAAATGCTTGCATTGGGAGCAACAGCCGAGTGTACAATATTATTCACATCCGAGCCTCGGTGGTCGTCAGCATCTTTTACATTGGAAGCTTCAGCTCGCGGAGCAATATATGTACCTCCGATATTAAGCTGAGTTCCTTTTTGACGAGTTAAACCCGCAACATTGAAATAAGCATAGGAACCGTTTTCGGCACCGGCAGTAGCACCGGCAAAAGCGTTACCTTGTGCAGCGGCAGATTGTTCTCTTAAATGAAATCCGGCTGCTTGAGCATTGGCTGCCAGCAAAATTGTACCAAGGGCAGTCAAAGTTAAAGTCAAATTATTTTTCATTTATTCATTCACTTCTATTGTTAATCCAAAGCAACATAATATGCCCCATGCCTTACTTATTATTTATTGTAATATTTTGTAACATTTGCGGCATATTGAAATAAATGTACATAATATGTTACGGAGGGAGTTATAATCAAAAAAAAATAATTAAGCAAGCAAATAAAAAAGTTTTTTGGATAAAAAATAAAAGAATACAGATAAAACAATATGTTAGCATATAGCTTTTTGGCAATTTTCCACTATACTATTTTTTAGCTTTACAAAATTGATGTTTTTGTATACAAAACATTATATGCAAAAACTGTGGAGTAAAAATATTGAATAACTTTGTTAAATGGTGCTTACGCACATTCTTTTATATTTTCAAGACCAGATGTAAAATAGAATTTAATTTAAAGCGATTGCCGACCAGAGGTGTATATGTATCAAACCATGTATCCTACTTAGATCCGATTCTGCTTTATGCTTTTTTACCTGGCAATCCTGTATTTGCCTTAAACGGACACTTATATCGCCGTCGGTGGATAAGGTTTTTTATGCACTTTGCCGACATAATGCTCTTTAACCCGATTGAACCGGGAGACATCAAGGAGCTGATAGCCAAGGTTGACAGCGGAAGATTGGTAGTAATTTTTGCCGAAGGCCGGATTACCGAAAGCGGCGGCTTAATGAAAATTTACGAAGCTCCCGGTTTGGTAGCCGATAAATCCAAGGCTCCCTTGATTCCGATATGGATAGACGGACCGCAATACGGTTATTTTTCCAAAACCAAGGGCAAATTACCGCATCGTCCTTTGCCTAAGATGCGGATTACGGTAGGAAAACCTCGTCCGTTTAAGTTAAAAGATGAATTGCGTCGGCAAAGAGACCACATCAGCAACGAAGTTTATCAGATTTTGCGTGAAATGCACTTTGAGTTTAACTATAATCCGAACATTTCGTTATTTGCCCAGTTAATGAAAACCGCCAAGGTGTACTCCAAAAAAGGCTTTTTCTTCAAAAGGCCTAAAGTCTTGGAGGATATTCAACGCAAGCCAAATTCGTATAAAGACATCATCATTAAATCTTTTGCCCTCGGCAGATTTTTTAAGAAAAAGACCGGACATTTTGAACATGTAGGCTTAATGTTGCCCAACACGGTAGCTGCTGTTTGCACATTTTTCGGACTATCCGCTTACGAACGCGTACCGGTTATGATTAACTTTTCGGTCGGTGCCAAAAACATGGTATCTATGTGCAAAACGGCCCAAGTTAAATTGATTATTACTTCATTGACTTTTATTAAAAACGCCAAATTGGAGGCGATAATTGATGTAATGAAGGCTAACGGGATAGAAATTTTTTATTTAGAGTCCATGGCTAAAAAAGTTGGATTACTGGCCAAAATCGGAGCTTTTTTGCGTTACAAAGTCAAGAGAGTTCCGCACAAAGACGGCGGCAATAAAAAGGCGGTTATTCTGTTTACATCAGGTTCGGAAGGAGCACCTAAGGCCGTAGTTTTAAGCCACGCCAACATTATATCCAACATCAAGCAAATGGCCGCATTGGAAACTATTAACATGACCGATTTGGTATTTAATGCACTTCCGATGTTCCACAGCTTTGGTTTAACGGTTGGCACCTTATTTCCGTTGCTTGAAGGTTCGCGTTTGTTTTTATACCCCTCACCTCTGCACTATCGTATTGTAGCCGAGTTGGTATATGAATTGGGAGCAACGGTAATGTTCGGAACCGATACATTCTTCCGGGGTTACGGCAAAATTGCCCACCCGTACGATTTTCATAACATTCGCTTTATGTTCGGCGGAGCCGAGGCCGTTAAGCTGGACACCCGCAATATGTGGATGGAACGCATGGGGATTCGCATGATGGAAGCTTACGGTTCAACTGAGTGCTCGCCGGTAGTAACCGCCAACAACAGCATTTTCAATCGTTTCGGTTCAATCGGTAAATTATTACCGGCCATACAGTACAAAATTGAGCCGGTTCCCGGCATTGAAAAAGGCGGCGAATTGGTAGTTAAAGGCCCTAATGTAATGTTAGGTTACATTATGCCGGATAATCCGGGAGTTTTGGTGCCGTTAGAAGGCGGTTGGTATCATACCGGAGATGTGGTAGATATTGATGAAATCGGCTTTGTATACATTAAAGACCGCATTAAACGCTTTGCCAAAATCGGTGGTGAAATGGTATCTTTAAATGCCGTTTTGGAGATGGTTGTAAAAGCCTATGAGTGGATGGGAGCCGACTTTGCTTACGGAATTGTGGCCATTCCGCATGAAAGCAAGGGCGAACAGATTGTACTGGTTACCAACAACAAGCAAGTAAAGCAAGATGTTTTACATGAATATATCAAAAACAACGGTATGTCGGAATTATTCCTGCCTCGTATTATAATGTACAAGGATAACATTCCGTTATTGGCAACCGGCAAAACCGATAATGTGTCTTTAAAGAAGATGGTTTTGGAGGAATTAAACGGTAATCAGAATGACAAAGCCGCTTAATTGCTCAATAAACAGGCACTTAAAAAATCTCGGGTAATCTATCCGAGATTTTTTTGTTATTAAAGAGTTTTTAATGTGCTTCGGCCCAATTGTCGCCGATGCCCACTTCCGCAACAAAAGCCACATCAAAATCCATAACGCTTTCCATGGTATCTTTAATAAGTTTTGCTACCTGTTCCGCCTCATGTTCCGGAGCTTCAAAAATCAGTTCGTCATGAACTTGAAGCAACATTTTAGTGGCAAAATTTCCTTCCTTAAGCAAGTTAAAAATTTTAATCATTGCCAATTTTATAATATCGGCCGCCCCGCCCTGAATGGGAGCATTGATGGCTGCCCTTTCGGCAAACGATACTATCCGTTTGTTTTTGTCGTTAATCCCCAAAACCGAACACTTGCGGCCGTACGGCGTTAAAACAAAACCGTTTTTATGGGCAAACTCTATGGTATCGGCCATATATTTTTTAATTTCCGGCATGGTGGCAAAGTAAGAATCTATGTATTGCTTGGCAATTTCCGGAGTGGTATCTATTTGTTTTGCTAATCCGTATTGCGAAATACCGTATACAATTCCAAAGTTAATAGCCTTGGCATGACGACGCAAATTAGAATCTACCTTATCTAAGGGCACACCAAACACTTTGGAAGCCGTCGCCGCATGAACATCCACCCCGTGAGCAAACGCCTCCTTTAAGGCCTTAACATCGGCCACTGCCGCCAGTAACCGCAATTCAACCTGACTGTAATCGGCTGAAATTATCTTATATCCCGGACGAGCCACAAAGCACTTCCTGATTTTTTTGCCCTCTTCGGTTCGTATCGGAATATTTTGCAAATTCGGATTAGAAGAAGCTAACCGTCCAGTATTAACCACCGTCTGATTAAAAGTGGTATGAACCCGATTGTTACCGTCCATCTGAGCCAGCAATGCCGAAGTATAAGTGGATTTTAACTTGGCAAAACCCCGCCACTCCAAAATCTTGGCCGGCAGTTCGTGTTCTTCGGCCAGCTTTTCCAAAACATCGGCTCCGGTCTGAAAACCTCCCGAGGCCGTTTTTTTACCTTTCAATCCCAGTTTGGAATATAAAATTTCCCCTATCTGCTTGGGAGAACCTAAATTAAATTCCTCTCCGGCCAATGCGTAAATTTGCCCTTCCAAAGTCTTTAACTGTTTATCAAAATCATCATTAAGAGCCATTAACTCCCGGGTATTTAACATAATACCCGCATCTTCCATATTTTTTAAAACATCAATCAGCGGACGATCAAATGTTTCATAAATATTGATTTTTTTCTCTTCAAGCAAACGCTTTTTTAAAACTTCATATAATCGCCATGTAATATCGGCATCCTCGGCGGCATAATCTAAAGCTTTTTCAAGCGGCACTTTATCAAAAGTTATCCGATTCTTTCCGCTGCCGCAAACATCTTCATATTTTACGGTCTGATAGCCGAGCATAATTTCTGCCAACTCATCAAGTCCGTGCCCATGCTCCGAGCTGTCCAACACATAAGATAATACGGCTGTGTCCTCAATGGGAAAAATATCAACATTATCACCGATGATTTGGCTTAAAAAGTGCATATCAAACTTAATATTATGCCCGATTTTCAAAACCGAACGAGCCGTCAACAACGGTTTTAAATATCTAGCGGCCACCTCGGGTGAAAGCTGTTTGACGGCATTGTCGGGAGCTTGTTTAAACAAATCCCCTGCCCCGGCCGCCGATTGATGAGCCAAAGGCACATAACAGGCTTTTCCGGGAGCCGTTGCCAAAGAAAATCCGACAATTTTATCTTTAAAAGCATCCAGTCCGGTAGTTTCGGTATCAATTGCCACCTTTCCGGTTTTAACAATTAAATCGCACCATTTTTGCAAAGTTTGTTCATCTTGAACAAGCTCATAATTTTTAACAACTTCTGCGGCTTGATTTGCACAAACATCACCGCCGCAACGGGCGGCCTGTTCGGCCGTCCACTTTTCCATACGCAGCCGAATACTGTTAAGCTCGTAAGTATCAATAAATTCCAAAACCTTTTGCCAAACCGGAGCTTTACAATGATATTCGGATATAGAGTGAGTAACATTTACATCATCTTTAAGAGTTACGAGTTTTTGTGAAATACGGGCATTATCAATATTGTTAAGTACCGTTTCCCTCCGTTTGTTCTGTTTAATTTCGGAAGCTCTCTGCAACACTTCCTCTAAAGAACCGAATTGATTGACAAGTTCGGCAGCGGTTTTTAAACCGATTCCCGGCACTCCTGGGACATTATCGGTAGAATCTCCGGCCAAGGCCTGGACATCTACCACTTTATCGGGATAAACCCCAAACTTTTCTTTGACATCTTCGGCGGTAAAAAACTTATCTTTCATACTGTCATAAAACTCAACACCGGGACGAATAAGCTGCATTAAATCCTTATCGGAGGAAACGATAACCGCTTCCATACCCTCATCCAAGGCCTTTTTGGCATAGGTGGCAATTAAATCATCAGCTTCAAAGCCTTCCATTTCCAGATGATTTAAGTTTAAGACCTCCACGGCTTTATGGATAATCGGAAATTGAGGAATAAGCTCTTCGGGAATTTCCTTACGAGTTCCTTTATAATCGGGAAAAATGGTATTACGAAAATTCTGTCGTTTGGCATCAAACAAGACCAAACAATAATCGCAAGGAATTTTAGCCGTCAGCCGCATAAACATATTTAAAAAGCCCAAAACGGCATTAACCGGCACTCCGTCGGAAGTATTAAGCGGCGGCAGGGCATAAAAAGCTCTGAAGATATAACCCGAACCGTCCACAAGGCAAATTTTTTGGCTCATCGGCATTTCCTTTCACACAATTTAACTTAATATACGCAAAAAAAATTATTACGCCAAGTCCTAAAAAAAAATTATGCCTTATAAAAATTTTTTTAACCTATCGGCAGTACAATTTAAGGGCTGTAACGACAAGGAGAAGTATTATGGCAAAGAGAGCGACAAAAAGTAAGAAAAAAAATAAAAGAAAAGCATCAAAAAGTTTTTTTAAAAAACATCCGTATTGGGGATTTCTATTTAAATGCGGATGTATAGTTTTTGCCCTTTTGTTTTTATACATAGGCTATTGTTATGTAACTTTACCGGATGTGGAAGATGCGGTTTCGCACACGCGGCAGCCCTCTACCACCATCATTGCCGAAAACGGCAATGAGATATTGACCTTCGGCAACAGCTTTTCCGAAGTTGTTTACTTGGACGATTTGCCTTATTATGTTCCGGCGGCCATAATAGATGTGGAAGACAGACGGTTTTATTCGCATTTTGGGTTTGATGTTATAGGTTTTGCCAGAGCTATCGGGGTAAATATTATAAAAGGTCGTTATGCCCAAGGAGCGAGCACCATAACCCAGCAAGTTGCCAAAAATTTATTTTTAACCTCCGAAAAGAGCATCAAACGCAAGATACAAGAGTTATTATTAGCCTTTTGGTTAGAGAGTAAATTCAGCAAGGAGCAAATTTTAACCTTATATTTGAATCGGGTTTATTTAGGTTCCGGCACTTACGGAATTGAAGCGGCGGCCAATCGGTATTTCGGTAAGAGTTCAAGAGATTTAAGCCTAAAAGAAGCCGCCATTTTAGCCGGAATGTTAAAAGCTCCGTCGCGGTATAATCCGCTAAACAATCCGGACAAAGCCCAAGCCAGAGCCGAAATAGTTTTGAATTTAATGTATAAACACGGTACGATAACCCAAGCCGAGATGGAAGAGTCCTTAGCCGAACCTTTACATGACAGTACTCAATATAAAGTTGAGGGAGCTCGTCATTTTGCGGACATGGTATACGGTGAAGTCAATGCCTACATAGGTCAACGCACCCAAGATTTGTATATAAGTACAACTTTGGACCAAGATTTACAACAAAAAGCCGAATGGATTTTAAATGACACGATAGCACAAAACCGCAAGCGGAATATTACGCAAGGGGCAATAGTTATTTTGGACCATAACGGAGCAATTAAGGCCATGGTCGGAGGGGTAGATTACGATGCCAGTCAGTTTAACAGGGCCACGCAGGCTTTAAGACAACCTGGTTCGTCCTTTAAGCCGTTTGTATACATTACGGCCTTACAACACGGATTTTTACCTTCAGATATAATAAATGATGTTCCGGTTAAAATCGGTAATTGGGAGCCGCAGAACGACAATCATCAATACTACGGAGCCGTAAGTTTAACCGAAGCTCTTACACGGTCATTAAATTTGGCAACAATCAACCTTGCCGAGCAATTAAACCGCAAAGATATCATCATGACGGCTCACAAAATGGGTATCAGCACGGAACTGCCGAATACGCCTGCTCTGGCCTTGGGAGCTGCCGAAGTAAAAGTTTTGGACATGGCGGTAGCTTATGCGGTAATGGCCAACGGCGGCAAAGCCGTATGGCCGTATTCCATAACGGAAATATACTCCAAAGACGGTATACAGCTTTATCAGAGAGATTTTAGTGAACCGATACAAGTTTTAGATACGGATACGGTAAATAAAATAACCGCAATGTTACAAAATGTAATTGACAACGGTACGGGTCGTCGGGCAAAGCTGCCGGTATTTGCGGCCGGCAAAACCGGAACTTCGCAAGACTACCGTGATGCATGGTTTGTAGGCTGGACGGATGAATATGTAGCTGCCGTATGGCTGGGTAATGATGACAATTCCCCCATGGACAGGGTTAGCGGATCGGGATTACCGGCCCAAATCTGGCAAAAGGTAATGCTCAGCGGGTTAGACTTAAGCTCGGATAAAACCGAGAGCATATTTCAAAAAGGACGCAAACTCCTGCCCTGGTAGGGTAAACGAGCTTTCAGCCTTATGCTCCGCCGGATATCTTGCGGAGTTTTTTATGGAAAGACGCCATTACAACCTCAACTTTATCCACCGGCTTAACTTTAAAAAAAAAAAAAAAAAAACGGTTTAAGATTTCGTTTAAAGCTCTTGTTACTAATTTTTTTGGAGGTTTTAAATGAAATTTTATAAATTTGTCCGGTCTTTCTTTAGCAAAGTAAAT
>CALXTJ010000041.1 GCA_944391375.1 uncultured Alphaproteobacteria bacterium
TTTGGCTGGGGTGGCTGGATTCGAACCAACGAATGTCGGCACCAAAAGCCGATGCCTTACCACTTGGCGACACCCCATTTATTTAACAGCCTTATTCTTAGTTTAATTTTTTTTTCTTTGCAAGTCTTTTTTTTTATATTTTTTATCTTTTTTTGATTTTTTATCTGTTTTCTATATCCTAATTACAATATAACCATCTTATGTTTGCTAAAACATAAGATGGTTATATGCTTGAAAATCCGCCTATTTGCTGCTCTTTTCCGAACTTGAAGAAGCTGATTTGCCTCCTTTGCTCGTATTGCTGTTGTTGTTTCCGCAATTGTTGCTGCTGTTTGACGGCTTTTTACTTCCACATCCGCATCCCATAATCTTTCTCCTTTTTAATGGTTGATGTTTTTATCTTTGCATTTGTTATATAAATCATCTCCTCTGCTTTCCAACCTACACCTTAGATTATATTTTACCTTCTTTACCAAATATAAATAATAAATCTTCTATACTCTTTCATATTACTTAACGGGAGTTTATTATGCTTAAATTAAAACATCTGCCCATTTCCTCTTTTAATGAAAATATTGCTTATGTTCATAAAGATTGTATTGCTTATCCGCTTGATGAGTTAAAAACTATTACCAGAGTTGATATTCATGGCGGTGCCGCTCCTCTTTGTGCCTTTCTTAATGTTACTGATGATGCTTCTGTAGTCAAACCTAATGAAATTGCCTTAAATGACGAAGCTTTTAAACTTTTAAGCCTCCCGGAAGGGGCCAGAGTTAATATCATATTCTCCGAGCCGCCGATGAGCCTTAATATGGTGCGTAAAAAAATTCAGGGACATGTTCTGTCTTTGAATGAATATAAGGCCATTATTACCGATATTAAAATGCGAAAATATACTAATATTGAAGTGGCCGCCTTTCTTACGGCTTTTAATTCTTTTGTTACAGCTCCGGAAATTGTTTCTTTGGCACAGGCTATGCTTACGGAACGCAATTTGTTTTGGGATGAGGAAGAAATTGTGGCCGATTGTTATACCATAGGTTCGGTACCGGCTAATAATGTTGATTTGTTGGTTACTTCTATTGTTGCCGCTTATGGTATTCCAATTCCCAAAGTTGTTATTCCCAATACTTCATCCTGTTATGGTACCGCTAATGCCATGAAAGTTTTTGCCGATATTGATAAATCTGCTATTCAACTTAAACGCTTAATTAAAGAAAACCGGGGTGCTGTTATCAGTTATGAAACTTTACCGGTAGCTAAAATTTTATCCGTTCTTAATTCGGTGGGCAATTTCCTAAATATTGATGATGATGCCTTGGATATAGCTCAACTGTTGGCCTTGAAAATGGCTGCCGGTGTTAATCATTTGTTGATTGATATTCCCGTCGGTCCGGAAACTTTAATTAAAAACGCCAAACAAGCCATAAAGGTTCGTAAATTTTTGGAATATGCCGGAGATAAATTGGGTATTACCGTAGATGTGGTGGTTACGGACGGACGAGAACCGGTCGGTCAGGGAATCGGTGCCGTTTTATCCGCTCGTGATGTTATGCGTATCTTAAAATGCAAGGATAATGCTCCGGAAGGACTTACTCAAAAAGCTCTCTTTTTGGCCGGCAGAGTCTTGGAGTTTGATCCGGATTTACGAGGCGGGCAGGGTTATGCCATAGCTAAGGAAATTTTGAATTCCGGAAGGGCTTTGGAAGCTTTTAATCAGATAATTGACGATCAGGGAGGCCATCAATATATTGAGCTTGGATCTTTGGTGCACGATGTTTTATCTGACAAAAACGGAACGGTTGTGGCTATTGATAATACGACCATTAAAAAAATCGGCAGATTGGCAGGGGCTGATAAATATCCCGAAGCCGGTATTTTCTTGCTTAAAAAAACCGGTGATAAAGTGGCCAAAGGAGAACCTTTGTTCCAAATTGTGGCTTGCGATTCCGAAAGTTTGTCTGCCGCACTTTCTTTTGTGGATGCCGATAATGCCTACAATATAGAAAAGTAAATGCTTCCTTCAACTCTCAAAAGCTTATCCGATTTCAGCAACAAAAATTCCCTTTGAAGCATTTCAAAGGGAATTTTTGTTGCCGATAACAAGCTTTATTTTAATTTGTTGATTTCAGCTTGGATACCGTCGGTATCAACCGTATTCAACGGCTTACCGTTTAACAACAAGGTCGGAACACCGTGAATTTGTACTTTGTTACCGAGGTTGGCTACGGCTTGTATGGTTTCTTTTACTTTTTGAGAATTTACATCCTCTTTGTATTTATCCATGTCTAAGCCGGCCTTTTGGGCGATTTCATCAATCTTAGCTTCGGTTAAGCCGTTGCTGGTCAATAAAGCATCGTAAACTTCCATGAATTTACCTTGTTCGTTGGCTGCTACTGCTGCCTGAGCTGCATATTGCGAAATTTGGGCAACGAAAGTAATCGGTTTAAATACGAACTTTACATCCGGATTAGCTTTAACGAGTTCTTCCATTATCGGAGCTAATCTTTTGCAATATCCGCATGAAAAATCAAAGAATTCTACCAAAACAATCTCAGAATCTTCCGGACCTACGAACGGAGTATTGGGATCGTTGTTGATTTCTTCAATGTTTTCCAAAAACAGTTTGGCTGCTTCTCTGGCTTGGGCTTCTCTTTGAACGTTTTCGTATTGCTGTAATGCATCAACAACCATTTGCGGATTGTTGTACAAAACATTGGTCAATTCCGCAACATCCAATTCGGCCGGTGCTGCTTGGACGGCATCCTTTTGGGATGCAACAAATACAGCCGCACCCGAAACCAAAAGAGCTACGATAGAAATATATAAAGATGTTTTATTCATTTTGATATCCTTATCAATAATTTTGTAACTAAAAACAGCTATAATCTAACCAATTATTTAGTCATTTACAAGCACATTTTTATATATTATGTTGATAAATATGATATTAGTCGGAGGTTAATATGTTTGATATGAAAATTTCTTTATTTTCCAATACCAAAGAACTGGAGCAAAAAATTGATATGCTTCACGATAAAATTATTGAGGTGGCCATGGTATTTAAAAAGGCCGTTAATGTTTATTTGAAAGAAAAAAGAAGTCCGGAATATCGTAAGTTAAGCAAAGAAATTAAAACCATAGAGCATGATGCCGATGTGTTGCGAAGAGATATTGAAAATCGGTTATATTCGCAAAATCTAATCCCCGATTTACGCGGTAATGTTTTGGAATTGGTGGAAAATTTGGATAAGGTTATCAATGAATTTGATGAAGTGGCTCATCAATTTTATATTGAACAGCCGGTTATTCCCGAAAAATATTTTGAAAGATTTAAAGAGCTTGTGGCCCAAGTTTGTGAATGTGCCGAAAATTTGGCGATGGCTTCCAGGGCTTTTTTCAGAGATTTTTCGGTTGTCAGAGATTATTCCAAAAAAGTTTATATGCTGGAACATGAAAGCGATAAAACGACTGCTTCACTAAAAGAGGCCGTATTTGATTCGGATTTGGAATTGGCTCATAAGTTGCAACTGGAAGCCTTTTTAAGCGAAGTTGCCGATATTGCCGATTTGGCCGAAAACTGTGTTGATCAGCTTTTGATTTATGTTATTAAGAGGGATATTTAATGGATATTTCTTACTGGTTCTTTTTAAGCAGCGGTTTGTTTTTGGGGTGGTCTTTGGGGGCTAACGATGCTTCCAATATCTTCGGGACTGCGGTTGGTACCAAAATGGTTAAGTTTAATACGGCGGCCGTTATTGCTTCCGTGTTTGTTATTTTGGGTGCGGTTTTCGGCGGAGCAGGGGCTACGGCTACCTTAGGAAAACTAGGCTCGGTGAATGCTTTGGCCGGAGCTTTTATGGTGGCTTTGGCTGCCGCTCTTACCGTTTATTGGATGTCCAGAATCGGTCTTAATGTTTCTACTTCACAAGCCATTGTCGGAGCCATTATCGGGTGGAATTTATATTGCGGACTGCCTACCGATGTAACCGTAGTGCTTAAAATTGTCAGTACTTGGGTGTTGTGTCCTTTGTTGGCAGCGGCTGTGGCGGTTATCATTTACACATTGTTGAGTAAATCAATGAAAACCTGGCGTATTCATCTCTTAAAACGCGATTTTTATTTGCGAATCGGCTTGATTGTTATGGGAGCACTATGTGCCTATGCTTTGGGAGCCAATAATATCGGTAATATTATGGGGGTGTTTGTGGATTCTTCACCGTTTAAATCGGTTAATGTGGCCGGAATTTTGCAATTAAGCGGTGTGCAAGTTTTGTTTTTGTTGGGAGGTATTGCCATTTCCGTCGGAATCGTAACTTATTCCCATAAAGTTATGCTGACCGTAGGTAATGGTCTTTTAAAAATGACTCCGCTGGCTGCCTTAACCGTAGTTGTGGCTCAGACAGCCGTGTTGTTTTTGTTTTCTTCACAAGCTTTGCAGAACTTTTTGTTGGCTCATGGTTTACCGGCCTTGCCTTTGGTGCCGGTTTCCAGCACTCAGGCCGTTATCGGGGCAATTTTGGGTATCGGCATGCTTAAAGGCGGACGAGGCATAAATTGGAGCATTACCGGTAAAATTATGCTCGGCTGGGTGGTAACTCCCTTAATGGCTATGCTGATTTGTTTTGTTTGTCTGTTCTTTTTGGAAAATGTTTTTAATCAGGTTGTTTATGTCCCGCAAATATAAATATTTAACCACTTGACAAAAATGTATAGGCATCTATAATAAACAGGAATTTTAAATTTTTTTGATATTATGAAGAAAAGGAAAAATGAAAAAAGTGTCAAGATGAAATTGGCACAGGTTGAGGTCTATTTTAGAACCCCGTCAGCGGTCAATATGGCCGATTATATGTTCGGAGAAAATAATTTTCCCCGAAGTACCGAAGAGGGAAAATTGCGTGCACTGGAAAACAGCATGTCTGCCGTGTACGGAAATGATGATTTAATCCGGGACATTATTCCTCAAAAGGGTATGGAGATGTTCCGTTTTCTCATCATGAAAATGATTTTTCTGGAGCAGAAAGATCTTCAGACCATGACGATTGGAGAGCTTGTTGCAGCGTGCGACATGGCCGAACGAAGGGCGGTTATCTCCAGAATTAAAAAGGAGATGAAGGAATACGGTATTTCCGCCGAAGAGCTCAAGTAAATGGAGAAGGAGTAACATTGACGGTTACTCCTTTTTGGCTTTAAAAGATGGTTGGTGAAATTTTTTCATAAAATATCATTAAAGTACTTGACAAAAAAACACATAATTTTATAATGACCAAGAACTTTAATTTTTTTTATATTATGATTTCACAAAAGCAAATTGCCGGGCAGGTAAGGTACATGTTTGCCCTGGCAGAAGTAAAAGAAAAAACTCCCAAGGTAAGGGAGATTATGGAGAGGATAGAAAGTCTCTATCCCGGGTATCCCGAAAGGGATGATGATTTGTGCCCCTATGTTTGGGACACATACACTGGCAAAGAGACACCGCGTCGCTTGGGAATAAAAGCAGAGAGCCTGTATCCCAGAATATGCGGATTGCTCCCTGATGTTAAAATCGCAGAAGATTCCTCAATAGATGAGTTGGTTGAGGAATACACCAGGTTTGCAAGGGCTGAGACAGTGAAGAAAATGAGAGAGGAAATAGCCTTCTGGGGTATTCACCAGGAGGAACTGTTCCCTTCCTCGCATTCACAGGCATCAATTCATTAAGATGCCCAAAAATCAAAAAAGCACCGATTACGGTGCTTTTTAGCTTTTTAAATGGGCTAAATCCGGTCTTTAAGGCGGTTATAGACCCATTGAGCAGTTTCGAGAATCTGCACATACTTCTTTTTAAGTGCCAAATAAGGATATTCGGCATTTTTTTCATTGTCCACCAGTGTTTTTAATTTGGGCAGATGGACGATGTTTGCCCCAAGGAAACTACGATACATGTTGTCGTCCTCAAAGTAGGCAACAAAGTTCCCGTGATCATAAAACCCGATGATTTTGGTAAAACGGGCTTCAATTTCCTTATCCAGAGCCTCAAATTTGGCTCTCTCGCCTCTGAGTATTGTCCGCTCTTCATCAGAGAGATTGTTTACAAAATACTCAAAGTCTTCGCCTGATAAAAACATCAGGGCTTCAATCAAATTTCTGTTCATATCTATATATATTTAGTAGGTTAATGCTTGTCTGATAACACATCTTGAGATTTATGTCAAGGTATTTTTGTCCATTTTGTTAAAAATGCGGATAATAAGGCTGTGCTTTTTTAGTTAAAAAGTGCTTATAATGCTTGTATCCGTAAAAAAATGTGCTAGAATTGCGATGTTTTTTAATTGTAATAAGGAGAAAATATAACAATGTCTAAAATTCTTGTCACTTCGGCTTTACCATATGTAAACGGTGTTCCTCATTTGGGACATATGATCGGCTGCTTGCTGCCCTCTGATGTTTATGCACGGTACATGCGAATGATGGGAAATGAGGTTTTATATGTGGCAGGAACTGATGAACACGGTACGGCTTCCGAGGTCGGAGCCTTAAAGGCCGGTATGGATGTGCAGGCCTACTGCGATATGAACCATGCCAGACATCGTGATACTTATAAAGATTTTGAACTTTCTTTTGATTGTTTCGGCAGGACTTCTTCCGAGCAAAATAAAGAGATGACTTATCATATCTTTTCTGAGTTGGATAAAAACGGTTTTATTGAAGAAAGAACCGTAAAGCAGGTTTACTCGGTGGATGATAAAATGTTTTTGGCTGATCGTTATATTACCGGTACCTGTCCGTATTGCGGATATGATAAGGCTCGCGGTGACCAATGCGAAAATTGTACCAAGGTTTTGGAACCGTCTGAATTGATTGATGCCAAAAGTACCATTTCGGGCAGTCAAAATTTAGAAATCAGGGAATCTAAACAACTCTTTCTAAATTTGCCGAAAATTGAAGAAAAATTGCGTCAGTGGCTCAAAACTAAAGAGGCTTTTTGGCCGGAAGTTGCCTATTCCATTGCTCAAAAGTGGATTAAGGAAGGATTACAACCGCGTTGCATTACCCGTGACTTAAAGTGGGGCTTCCCGGTTAATAAACCCGGTTATGAAGATAAGGTGTTTTATGTTTGGTTTGATGCTCCAATCGGTTATATCGGTATTACCAAACAATGGGCGGATGAAAAACCCGATGAAAGAAATTGGAAAGATTGGTGGTACGGTGCTAAAGATGTGCGTCATGTGGAGTTTATGGCCAAAGATAATGTTCCTTATCATTCCATTACTTTTCCGGCTACCCTTCTCGGAACCGGCGAACCTTGGACACAGGTTGATTATCTTAAAGGCGTAAGCTACTTAAACTATGAAGGCGGTAAGTTTTCTAAATCGGAACACAGAGGTATCTTTGCCGAAGATGCTATAAAAGAATTTCCGGCCGATTATTGGCGTTACTGGTTAATGATTAACATTCCCGAATCTTCTGATACCAGCTTTACTTTTGATTCTTTTGCCGGTACCGTTAATAAAGACCTAAACGGCGTGTTGGGTAATTTTGTGTCGCGGGTTTTGAAAATGACTGCCTCTAAATTAGGCGAACAAGTCCCGACCGGAGGTGAGTTTACCGAGGCTGAAAATGAGCTCGTTAAAAATTTGCAACAACATGTTGATGCTTACTTAAAATATATGAACGAATTGGAATTTCGGAAGGCCTTAAATGAACTCAGAGCCATTTGGGTTGAGGGTAATAACTATATTTCGGTTACCGAACCGTGGTCGGTTATTAAAGAAAATCAAGAACGTGCCGAAACCATATTAAGAGTTTGTATTAACCTTATTTATATATTTGCCGTTTTGAGTTATCCGATTATGCCGAAAATAACCGAAAATATGTTGGCAAAATTGGGCTTGACGGTAAATGATATGCCGTTGCTTAAAGACTTTGATGTTGCCAAAGAAATTAACTTTTTAAAACCTGGACACAAGTTTACGGTAGGAGAACCTCTGTTTGAGAGAATTTCTCCCGAAAGACTTGAGGAATTAAAACAAAAATACGGGAGTTCCAAATAATGGAATTAGACAGATTAAAAACTATTCGCTTACACGGAGTTTCTAAGTTTATTCATGCTTTGGTCATGATTATTACTTATCCGTTGCGGCACATATTTAAAACTTTGCTCTTTGTTGTTGCACTGGCCGTTATTATGGCGGCCGTGCCGCTGATAAAAGGTGTGTCTTTAAAAGATATTCCGGATTGGTATATTAAAAAGTATAAATCTGCGGAAATAACCTTGCCGCAGGTCAGCGATGAACCGGAAAATAAAATTGAAAGAATCAATCAGTTGGCAGAAGTTTCGGCTCCCAAAGTTATCAGCAAACAACCGCAAGGCGTTGAGTTGCCGGAGCCTGAGGGACGAAGAGCTTTTAAAGCGGCCGATACGGAAAATGCTCCTAAAAAGCAATATAAAATTATGAAAATAAATAAGGCCCAGCCCATAAATCGGGCAGGGGCGGAAATTGTTGCTCCGACGGTAGCGGTGGATGATTATGCGGCTCCTTCTTTTAAAGAAAATAAGTCGCAGCCGGTTTTTGCCAAAGCCGAACCGAAAGAATATTATCGTAAGGATACTTCTTTGCCGTTGGTATACGAGGAAACACCTAAGCAGATATCGGGTAAAACTTTTGTCTTTAACGGCAATGAATTGTCGGTAGGCGATACCTACATTATTTTATACGGTATCTATACCAATCCGGAAAAATATAACCCCGATAAGGCTTATCAGTACTTAAAAGAACTGGCCGACGGTAAAAATTTGAGGTGTATGATTGTGGCTTATACCTATAACAATATCGCCACGGGAGTTTGCTTCTTAAACGGTATAAGCATCAATCAAAATATGGTAGATGCCGGCTTTGCCGATAATGTTGCTTTGTAGAGGGTAAAAATATGTGGCAGCCGGTGTTAATGATTGACGGCTATATACTTTCCGTTTTGGGGCTGAGTATGTTGATCCCGGCCGCTCTGGATTTTTATGATGCGGGAATTATGTGGTCGCCGTTTTTTACATCGGCTTTGATTACCGTTTTTATCGGAGTTGCCTTGTTCCTATCCAATCGGGTTCGGATTACGGGTATCAGCTTGCGACAGGGTTATTTAATAACCGGTATATGCTGGATATCTGTCGGTTTTTTTGCTGCCATACCTTTTTTGTTGACGGGAGCCGTGCAAAATTGGGTTTCGGCCGTTTTTGAGTGTGTGTCGGGAATTACCGGTACCGGTTCTACGGTTTTGACCGATGTTGAGGCTCAAAGTCGTTCCGTTTTGTTGTGGCGGTCTATGCTTAACGGTTTGGGCGGTATCGGAATTATCATTTTTGCAGTGGCTATGTTGCCCTTTTTGGGTATTGGCGGTATGCAAATTTTTCAACGAGAAAATTCTGATGCCGGCGATAAGTTTATGCCTAAATTTATAGATATTGCCAAGTGGTTGATTGCTTGTTATTTAGGGCTTGTCATAATTTGTGCTTTGCTGCTTTATTGGTGCGGTATGGGTAAATTTGATGCTCTTAATCATGCCTTAACGGCCGTGGCAACCGGCGGATTTTCTACTAAAAATAATTCGGTGGCTTTTTTTGACAGTGCCGCAATTGAGGCGGTTTTATCGGCATTTATGATGCTGGGAGCCTTGCCCATGACTTTTTATGTTATGTTGATACGAGGGCGGGAAATAGATGACTTTCGGTTGGGGCAAATAAAACAATTTTTAAAAACCGTATTCATTTTAATATTACTGATTACATTATGGATAAGTTGGCAAAATAATGTTGAGTTTTTAAAGGCCTTGCGTTGGAGTTCTTTTAACATTATCTCGGTTATTACCACCACAGGGTATGGTTCTATGGAATTTTTGGATTGGGGAATTTGGACAGGTCTGTTCTTTACCTTGTTATCCTTGCATGGCGGATGTATCGGTTCTACAACCGGCTCCATTAAAGTAATGCGGTGGCAGGTACTCTCTTCATATTTACATAAATTGTTTGTTTCGGCAATTGATCAAAATAGAATCGTGCCGGTAAAAGTCGGTGATGTTCCGGTTGATGATAAGGTTGTGACTTCGGTTTTGGTATATATTTTACTGTTTTTGATGACCATTGCCGTCAGTGCCATTATTCTAAATTTTATGGGATACGATTTTATAGTGTCTTTATCGGCTTCGGTAGCCAGTATTACCAATACCGGTCCGGGAATTGTTAAAGAAATAGGAGCTATGGGTAATTACGCCTTTTTCTCCGGGGCGGCAAAGTGGGTGCTGATTGCCGGAATGATGCTCGGCAGACTGGAAATTATTACCTTGTTGGTAGTTTTTACTAAAACTTTTTGGCGGCACTAAGTTCGGCTTGCAAAAAGTGCAAAACATAAATGCGTATGGCCGCAGACAGATTATCGGAGGTTCTTTGAGAATCTATTTGCGTGATGAGCTCATTGATGCTTATTTTGCGTAACTCGGCAATTTTTTTTAATTGTGCATAAAATTCTTCTTCCAGTGAAAAACTGGTGCTATGGCGTCCGGCTATGGTAACTGAATATTTTTTCATGTTATTTTTTACGAAAACTGTCTATGGAAATTACTTCGGCGGGAGTTGCCTGCGGATTTTGACTTATTTCGCGTTCCAGACTTTCCAATTTGAGTTCTTCTTCATCGGTTTGATTATTAAAACTTAAACCGAATCGGGCATGAGGATCGGCAAAATAAGTTATGGACTGAAAGGGAATAGTCAGTTTATAGGGAATTCCGCCAAAAGTTAAAACTACGGAAAAATTATCATCATTAACGGTTAAATCCGAAAATTGATGTTGCAAAACAATGGTCATACTTTCGGGATATTGTATTTTGAGCATTTCGGGAATATCGGTTCCGGCAAAGTCGGTTTTAAAGGTAATATAAAAATGATTTTCACCCGGTAAACCTTGCTCTTGGGCAATTTTTAAGGCATCAACAATAACCCCTCTCAAGTGTTTGTTGATAAGTTTATCATAATTGATTTCATCAAGCCAGTCCGACATATTATCCTCATTAAATAAGTTACCACTTGGGGCATTATAGAAGCAATTATTTAAAATTCAAGCAAGGTTTATAAAAGTGCAGATAAAAAAACGGCCTTTCTGTTGCTGGGCGGCCAACCCCACTTTTAACAAACCAAAGGTTAAAAGAATTAAATTTTGTTGCTTTTGCCTAAATTAAGCAGCTACGGCAACAGGTGCAAAATTATCATTTGCATTCATTTGTTTTGAACCGGTAACGGTGGTATCTTGCCGAGTACAGCCAAGTATCTTTATTATTTCCAATCAAACCTGTTTCACCCCCTTAAAAGTGTATCTAAATGCTTTCATGCTTGTTGCTTTTGCGGCTCATGTACCTTTTTTGTACGAATAGCTTCAAAAACAACTTTGCGGCAAGCATTTATCTACATTTTACGAACGGTTTGTATCTAAACGCTTTCACGCTTGTTGCTTTTGCGGCTCATGTACCTTTTTTGTACGAATAGCTTCAAAAACAACTTTGCGGCAAGCATTTATCTACATTTTACGAACGGTTTGTATCTAAACGCTTTTATGCTTGTTGCTTTTGCGGCTCATGTACCTTTTTTGTACGAACAGCTTTAAAAACAACTTTGCGGCAAGCATTTATCTACATTTTACGAACGGTTTGTATCTAAACGCTTTCATGCTTGTTGTTTTTGCGGCTCATGTACCTTTTTTGTACGAATAGCTTAAAAAACAACTTTGCGGCAAGCATTTATCTACATTTTACGAACGGTTTGTATCTAAACGCTTTCATGCTTGTTGCTTTTGCGGCTCATGTACCTTTTTTGTACGAATAGCTTAAAAAACAACTTTGCGGCAAGCATAAAATGGTGGAGGTGC
>CALXTJ010000042.1 GCA_944391375.1 uncultured Alphaproteobacteria bacterium
CTGACGATTTTTCGTATGCGGGGACGCAAGCCGCGCCGTTTCGCTAGCTGAACAGAAAAATTCCGGCTGGTCGGGTGTTTTGAAAAACAATGCAATATCAAATAGTTATAACAACCTCTTAAAATGCGGGCTGGTCATTTTATAAATCCGGCTGGTCACCTAGGGTTTTGAAAGTGAGAAAATATGGGAAGATTAGTATCAATGCGAGAATATGCGCGTATTCGCGGGGTGAACCTGAATGCGGTGCAAACGGCGATAAAATCCGGGCGTATTCATAAAACGAGAGATGATAAAATTGATGTGGACGAAGCAAACCGGGAGTGGTTTATGAATACCGATCCGGCACAGCAACGCAAACCGGATCCGCTGTTTGAGGCGCAAGGCGGCGTTCGTATGAGTAATATGGGAACCTTTCAGCAGGCCAAGACGGCAGATATTTATTATCGGGCGATGTTGGCTAAGGCTAAACTCAAGATGCTGACCGGCGAGATGGTTGACCGCAAACGTGCAGGCAGTTATGCCTTTAACCTCGGTCGGGCATTGAGAGATTTGTTTATGAGCTTCCCGGTGCGCTACGGTGCCTTAATTGCCGCCGAACTCGGAAGCGACGAACACCAAACCTCCGCAGTCTTGGACGAGTACATCCGTAAAATGCTCACCGAAAGCCAGGATATTTTAAACAAGGAGCTGTGAGATAAATTTCCACAAATTGCCGAATTTAGATGAAATATTTTGAAAATCAATGAGATATATTTGATTAAAAATGTTAGTCATCTTGATTTTTAAGTAAAAAATAGGGGCCGATATTCAGCCCCTATTTTGTTGGATGATAATTTAAGCGTTGGCTTTAAGGTAGTAAGTCCGGATGTCAGCTTTCTTTTCGGAGGCGATGGTTCCACCGGTCTTTTTAGCATAAGCTGACATCGCACCGCGTATAGAGTTTTCTTTCCATCCAAGGGCCTCGGCCATCTCTTTTAAGGTTGCACCTTCCGGACGGCTGAGCATCACAACCATAAAGGCTGTTTTGTCGCGGTGGTCTAGCGCTACCGGTTCTATTTTGATTTCTACTTTAGCTTTGGAGGTCGATTTTTTTGTTGTGGCCTTGGCTCTTGAGCTTTTCTTTTGTGTTGTCATTTTCGTATCCTTTCTATCTGGTTAACACAACACAATGAATGCTTGGAAATAAAATTATATCCAGTAAATAATGCAGAAAAAGTGCAGAAATACGCAAAAAATTCCACAAATTACCGAATGAAATATTACCAAACATGGAAATGAAATTATGCCAAAACTATAAATGGAAAACTGCCAAAATTAGAAATGAAGATTCTACAAATGACCGAACGAAAACTTCACAAATTGCCGAATGAAAAAGTCACAAATGCCCAAATTAGAAGAAAAAATAAGGGAGTAGAGGAAAATGAAAGGTAAATATTATTCTACGTCAGCTTCAAAAATTTTGTATGAATCAAATTCTATACTGTCAACACCCCTTATGAGGTCAATTTCATCTTCAGCCGCAACGTCTATTCGTGCTTGATCCAAAAATAAAACTTCTTCTTTTCTTTTAAGGTCTTTTTCGGCAACATTCAGTTGCTTTTGAATACGCAACTCCAACAGTCTGTCTGAAGCGGTAGATATTGTTTCGCGTATTTTTTTAACCTCTTGCCTTGCCTCGGACAGATTCTGTTCCAATACAGATTTTTGGCGGCTTGCCTTAATTTTAATTACATCCACATCGGCATCAAACTTGCTTGCATAATCGTTGACATAATGCTCTTTAAGGTTGCGCTGAATATGTGTATCTAACAAATCGCGACATGATCCTCCGGTTGCTTTTAACCAATAAGGATTGCGTTTCTCTTCAGCATTGAATTCTTCAGCTGGTGAATTGATGATTTTATAGCATTCGTCCTCTGTCATAAGACGGCCATTAGCTGTATTTCCAACCAAAATATCGTATTCAGACAGGAATTGACGGCGGCGATTACGTAAAACAATATTATAAAATTTTATTGTGCACTTTTCAGTCGGATCAACGGTTTTAATTTCGGCTTTATCAGCACATTCAATTTCCCCTAAGATACCGCGAACCAGTGGTGATGTTAAGGTTATACGTCCACCAACCGGTTTAAAATCTTTACTCATGCCATAAGTTCTGCGACCGGCATATGGTACGTTTCTTGTTCCGGTGTAGTAGTAAAATAAGTGCGGCAATTCCTTATCGGTCGGTAAAGTCAGCGTTTGATTATAATCGTCGATTACATATTCCGGATGCTTAGTCGCAAAATAAAACTTTACAACTTCCCATAAATCTTTATTCAAAAACTTCGCTTGTTCCTCTATGTATTTCGGCGAAACCGATACTTTCTCCGCAATATCTTTGGTAAACGTAGTAAAGAGAGAGCTTTCAGCCGCCGAAACGATGCGTTCATTCGGCTCGCGGTTTGTTTCCAAGTTTGTTTCCATATCTGTGCGTATATCGGCAAGCGTACGGCGTTTTTGTAAAACAGCTTCCAGTTTAACATCAAAATTACCAACAATATCGTCCGACATACCGAAAATACCCTCAAATTGCAGAGTACGCTTGTTTATCAGCTCCAAAATACGGACATCGGATATATTTTCTTTGCTTAGAAGATTGATAACCAAAACGTCTGATTGCTGGCCTTGGCGGTGGCAACGACAAATACGCTGTTCCATTTCCATGGCGTTATAAAGCAAATCATAATTAACCACAACCGGACAATATTCGATATCCAAGCCTTTGGCCATAGCATCATTACAAATTAAAATTTGCAAATCTTTTTCTGCCCGAAAACGTGGCAGAGCATCATTTTCTGTATGACTGATGACATTATATCCGGCGGTGGTTAGCAAATCAGCCAAAACCGGCACGGTTGCAAGATTGTCCACGAACACAATAGCTTTTTGTGTTTCCTTACGCGATTTTAAGTGTGCAAATGTCGTTTTAATGGCCTTGACCAGTTCTTCCATTTTAGTTGTTTGTGTTATTTTGACCGCCATATCGCGCATTGATTCTAAAATGACACGCTCATCGCCTTGTGTTCGCTCAATGGGTGCATTAAGCATGGATGCAAAAGCTTGTGGCGATGAAGCTAAAATATGGTAAAACATCAGAGCCAGCTGGTAATTATCCATTTGCGGATAAGCCTGTTTTTCAGCTAAATTTAAGTATTTTTCGGTCAGTTCATAAATTTTCTTTTCATCATCTTGAGGTACATAGTTCAAAACAACCGGTAGACGGCGCGTAAAGTTTACATACTGGCTTGCTTGGCTTTTGAGAGTACGAAAAGCAAATTTTGATACCCAACTTGAAAGCTCCGGATAGTTTTCCGGCTTTCTAAAATACCGGCGATAAAAGCTGTCAGGATCTGGCAAAACGCTTTCATTAATAAAATGTATCAATCCGTAAATGTCCATGATACTCATTGTTATTGGTGTCGGTGTTAATAATAGCTTAAAAGCATCGCCGACCGCGTCTTTAATGGTTATTACTGATTTATTATCCGGCTTAAAAAGAAAATCAGCCTCATCAAATATAGCCAGATCCCAGCGAATACTTTTGATTTTTTCTGCCTCGCGGATGACATCATCGTATGTGACAAGGCAAATGCCTTTGCTATCGGCGGTATATTCTTCCCATTTGATAACTGGTAAAGTGAACTCTTCATCAAGTTTTTGTTGCCATTGCGCCATAAGGTTTTTGGGCAAGACAACCAATATATGTTCTTTTCCCTCATACCAACGCTGAGCCACCACAAGCAAGGCCTCGTATGTTTTACCGAGAGAACCCTCATCGCATAAAATGCAACCTTTTAACACCGATGAACGCAAAGCAAATCGCGCCGCGGCAATCTGATAAGGTAACACTTTAATTTTTGAAGAAGCATAAACCGCAAGCAAATTATCGTCATTACGAAAACTTGCCAATCGTCTGGCTTCCACCACAGCGGCAAATTCGGATACAAAACGATACGGCTTAGTTTCTTCCATATTTTACACCGTTTTTTTGAATTCCTGCCAATTTCTGACCGGTTGTTCGGAGTAGATAACATTATCAAGAGCTTTGAAATGCTGTGCGCCACAATGGATCTTTTGTTGTTCTTCTGGTCGCAGGTCATAGAACGAATCTGTTCCTTTAGTTTCAAGCACAAAATAAAGCTTCTGTTCGCCGTTTTTCTCTAAATAAACAGCCCAGTCCGGATTATAAGTACCGATAGGTGTATCAATCTTAAACCGACTTGGAATTTTAAAGAACATTTTAACGTCCGGATCCTCATCCAAAGCCACAGCAAAAGGCTTTTCAACTGTGCTACTATCATAAATAACATAATCATAAACGCTGTTTTTAACTGCAACAGCATTGCGATCAAGGTTGGCAATCAGTTCTTCACTTGAGAAAATCTCTTGCACAGCATATTCTTCGCCGGCCAATTTAATGTACTTAATCCCGTCAATAGCCAATGCATGACGATTGCGCTGGATAATTTCCAAAACCTTTTCGTAGAAGTCTTGCGGGTTCTTCAAAAAGTCTCCGGCTCGGCCACTTTCTTGAATGATTTTATTCACGGTAGAGCGTTTCAGCAATGTTTTGGTAGAGATTAAACGCAAGATATCCGGTAGAACATTATAACTCTTTTCCAAGTTTTGGGTAAACATCGCACCAGCTTGAGCAGTTACTCCTGACTTTTGAATATCAACTGAGGCTGTCTGACTAAGTAAACGGGCCGAAGCAATTTCCGGCATTTCGCGAATATCTTTAATACTGTCTGCTATCAACTTTTCTAAATCAAACTGCACACGATAGGTGGTCTTTTGCTTAATCTTATTCCAAAGTTCCATAAATTCCGGCGATAATAGTGCGCGTTTATTAAGTTTAACCGTTACATCTTTAGAAGCATCTCGGATATTGAGTTTATTATCAGCCTTGTTCATAGACTGTAAAATCGCACGTTGTGCGGCTTTTGACCAACGCTCGCTTAAATTAAGTGTACCGGCGGCAAGCTGTGCTTTCATTGTATCTTTAATCTTATTCTTGCTATCAATGACTTTTTTATCCTTTAGCTCATCCATGATCGCGGCGGCTTCCTCATACGAGAAGGTCTTTTTCTCAACAACAGTTTCTTTATATGTTGTGTTAGCAAGTGTGGCAACCGACACCGGCTTTGAAGTTTTGATCATATCTTGAACATGTGTTTTTACCGGCTCCGGCATCGGGATATTTTCGATTTTAATTTCTTCAGGTTGAATTTCAGATTTAATATATCCGACATTATCAATGACACCGAATTTTTGCAAATCTTCCACAATAGCGGTGGCCTCGCTTTCGCTGACCGTACGCTCAACCTCAACTTCTTCATCATAAGCGTAACCGATAAGCATATCCAACTCAAACATACCAAAGCGAACACCGGTTTCGTCTTCAATTTCTTTTTGCAACTTCTCGGCAAATTCGGCAAAGCTCTCGTTTGCGATAACGTGCAATACGTTAATATCTTTATCCTCAATCCGCTCGCCGTCCTGATTAACGCAAAGTCTTAAACCGCGCCCGACTTTTTGGCGGCAAGTAAACAGCGACTTTTGCTCGATCAGCGTGCAGACTTGGAAAACGTTCGGATTATCCCAACCTTCCTTTAACGCCGAGTGCGAAAAAATAAAGCGGAGCGGACATTCAAACGACAACAGCCACTCTTTATCTTTCATGATGGTATTGTAGGTGTCGTCATCAGCCTGTGTGTCGCCCTTAGTATCTTTGTATTTACCTTTTTTATCTTGGGAGAAGTAACCGTTGTGCGCTTTGTTTACGTCTGTATCAAATTTCGTTTTCAAAATAGCATACTTCGGCTTGTTTATCAGCTCGTTATAGCATTCTTCAAACATTTCGGCATAAATACCCTTGCTACCGTCTTCTTGGCGATATTTTTTAACTTCATCAATAAAGAACAGCGACAAAACCTTAATACCCTTATCAAAATAGCGCAGTTCTTTATCAAGGTGTGTTTTAATGGTCTGATAAATTTGCGCACGCTTTAAAACGTTTTCATCAACGCTACCGATGGCTTTACCCAAAGCAACATATTCGGAATTAGCAAATTCCACGCCCTCAAAACCTTTGGTACAGTCAATACCGGCGACAACATAACCGTCATAAATTTTGCGGTGACCGGATTTCATAAATAAGTCGTCATTCGGCTTGACCGTTATGACTTTACGGGTAACATGACCGTTTTCATCTTCCACATCAATCTCAATTTTAGCCGAAAAGCCGTTGGCGTTTGAAACGTCTTTTAAGGCGATATACGGCTTGTTTGAATCGTTGATAACCGAGTTTGAAATAACGCTGATTTGCTTAACCAAGCCCATTTGGTACGCATCAACCGGCGTCAAACGATAAACAAGATTCTGCTTTTCGCGGTGGGTGGCGGAATAACGCAAAACGCACAGCGGATTAAGCATCGCGATGGCTTCCTTTGCCTTTGGCGTGTTATCAACACTTTGCGGCTCATCAATAATCACAACCGGATTTGTGTCTTGAATATAGCGCATTGCCGTTTCGCCGTTGAGCTTGTCTTGCTCTTGATTGATAATGTTTTCGGCTTTTTTGAACGCGTCAATATTGATAATCATAATCTCGATATTGCTTGAAGTCGCAAAAGCACGTACATCAGAGAGTTTGGCCGAATTATAAATAAAGTAGCGGTACGGCACGCCGTCATATTGATTTTTGAAGTATTCTTCAGTTACCTGGAATGATTTATTAACGCCCTCGCGAATAGCCACACTCGGCACAACAATAATGAACTTTGTAAAGCCGTAGCGGTGGTTAAGCTCCAAAATTGTTTTTGTATAAACGAAAGTCTTACCGGTTCCGGTCTCCATTTCGATAGAGAGCGGCACCGCCTTAATGCCGTCAATGTCGGTTTGCGGCAGAGAATGAGCCTTTTGGATTGCATGAAGATTGTTGTTTATAGTTTCTTCATCTAACACCAACTTGTTACCAAAACCGAATTCATTTTGCAAAAAAGAGGCTTGCGCGGAGTTATCAGCAATCGAAAAGGTCATATTGGCTTTTTCTTGGCCTTTGAACAGTTCCACCGCCGCATTTACGGCATCGGTTTGAAATTCTTGATTCTTAAACTTTAGTTTCATGCTTTTTTCTCCAATTTTTTATTCGAAAGAAGCTCATCTTTTATTTTAGTGCCTTCATAAGGAGTATTGAATACTGTTTTTTTCTTTCCTTGATTTAAATATTCTACAACACCCATTATATAATCAGCACCATCAATTTCTATTATTTCTGTGCATGGTTGAGCTATTTCATAAACAACGTGTAATTTTCGCAATTTTAATTTGACATCTTGTTTAATGATATAAGCATCCGCAAATTCAATATCTTTTTCATGAAGTCCATAGCTATCATCTTTATTCGCTATTTTTTGCTGTAACTCATATAAAGAATATGTTTTGTTTGTAATTTTATCTTCAATAAAAATTTCATTCGTTAAACCTGAAATGTGATTTTTTTCTATATCGATATTGTTGTCCCTAACATATTGTTCATCAACGAATGTGCTACAGCTGATTATTAGCGGCGATGAAAGCATCGTAATATTTAGTGATATTTTTCTAACAAGTGGTTGTCCATTTTCATCAACCCAATCACTATCATTTTGGTTACGAACACAAAGTATCTCTATACCGCAGTTTTTAGCTTTTTCTTTTGCTCCAGATTGATACCCTTTAGTGGTTGCAATAATACCTCGAACAGTCGGAAAATCTGCCAATTTTCCTACCAAAGCATCAATTTTTTCAATAGATACAGGAGAGTTATAATCTTTACATTCTATTATCGTGTTATAAGTTATACCACCTTGTTCATAATCCCATAGTACATCAAATTGCCGTTTAATCCCGAATCTGTCAGGAATTTCTTCGTTATGGCGCACTTGAATATTTTTTTGCCCACACTGATTTTCTGAATCTAAAATTGCTTGCATCAATTTTTGAACAAACCGTTCATACTCAACACCGGTATTACTCATCGTTCACCTCAGATAGTAACATGTTTTGATAATAAGATCTTTTCTTGTACAATATGCGTTAAAAGTAGCCTGATTATCATTAAATAACTCCACCGCCGCATTTACGGCATCAGTTTGAAATTCTTGATTCTTAAACTTTAGTTTCATTTACACATTCTCATAAAATCAATATGTTATGCTCCAAAGGTGTCGAATTCGACACCTTTGAAATCAGTTCTTTTTATCACTAGTATTATCTTCCAATAGATATGTTTCCGGTGTTAAACGCTTAAGTGATTTTGTGAAATCATAGTTATTCAAGCGTTCAAGCTCTATTTGGGCGATCTCTTGTAATTTTTCTAAGCGCGTCTTTTTATCAAGACCTTCACGCATCATTGCCGCATTTTGGCTTTCAAGATTGGTAATTACTAGCAATTCATTGATACTTGCAGAATCTCTTATATTTTCGTCTTTTGCTCTATCTTTATTTTTTTCTCTCCATTCTTTTGCGGTCATACCAAATACAGCAATATTAAGAAAGTCTGCTTCCTCAGCATATTCCCAATCCTTAATCCATTTTCTCGATTTTGGAATTACAAATTCTTTAACAGCATCGGTGTGAATTGTATAATTAGCTTTACTTAAAACACGTTTTACGTTCCATTCTATGTTATAAGGGTTTGTTTCAATTGCCTTAAGACGCTCGTATTCCTTGATTAAATACAATTTAAATTGTGGACTTATCCATGAGCCAAATTCGAATGCAATATCAACATGAGCATATGTTCCTCCTCCATTGCCGGATTTAGAGACCATACCAATGGCATTTGTTGCATCAATCCATTTCTTCGGTGTCAGGGTAAAACTGTTTAAGCCAGCTTCTTTCCGAAAGGTGTCGAATTCGACACCTTTGAAGCTTGGATTATGCATTTGCTCCCACAATCCAAGAAATTCAACGGTATTACGATTTCTCATCCAGTTTTTTATATGGTCAGTTCCTTCTTCGCCCCGCACCATATCTGTCAAACAAATGTAGTCCTGTCCATTAACCTTTATGACAGAGATTTGATTGTCATTGACTGTAATCTGTTTGTTTTTCTTCTTAAAGAACATATTTTTTCCTTTCTAAATCTAATTGTTTTTTAATTATGGCGAT
Organism: uncultured Alphaproteobacteria bacterium; assembly: GCA_944391375.1. Taxonomy (GTDB): domain Bacteria; phylum Pseudomonadota; class Alphaproteobacteria; order RF32; family CAG-239; genus CAAFZY01. Next base: position 9,202 of record CALXTJ010000042.1, read on the forward strand.
TTTGCCATAATTAAAGCAACATAATTTCCACGCCGCTGTCTTTGCTTATATAGAAAGCGTTTGAGAGGGCTACATCGTCCTTAAAGGCTTCTTCGGCAGCCACAATCTTTGCCGGAGCAAGTTCGCACATAGCGGTTACATCTTCCGGTGTGATGCCGCCGTTTGAGCCGTCCAAGCAAATAAGAATTAAGCCATCGTCGCCGATTGAGTAAACCTTGCGACCGTTGATATTATTTTCAAAAACCTGATAAGTCGCAGGAATACCGAGTTTTAGCATAACTTCATAAACCACATCAAGTTCGGAACGACCTTTCTTTATGCTTTCAATCATTCCGTCCATACGATTAAATAAATCAGCCGTATCGGTGCTGGCAAGCGGTGTATCGTCCCATTTAACCAGATTTGACGTATCCAGTTTCAAAACCTTAAAGCCAATGTCAGTAAGTACTTGTTTGGTTCCATTTTTAGAAAATGTTTCTGCAACACCATCCTTATATGTAGCTTCTGTTTTATTGCCTGTGTTAAATGAGCTAACCATTCCTAAATCTAATAATGTTTCAGATTGTCCTGTTTCTTTCACCACTTTTTCTGTCATTTCTTTTTGAATTTTAGCACCGGCGCGACGAATGCGCTCTTTACCGATTTCGCAAATGTTCTTATACGTTTCATTATCTGTTAGCTCCGGTAATTGAACCATGATAAACTGGCGTTTGCCACCATCTTCCGCATTTAATTGCATAACTGCATGAGCGGTAGTGGCAGAACCAGAGAAGAAGTCGAGAACAATTTGAGGATCCTTGCCAAAAGTTCCTAATTGTAAACATTTTTTGATATATTCTACAGATTTAGGAAAATCAAAAGGTGTTTTTCCAAATAATTTTCCCATCATTTCTTTACCATTTTCATGATTCATTTCTTTTTCTAACCAAAGAGCTTTACTTTTTGTGAAAAGACTTGTTCCTTCTAAATAATCTTTTCTAAAAACGCTCCATTTTCCTGTGCTTGCATGGTTAGCAACTAGTAAATTCGTATAATTGGTTGCCTTTTCTAATCCCCATGTCCAACAGCCATCTTCGCCTTGGGAATTTCGAGGATAAATTTCAACAGTATGCCTGTCTGTTTTAGTAAGAGAAACATCCAATTTATTGGGATCAGCATATAACGGATAAAACATAAGAGGACGATTGCTTCTGTTAAAAACAGGATTCCTATTTCTTAATTCAAGGAGGCGATACTTACCATGTTCATCTTCCTTAGAGTATTCCGATATAGCTTTATCGTCTTTTGGTACCTCATGCAATCCATCAATATCTATATTCTTTGTATAAACAAGTAAATATTCGTGAGTTTTAGCTATAAATCTGTCAAAGGTTCTTCCTCTTGGATTGGTTTGAACAATTACTTGCGCTACAAAATTCTCTTCTCCGAACACTTCGTCACATAAGCGGCGGAGGTTTGTTACCTCGTTATCATCAATACTGATAAAAATTACACCATCATCACGAAGTAAATTAGCGGCCAAACGTAACCGCGGATACATCATGTTCAGCCAGTTGGTGTGATAACGTCCCATTGTTTCAGGATTAGACTTGGTGGTTTGGCTGGTAATTTCTTTATACTTGGCGAGTGGATCTTTGAAGTCGTCTTCATAAACAAAATCATTGCCGGTATTATACGGCGGATCAATGTAAATCATCTTAACTTTGCGATAATAAGCTGTTTGCAACAGCTTTAAGACTTCTAAATTGTCACCCTCAATGTAAAGGTTATTGGTATTTTCAAAGTCAACACTTTCCTCCGGACAAGGGCGGAGCGTGCCGGTGGAACGTTTACCAGCAATCCGATAGCATTCAGATTTGCCTTTCCATTCAAACTTATATTTTTCAAAGTCATTGTCGATATATTCGCCACATAAAGACAAAAGTTTATCAATATCCAGCTTGCCCTCAACAAAACATTGAGGAAACACGGCTTTCAAACGTTCTTTATCCGTCTCAGCCACGTCCAAGCTCTTGCTATCTAACTTTTTAATATCCAATTCTTGCACCATAAGTCCACCTTATTTTAAGTTTAAAATCTTTTTAGCATTTTATGTCACACACTCAAAAAAGCAAGAATTAGAATCGGTTATTGGCAGATTTTTCAATAATCTGGTAAAACCTTTTGATAACCGCCTTTGCCGGATAAAAAGATGTAATCGTCGAGCGGCGCTCGGCACACAGCTTCATACCATGTTGGCGTCAGGTTGACCGTTTCTGTTACCGTTACTTCCTCTGCCTGCGCGTTATAGCGCCGGCATAACTCCTTAACTTCGTTGATATCTGAGGGCTTCCGGACCATGTAAATCTTAACTGTTTTCATTGTATTTCCTTTCGTTTAATACAATGAATGCTT
>CALXTJ010000043.1 GCA_944391375.1 uncultured Alphaproteobacteria bacterium
GGTTTAAGCGAAGAAGAAAAACAAAAAAAGATAGCCGAACTGGAACAGCGGAAAAGAGAATATTGGGAAAATGAACGCAAATATTATGTTTATGAATTCGGGGATTACGACGGCCCGGAAGATCCGGAGATGACACCAGATGTAGCAGAATGGGACAAGAAAGTAAAAGCCCGTTTAGCTGAAATAAAGAAAGCGCAGGAACAGGGCAAATAAAATCTTAAAAGGACGGGATAAAATGGATAAAGACGGCCGGCTGTTTTCGGGATATGAATATTTTTTTGCCCACAATGACGGTGATGTTACTTTAGATGGCATCATTGCCGAGATGGATGGCTATGTCAGCCGGCAGGGAATTCATTATACGTCGGAAGAAATTAAAGAGAAAGTAGAAGAAGTTGAAAACAAAATAAAGTCTTTAACGGAAAATGCCGCTATTATCCGCAGTCTTGCCAAAATAAAGGCAGCGGTTAATAATGCCCAAATCTTTCTAAAAATTCAAAAAGAATGGGGGAGCTTTGATAGGTATATCTGGCATTTTACAAACGGTAAAATTGTTAAAAATCAAGATGATAACATACCTGCCAAAACAGCTCTTTCCGATATGGTTGCGGCGGATTTGCAACAAAGAGGAATGAAGTTTGTCGGCTCGGTTATTATTTACTCTTACTTGCAAGCCATAGGAGTAGTAGATGACCATGAGCGGGGGTGTTTCAGATATTGAAATTTACCGATGTTTTAAAATACCAAAAGGTGCTTTTTATAAAGCACCTTTTTAGTATCTTTTTTCATTACGGGCGGATGAATACCTCAAAGAGGAAATCATCCAGACTACCGTGTCTGCGGCGGACATAGTAATCGGCCGCAACGGCTACCAACTCGTCCAGAGTGAAAGACACGGAGGTGTCATAAACAATGGACTTTGCACTGGCGTAAGGCCCCCAGTGCATGAGGCGGTAGTAGAATGATTTTTTTTTCAATCTTTCCACCTTACCTGCCGCACTGCGATACCGCAGGTAGGGACGAGAGAAATCCTCGTAACTTATGCGGATTTCTCCGTCGGTTACCCGACGATAGATGCGGCTGGTAATTTGATTTTTCCGCCGCTCTACCTCTTCCGAAGTAGAGTTTTTACATTTTGCCATGGAGGAGATTTCTTTCTCCATCCAAACACGGAGAGGTTTCAAGCCGTTCTCCATGTTACTGCCGAGAATTGTTGCAAACTCCGGCAGATTTTTCATATAATATACCATAATTTGTAAATTTATTGACCAAATACTACGAAAATTTTTTATTTTTGTCAATAACAAAAATGCGGTTAGGGGATTATTTATACTTTTTGGCTTTTAAAATTACCCCGTTATCAACACCGATAATTTTAACTTTATCGCCTTTTTTCAAATTATCTTCGGTTTCAACCAGCCAAAAAGTATCACCAACCTTGGCTTTGGAGCGGCCGTCAACCACATCTTCGGTCAAATTATAAACCTTACCGACATAGGAACCTGCCATATCGTTCAAATTTTTATATTTTTCCGGCACTTGGCTCTTTTTAATAACTTTGCTGTAAACATACCAACCAATGGCGGCAAATATGGCCGAGATTACGGCAAAAAGTACGCAAAGTTCAACACCCGATAAAGTTACAAACGAAACAATACCACCCATAACAAAGGCGGATAGACCGAACCATAACAAATAAGTTCCGGGGATAAGCATTTCCAGTAAAATTAAGGCGAGCCCCAAGGTAAACCAGCCCAAATATCCAAGTTGTTCAACAAATTCCAAAAATTCCATTTTATCATCCTTTTTATAAAATTTAAGCACGACCGCCTTAAACGGCCGTGCCAATTAAAAGATATTATTTCTTTTTATCTTGTAAAACTTCTTTGGCAATTTCGGCAATGCCCGCCAAAGAACCGGCCACATTGGTTACATCGGTCGGCAGCATTAAAAGCTTTTGATTAGGCGAGGTTATAATTCCTTGCAAAGCTTCAATATATTTTTGGCCCAGAAAGTAATTTAAGGCTTGCGGATTACCACTCTTAATGGCGTTGGAAACCATTTCGGTAGCGTTAGCTTCGGCCTTGGCTAAACGCTCTCTGGCTTCAGCCTCACGGAAAGCTGCCTCTTTTTGGGCTTCGGCGGCTAAAATTACGGCCTGTTTTTCACCTTCGGCTTTCAAAATTTCCGATTGTCTGATACCTTCGGCTTCCAAAATGCTGGCTCGTTTATCGCGTTCGGCCTTCATTTGTCTGGCCATGGAATCTATCAAATCGGCCGGAGGTGTGATGTCTTTAATTTCAACACGGGTTACTTTAACTCCCCACGGTACGGTTGCTTCATCAACAACCGATAACAACTGATGATTTATGGTATCGCGTTGCGATAACAACTCATCCATTTCCATGCTGCCCATAACCGTACGAATATTGGTCATGATTAAATTTAAAATGGCGGCATCCAAATTTTTTACCTGATAAGCCGCATTTACCGCATTTTGAATTTGAAAGAATAAAACACCGTCAACTCTGACCATGGCATTATCCTTGGTAATTACATCTTGAGAGGGAACATCCAAAACCTGTTCCATCCGATTAACCTTAGCTCCGATTCTTTCAACAATCGGTATCATTAAATGAATTCCCGGCTCCATGGTGCGGGTAAAGCGTCCGAAACTTTCAACCGTATATTCGTATCCCTGGCGGACAATTACGACAGATGATATTAAAACAAGTAAAACTACTACTATCAGAACAATGGCAAATTCCATAATAAAATCTCCTTATCAATAATATTAAAATCTGATAAGGAGATTGTGACAGCTTATAAAAAATATGCAAGTCTTAAAAGTTTTTTTCACAACGCTTTAAATTTTTTTGGCCTCATTAAAAGCTTCCTTCATAATTTCGGCACTCTTTTTAAGCTGTTGTTGTTCTTGTTCATTGAGCTCGGGAACCACAGCCTTAACTGCACCGTTGCGGCCCACAATTACCGGCAAAGACAAGCACACATCTTTAACACCCAAAACATCTTCATGAACGGTGGAAACGGTAAGTTCTTTGCGTTCGTTTTTAATAATGGCTTCGCAGATTCGGACAAGAGAGCTGGCAATTCCGTAATAGGTGGCCTTTTTGCCGCGATAAATTTTGAATCCGGCATCAATAACATCGGCCGCCATCTGTTTTTTAAATTCGGCAGTCAGAGGTTTGTTCATTTTAGCGGCGTAGTCGTCTATGTTTAGTCCGCCGATGTAGGCATTGGAAAACGAAACTAAAGAGGAGGCTCCGTGTTCGCCCATAACATAGGCATGTACCGACTGCGGAGAAATTTCAAAATATTGTCCGAGCATTGTTCTGAAACGAGCCGTATCCAAAACCGTACCAGAACCAATAACTTTTGAAGGTGCAAATCCTGATATATCAAGGACTACTTTGGTAATTACATCCACCGGATTGGTGGCAATTAAAATGATGGAATCGGGAGCGTTTTTAGCAATTTCGGGGACAATTTGGTGCATAATTTTAGTATTACTCTCCAGTAATGCCAAACGACTGTCGGTTAAAGCCTTTTGGCAATCAACCGTAATGATAACAATGTCGGCATTATTTAAATCGGCATATGAACCGAACTTAATGTTGCATTCCGAATTTAAGGCTGCGGCATGCAAAATATCCAAAGCTTCGGCCTCGGCTTTAACTTCGTTGATGTCAACCAGCACAATTTCCTGAGCCAAACCTTTAACAACTAAGGTATAAGCCGTGGTACTGCCGACGAATCCGGCACCGATAATTCCTACTTTCATTTTAATTCTCCCTAAAAATAAACTTTGCGGATTGTGTAACGCCAAAATTTATTTTTTGCAAATAACATTAGGTATCCGATTGTTACAAAAAATCCCCTTCGTATGGTCTACGAAGGGGATTTTTCAGATAATGGCTTTGAGATGCTGATTTAATATCTGCCATTTTTTGCGGGCAGACTTCCTTCCGGGATAAGAAGTGTCATGAGCATCAAAGCAGTGGGCAATTTCATGTTGCAACCACTCAATAAGGCATAATCTGTCGGTTGGCGGTAGGTGATTGACCTTGTCGGCAAACTTGCGGACGCGAGCTTCGTCATTTTTTATGATGGCTACGGCCGGAGGTAATTTGGCGTCAAGTTCTTTCCAGATTTTTTGACCGCGACTGAGATTGGCATTATTTTTGGCCAAATCTTTATTTGTATTGTTTTGCATAATTTAATAAAAATTAGAATTTCCTCTATGCTAAACACAAATGGAGGAATAAGTAAAGAAATTTTTATTTAAATACAAAAAAACTCCCACACATCAGGGAGCTTTTTGGTGCTCTGAAAAAGGAACGCTAAGTAAAAACAACCGCTGCTCCGGTTGTTTTTGTCTGCAAGTTCTTTGTAACATCTTAACGAGCCGGGGAAGCTTAAAGCGACTGCGGCGAGTTTAGATGCCAAAGAGGATAGTCCGCCACAGGTTACCAAAAAGCGACCAGCTATAATGAGAAAACACAAAAAATGAGTTTGATTTAAATACAAAAAAACTCCCACACATCAGGGAGCTTTTTGGTGCTCTGAAAAGGACTTGAACCTTCACGGGAAATCTCCCATAAGTACCTGAAACTTACGCGTCTACCAATTCCGCCATCAGAGCATGCCTAACTTAATAAAAACTTTTTTATCATAAGTCAATACTTTCTTTTAAAAAAGTTCGTACGAATAAACGATTAAAGCAATACCTAAAATTACTCTGTAAATTACAAAAGGTAGATAGGTAGACTTTTTTAGCCATTTTAACATGGCAAAAATTACCACTATTGATGCCAGAAATGAATATAATGCCGCATCGGTTGCCCATAGTATGGCCGCCGAATTTCCTTCCTTAAACAACCCATAAGCGGCAAATATTCCGGCGGCAAAAATTGTGGGAACGGAAAGCAACATGGAAAATTTGGCGGCTTCACTGCGATTAACTCCTAAAAAACGAGCCATCGTAATCGTAATTCCTGAACGGCTTGTCCCCGGGATTAGTGCCAAACACTGTGCACAGCCGATTAAAATTGCATCTTTAATGCTTAAATCAGCTTCCGTGCGATCAAGCTTTCCATATTTATCGGCAATATACAACAATAGCCCGTATCCTAAAATGGTCCAACCGATAATCTTCGGATTTCTGAGCCACTCCATACCGTAACTATGCAATAAAAATCCCGCTATAAAAGCCGGTATTGAAGCTATAATGATTAAATAAGCCAACTTGTTTCCGGCATTGTTAAAATTAGGCAATAACTTATCGGCCAATACACCTTTAATCATAGACCATACAGTCTTGTGAAAATAAATTAACACCGCTAACAAAGAACCGATGTGCAAGGCTACATCCATTGCCAAACCTTGATCCTGAAAAGCCGTAAATTCGGCAAATAAGACCAAATGTCCGGAAGAGCTTACCGGTAAAAATTCGGTTAAACCTTGTACAATTGCCAGTCCGATAAGTTGTAATGTTGTCATTTTTTAATCCTTATTTTCTAAAATTATACACTGTTTGGGTTCAAATAAAGAATGGGGACGAAAGCGAATGTTGTTAAATGATGCACCCCAATGTAAATGCGGTCCCGTGGCTCGGCCGGTTTTTCCTACCAACCCTACCACATCACCTTTTTTTACCTCATCGCCTTTTTTTACGGTTGCTTTTTGTAAATGCATGTAAATGGTTTGCAACCCCAATCCGTGATCAATAATGACCATATTTCCGCCGTAAAAATAATTGCCTCCGCTTAAAAGGACTTTACCGTCGCCGGCAGCTTTAACCTCACTTCCTTCCGGTGCGGCAATGTCCGTTCCCGTATGCGGACTTTTGGGTATGCCGTTAAATATGCGTTGATTACCGAAATTGCCGCTTATCCTGCCGCTTAACGGCAAAACAAATCCGTTTTGCCAAGCTTGATTAACATTGTCAACCGTGGTTAAAGCCTCTTTTACATCCTTTTGCTCCCGCAAAATTTCCGCCTCATCTTCATTTAACGGAGTTACTTTGCGTTGTTCAACACCTTTAATGCTTTGTATATCCCAATCTTGTTTTGCAACCTTTAAAAGATAATCTTTACCGTCGGCGTTTAAAGTAACCGTGCCCGGACAATCTCTTCCCAATACTAATAAAAAGTCGCCATGGTCATTAACCGGATAAGTCTTGCCGTCAAGGGTGACGGTTTTGCTTAAAGCTCCGTGGCCTATAAGTAGTTCACCCTGCTGTAATTTGCCGCACAAACTTAAAGCTTGCGTATCGGTGGCCATAAAAATAAGGCTTGAAAAACTAATCAAATAAATCAAACTGCTGAGCATCGCGGTTCTCCACTACTCTGGTCTTAACAATTCCGTCCACAAAGCGAATATTTAACTCCGTACTTCTTTTGGCCTGTCCGGCATCGTAAAGGGTTTTGAAATGTCTGTCGGTTACCCAGGCAAAACCTCGTTTTAATACCGAATCTATGGAAACATTTTCCATGCGAGTTTCCAGATTGTGCAAACTGACCTTATTTTTTTCCAAAATATTTTTAACATAATACGGTTTTAATCCGCATAATTCCACGGATTGTTCTTTTCCGGTTAAGCAATTGGCAAGGGCGATTTTTAATCTTTCCCATCTATCATCTAATTTTTGTTTGGCCTCGGAAATAATCTGCTCCAAATTGGGAATGCCGCGGCTTAAGCCCTCCAAAACTTGCTTATATTCGGCAAATAAGCGGGTAACGGCATTTAAACGACGATTGTTAAGAGAAGAAAGCTGCAACATCAATTCCGACTTTACGGGCACGGCAAACTCAGCTGCTCCGGTAGGGGTAGGGGCTCGGACATCGGCAACATAGTCAATTAACATGGTATCGGTTTCGTGCCCCACGGCCGAAATTACGGGAATTTTACAATCATAAACAGCTCTTATTACAACTTCTTCATTAAACGGCCATAAATCTTCCAGACTTCCGCCGCCGCGGGCTACAATCAAAACATCCGGCCGCGGGATATTGCCGTTTTCAGGCAGATTATCAAAACCGCGAATGGCAGCGGCAATCTTATCGGCCGCTCCTTCGCCCTGAACCGGTGTCGGCCACACAATAATCCGGCTCGGGAATCTGTCGCGTACCCGATGAATAATATCGCGAATCACTGCTCCGCTCGTACTGGTAACCACGCCGATAACCTCCGGCAAATAGGGAATCGGCTTTTTATGAGCGGTGTCAAACAGACCTTCTTTTAAAAACTGTTGTTTGCGTTCCTCCAAAAGCTTTAATAAAGCTCCGGTTCCGGCTACTTCCAAATGCTCAATTACCAACTGATAAGACGATTTTCCGGCAAAAGTGGTAATTTTTCCGGTAGCAATAACTTCCAATCCGTCTTCAATTTTTACCGGCAAAGATAAAGCAATTCCCCTCCAACACACCGCCGACAGTACGGCATTTTCATCTTTTAACGACAAATACCAATGTCCGGAATCGGCTCTTTTGGCTCCGAAAATTTCTCCTCTTACCCGAACTTGGCTGAAGGTGTTTTCTACACACCTTTTTATGGCAAATGATATTTCACTGACCGTATATTCCGCTATATCCATTTTTTATACCTCTTTTTTATGCCCATTGTAGCCGTATCGGTTGCAGATGCAATCATTTATATCCCTTACCAACAAAAAAGATATTGCATTTATGTTTTGTTGCTCGTAAACTACATTATCAATCTGAAAGGAAAATCAAAATGTCAAAAGCACCTTTAGTAAAACCTTTAAGCAAAGCCGCAGTCGGCGGTCGCTTGAGCTTTATTTTGAGTATATTTAAGTTTTTAACCTTTGATTTGGCCGCTTTTTTTGTTTCAAAAGCAGCTGAGGCCAAAGAAGGACTTTGGAAGTCTAAAGATAATTCGCGTGAATAAAGGGAGTTAAATTATGGAAAATCAGGAAGAAATTACTCCGCTGCCGGCCTCGTTTTTCTTTGATAAAATCGGCGTAATTATTAAAATTGAAATGAATGCCGATCATGTTTTCAGAGGTGAAATTGTTTATGACGGACGCAACCAGATTATTTTAAATCGTAATGATAAGCAGTTCTATTTGTTGAGCAAAATTGCTCCGATTATTCGTAAAAAAATCTTAAAAAGCAAATATGTTACCATTGCCGAAGAGTTTAATGACGAAATTACTCAAGCTTACGATATTTCGGTGCGAATCGTTGATGAAATTCCCGGTGCCGATACTTATGAAGCAGAAATGCAAAAATATATTGAAAAATTAAAGGCAACTTTGGGTGAGGATAAATTAAAAGAAATGCAACGAGAAGCTATTCACTCATTTGCCAAGTTGACTGCATAGAATTAAAAAAGCCGGAAATTTTCCGGCTTTTTTAAGTTACCACATAAACCTTATTAAAGCTATTAAGTAAACATAAACCATAAAGGCCAGAGCTTTATAGGTTATCGGCCATAAGGCAAAAGCTCCGCCGAAAACAAGCTGGATAGCAATAGCGGCAATAAGAGCACAACCCAACATTAAAAGCCAATAATGCTTTTGTTTGTTAAGCAGTAAGGCCAAAATAACCGCAGAGCCTGCCACATACGGATTTTTCATGGCGGCAAAGATAGCTTCAACCGGTGAGGTTACGGCACTTATCTTCAAGATAAAAGCGGCAATAATAGCAATTACGGCGATAACAAAAATCATAAAACAAGTTTTTTTAGACATGTACTTTTCCTTTTATAATTTATCAGATTCGCCGTAAGTATATCATGCATTATGTTTAATTTTGGTTACCATGAACAATAAATATACGACGCAAAGCAGCATAATTACCACGGCACCGTCTTGTGAGGCAACCAAATCGGAAGCCGCACCCATTAAAATCGGGAATACGGCACCGCCGAAAATGCCCATAATCATTAAAGCCGACACTTCATTTTTCTTGTCAGGTTTGGCAAGCATGGCTTGAGAAAAGACAATCGGGAAAATGTAAGCATTGCCGGCACCGATTAAAGCCATACAGGCATAAAGTGCATAAAGCTCGTCAAAAACAAGTAATCCGCCCAAACCGAGAGCCAGACATACAACGCTTATTAAAAACAGCAAGCGATTGGAATATTTGGCCAGGGCATAAGCTCCGATAAGGCTTACTATGGTTCTGGACAAGAAGTAAACGCTGGTGGCAATACCGGCTTGCGTGAGCGGTATGGATAATTTTTCAATTAGAATTTTCGGGGCGGTAACATTAGTTCCGACATCAATACCCACATGGCACAAAATGGCAATAAAGGAGAGCAAAACCAGTTTATCGGAAAGCAAAGCCACGCTTTGTGTAAAAGTTGAAGTTTTGGAGGAAAGTTTTTCTTCGGGGATTTTATCAAACCACAAGCTGATAAAAGCAATTATACCTTCAAGTAAAAATATGGCAAAAAGCATCCGCCAGTTTCCGAGCGATACGGCAGCCCATCCGGCGATAATCGGGGCTGAAAAAGCGGCCATGGCTTTAACGAATTGTCCGAAAGTTACGGCACCGGAGAGAGATTTTTTGCTGACAATATTGGATAACAGCGGATTGATGGAAACCTGCATCATGGTATTACCGATACCCAGCAATGAAAAGGATATAATCATCAAAGTCAGGTTATAATCTATCAAGGGCAGTAAAACTGCCAGCAAGGTTACAAACAAGCTCCACAGCACGGTTTTATGCCGCCCGATTTTGTTCATAAGCATTCCGGTGGGAACGGATGCTACCAAAAACCAAAAAAACACCATTGAAGTAAATAAATTGGCAATGGTGTCGGAAAGTGCAAAATCTTGCTTTACATAGTTGGTGGCAATACCGGTTAAATCAACAAAGCCCATGGCAAAAAAGGTTAGCATTACCGGAATGAGCTGCCAAACCACATGGGAATTTTTTGTTTGTTTTACCATAACTTTTCTCCTGTTAAACTAAAAATCGTATTTAGGCCAAGCTCCTTCTTTGGTGCAGACAAAGGCCGAAATTTCAACGGCTTTTTTGTGAGCCTCTCGCACACTTTTGCCGGTTAAAATTGAATAAACAAAGGCGGCCGAAAAAGAATCGCCGGCACCGACCGTATCGGCAACTTTAACTTGAGGAGTATCAAAATACGAAACCTCATCGGGGGTATAAATAATGCTGAATTTTTCACCGGCAGTAAAAATCATATATTTAAGATTATAGCGGTATATCAGCTGTTTACAAGCTTCTTCATCTGAGCCGGTAAGGCCTAAAAGCGGACGAATAACGCTCATTTCATCAATATTTATTTTAAAAACATTGGCATGTTTTAACAAAGTATCAATCAAATCGGCCGAGTAGTAATTTTGTCGCAGATTGACATCGTAAAATTTGAGGGCGTTGGGGTTGGCATATTCTAGCATTTTAAGGATATTTTCCCGACTTTTAGGGTGTCTTAAAGCCAAAGTTCCGAAACAAACGGCGTCGGCTTTTTTTAAGATATCAAGTGCTTCGTCGGTAACGGGAATATGGTCCCAGGCTACATTTTCCACAATTTCATATTCGGGCATACCGTTTGTAAGTTTAACCAAAACTTTTCCGGTAGGAAATTGGGTAGTGGCGATAATACCGTTAATGGAATTTCGTTTTAATTCGGTAAGTATTTCATGACCGAGCTCATCATTGCCGACAGCACTTACGGCATAACCTTTTGCACCCAAGCTTGTGGCATGATAAACAAAGTTAATGGGAGCACCGCCGGCTTTTTTGGTATTGGGAAAGACATCCCATAAAAGTTCGCCCAAGCCGACCACAATCGGAGTTTTATTTTGCATAATCTTTCTCCTTAACTTAATAATATATAGTAGAATGTAACGCCTTTTTTAAGTTTACTCAACAAAATTTTCTAAAACGTTTAAAACGCTTGCAAAATTTTTATTAAAGATATAATGATAGGTAGTTACATTTTAATGTCGGCGTAGCTCATCAGGATAGAGCAACAGTTTCCTAAACTGTGGGTAGTGGGTTCGAGTCCCGCCGCTGACGCCAATAAAAATACCCACCATGATGAACTGTCCCCCAAAAATTGGACAAGTAAAAAAGTCCCGGGGGAAAGTCAAATGGAATTAAGCAAATGGCATCGG
>CALXTJ010000044.1 GCA_944391375.1 uncultured Alphaproteobacteria bacterium
GCGATTTGCTAAGCTCAATATTCGTTTTCACCAACTTCCCGCTCCGAACCTCCGGTTCGCTTCCGGCAAGCTTTCCTAAAACAAAAAACACCCTTGCGGGTGCTTTTTTATTGGTGCGCTAGGCCGGAATCGAACCGGCACGGGATTGCTCCCAACAGATTTTAAGTCTGCAGCGTCTACCTGTTCCGCCACAAGCGCATAATCTCTTATGGACATACTTATTATCACATTTTTTTATAATTGCAATATAAAACTTGTATTTTTTTTATTTTTGTGCTCTTCTTTGTTTGTTAATTGTTTTAACTCTTGCATAAATACTCGGCAGAAACAGCGTTTCGGTGTGTTTATGCCCCTTTTAGAAAGGTTTTTTATTATGAAAAATATCAACATATCTTTGCAAAGATATATCTTTCCCAACATCAATAATGAAGGTTGGCGGTTTATAAGTATTTTTGCGGCTGTTACCGCTTTGTTGGCAATTCTTTGGTTGCCTTTGGGGGTAATCGGCTTAATCTTAACTATCTGGTGTTACTATTTTTTCCGTGATCCGGACAGAGTTACTCCCCAAATTAAAGATGTTGTGGTTTCCCCCGCCGACGGTATTGTCCAAATGATATCCCGTGTAACCGGACCTGAAGAACTCGGACTTAACAACAAAACTTTTAATCGTATCAGTATTTTTATGAGTGTTTTTAATGTTCATGTCAATCGGGCTCCCGCTTCCGGTAAAATTTTAAGACAAGCCTACATTAAAGGTAAATTTTTTAATGCCACCCTTGACAAGGCCAGCAAAGATAATGAACGCAAATTACTTGCCATGCGTACCGATTGCGGTAAAGAAATCGCCTTTGTACAAATTGCCGGTTTAATTGCCAGACGAATTGTATGTTTTGCCAAAGACGGTCAACAATATCAAGCCGGTGAACGCTTCGGACTTATTCGTTTCGGTTCGCGTTTGGATGTTTATTTGCCTACCGATATTGAACCCTTGGTATGTGTAGGACAGACCATGGTAGCCGGCGAGACTGTTTTGGCCAACTTGACCAATCCCGGACAACATGTTGAAGGGGAAATAAGATAATGAAAAATCTTAATAACAAAATTTTATTTTCCAAGCAAAAATTAACGGAAGTTCCGTTTCGGAAGTTAGCTCCCAACATTTTAACCATGATGGCTTTATGTTCCGGCGTTACCTCTATCAGATACGCGGTACAGGATGATTGGATTAAAGCGGTTATTTGCATTTTTCTGGCCGCTTTATTTGACGGCTTAGACGGAAGAGTTGCTCGTTTTTTAAAAGCCTCTTCCAAGTTTGGTGCCGAACTGGATTCTTTATCTGATTTTGTAAGTTTCGGTGTTGCTCCGGCAATTTTGATGTATCAGTGGACTTTATACGATTTACCCAAATTCGGTTGGTTTTTCTGTTTACTGTTTGCCATGGGCATGGCCATGCGTTTGGCTCGTTTTAACACCATGTTGGAAGATAACAATCAACCGGAATATTGGTCGCATTATTTTGTCGGCGTTCCGGCACCGGCAGCTGCGGCTTTGGCCATCAGTCCCTTACTGGTAACTTTTGATTTTCCGGGAGCGGCAGTAGTTTTTCGTTCCAATATTTTTTGCAGTATTTTAATGTTTATTGTTGCCATGTTAATGGTAAGTCGGATTCCGACCATATCTTTAAAAAAGATGAAGATTCAGACTTATATGACTTTACCTTTAATGTTATTGGTAGCCTTATTTACCCATTTTATGCTTTCGCAGCCATGGATAACTTTAGGCACCTTAACCGGACTGTATGCTTTGTCCATACCTCTGGGGATAATCAAGTTTATGCACGACAAACGCAAATATAAAAAAGCCTAAAAGCTTTACGAAGCTTTTAAAAGCGGAAAATCCCTCATGCCTTACGGCTTGAGGGATTTTCTTTTTTTAATACCGCCGGCAGACTGCCCAGTGCCAGTAACAGGTTCACACCTATTATGGCCAGCTCCATTGGTAGTATAGGCCTACTGCTGAAGACAAAGCAGATTACCGCCTCCAACACGCCCCATACAAAACAAAACACGGGAATGCAGAAGACAGCTATCACGCCGCCGGTTATACATAATACCGCCCCTCCTATCATTATAAAAAGGGAGGGAGTTTGCTGCGAAATCTCTGCCACTAAGAGCAGTCCCGCAACAATAAATACCACGAAAGCGATTGCTCCCATGATATTTTCTTTTGTTTTTTCTTTCATGCTTTTTTGCTGGTTTTTTTATAGAGGCTTTTAATTTCTCCAGTTGCCTCTTTGTTAATAAAAAAAAGGTACTATGGAGCTATAAAATAACCTCACCATCAAAAAAGATGAAAAAGTTAAAATAATAGCTCAATAATACCGTTTACGATTATAAGTGTAACATTTATTATTTTTTCTGTCAAAGGTTATTTATATGATACGAGTTTCTTTATTTACAAAAAAAACACCCTTGCGGGTGCTTTTTTTGTAAATGGCGGCCAGCCGTGAGATTACTTCGTTCACCGCACTCATCGGCTTTAAGCCGACCGACGCACTCCCGCTCGTCTTTCGTTTGTAGTCAAACTCACTTCTCGTGAGTTCAAATCTCTACTCCCCTCGGATTTACAAAAAAACACCCTTGCGGGTGCCTTTTTGTAAATGGCGGCCAGCCGTGAGATTACTTCGTTCACTGCACTCATCGGCTTTAAGCCGACCGACGCGCTCCCGCTCGTCTTTCGTTTGTAGTCAAACTCACTTCTCGTGAGTTCAAATCTCTACTCCCCTCGGATTTACAAAAAAAACACCCTTGCGGGTGCTTTTTGTAAATGGCGGATAGAGTGAGATTCGAACTCACGGTACCCTTTGGAGGTACACACGATTTCCAATCGTGCGCCTTAGACCACTCGGCCATCTATCCTTGTACCTCACCCTTCTAAATCCTTTTTTTGTTTTTAGCAAGAACTTTTTTATATTTATTTAATTATATCTTCCGATTTAACTGCCGCATGCGGCTTATATCAATAAAAATCTTGCAAAACAGATAAATTTATTTAATATAAACACTGTCGCCGATTGGCGATGGTGTCCGAAAGACGCCTCACTATGTAGCTCCTTGATATGGGGAGTGGAGGAAATAAGCGTATTTTATGTACGACGAATAACTCTGACTGTATAGTGACAGTTTTTCGGCTCCCCGCTTTGAATTTTCAAAGCGGTTTTGTTTTAACAAAATAATATAGGAGCTTAATATAATGAAAAATCAATATGAAAAATTGCCCAAATATATCCATTCGCAAATTGCCAATGCTCTTAAAAAAGCAAGACTAAAGCGTAAACTTTCCAAAGAAGATATTGCCAGACAAACTTATCTGTCCGTTTTGGATATTATTCGGGTTGAAAAAGCCTCGTCCAAAGCTACTTGGCGAAAATATGCCTTATTGCTGCAATTTTTTCACAAACAAATTGAAGTTAAGGTCGTTAATCAGCCCGGCCTCTTTAGCTCTGAACGGATTTTTAATAAAATTTCCGCCTTGCTTAAAAAGCATTCCTGATTTTAAAACTCAAACCACCCTCGCTTTTTGCGAGGGTGGTCTAAATTTACGATTCGGCTCTGTAATTAAAAGCCCATGCCTCCCGGCATACCGCCCATACCGGCAGCACCGCCGTGTCCGCATTGACATTCTTTTACCGGAGCTTCGGTTACCATCGCTTCGGTCGTAATCAACAAACCGCCGACGGAGGCCGCATCTTGTAAAGCCGTACGCACAACTTTGGTCGGATCAACAATTCCGGCTTTAATCATATCGGTATATTCACCGGTCTGAGCATTATAACCGTAGTTAGTGTCAGAGCTTTCCAACAACTTTCCGACAATTATGGCTCCGTCAACACCGGCATTTTCGGCAATCTGACGAATAGGAGCCTGAATAGCCTTACGAATAATGTTAATTCCGGCCTTTTGGTCATCGTTGGCAGGAGTTAATTTATCCAAAACCTTGGTAGCATACAACAAAGCCACACCGCCACCGGCAACAACACCTTCTTTAACGGCGGCTCTGGTTGCATTCAAAGCATCATCAATACGGTCTTTCTTTTCTTTAACCTCAACCTCGGAAGAACCGCCTACTCTCAAAACGGCAACCCCGCCTGAAAGTTTACCTAAACGCTCTTGCAATTTTTCGCGATCATAATCTGAAGTCGTGGTTTCTATTTCTTTACGGATTTGTCCGGCCCGAGCTTCAATTAACTCTTTTTTGCCGGCCCCGTCTATAATGGTCGTATCATCTTTGGTAATTTCAACTCTCTTTGCCGTTCCGAGCATATCCAAAGTAACATTTTCAATTTTCATGCCGAGTTCTTCGGAAATTACCTGTCCGCCGGTCAAAACCGCCATATCTTGCAACATGGCTTTGCGACGATCCCCAAATCCCGGAGCCTTAACGGCACAAACTTTCAAGCCGCCGCGGATACGGTTTACAACCAAAGTGGCCAAAGCTTCGCCTTCAATGTCTTCGGCAATAATCAACAACGGACGCCCCGATTGAACTACAGCCTCCAAAACCGGCAATAACGGTTGCAAACTGGAAACTTTTTGATCATACAACATAATGTACGGATTATCATATTCGCAGCTCATTTTATCCGGATTGGTTACAAAGTAAGGCGACAGATAACCTCTGTCAAACTGCATACCTTCAACTACATCAAGCTCGGTATCCAAACCTTTGGCATCTTCAACGGTAATAACGCCGTCGTTACCAACCTTTTCCATGGCTCTGGCCAAATATTCACCGATACTGGTATCGCCGTTGGCCGAAATTGTACCGACCTGGGCAATTTCTTCGGAAGTTTTGATTTCTTTGGAACGCGACTTAACATCTTCCACAACTGCCTCAACTGCCATATCAATACCGCGTTTTAAGTCCATGGGACTGATACCGGCGGCAACAGCCTTGCAGCCCTCTTTAATGATAGCTTCGGCCAAAACCGTGGCGGTTGTTGTACCGTCGCCGGCTTTATCGGCAGTTTTTTGAGCTACTTCTTTAACCAATTGAGCTCCCATGTTTTCAAACTTATCGGCAAGTTCAATCTCTTTGGCGACCGACACACCGTCTTTGGTAATTTTCGGAGCACCATAAGATTTATCAAGCATAACATTACGACCTTTCGGGCCCAATGTAACCTTTACGGTTTTTGCCAAAGTTTCAACACCTTTGAGCATTCTAGCACGGGCATCGCTGCCGAATTCAATATCTTTTGCTGCCATTTTAACTTATCCTTTCTTTATTCTACAACTGCCAAAATATCTTCTTCACGGATTATCAAGCGGCTCTCGCCGTCAACTTTAATTTCCGTTCCGGCATATTTGCCGAACAAAACTCTGTCGCCTTCCTTAACACACATCGGAGCAACCTTACCGTCAGGAGCAACTTTACCGGCACCTACTGCCTCAACAATTCCCTCTGAAGGTTTTTCTTTAGCCGTATCCGGAATAATTATTCCGCCGTGGGTTTTGGCAACTTCATCAACGCGACGAACCAAAACTCTGTCATGTAAAGGTCTAATTTTCATAGTATTTTCCTCTAATTTGTTATTTTACTACTACCTTAGTTAGTGTTTGCAGAAGCGGTTGTCAAGAATATGCCGAAAAATTTTTATTGACAAAATATATTATTGGTCTAAACTTGAAACAATAACCAAATTTTTATTATATATGAGAACATCAATTAAGAAATACGCCTTGAGCGTAGTCGGGAACATTTACCCTGAGGAAGTAATTGCCAAATTCCGTTCTACCACCAAATACCAAGACAAAAAGGAGTGGCTTGAAAGCATTAAAGGTATTATCAACATAAAACGATACCTTGATGCCATTGAGTTATCCAGAAGTTGCCCGAGTATAAATGAACAATTGAGGGTATGGAAAATAAACGACATAACCCCCAAACGGATGGACAACTTCCGACTGCTCAACCTCTGTCTGTTGCAAGAGATTGTCAAGTCTACAACCGATGAGCAGTTACTGAAGTACTATCGGTTGCGGTTGGGGTTGAACGACGGTGCAGCTGTTTCACAGCGGTCCCGCATGGCAGAGATGGCACATTGTGCCGAGGGCAAACTTATTGTAAGGTTTGCCGAACACCCCGAAGCTCTGCCCAAAGCCGAGCTTAGAAAATTTGTCATCATTGCAGCTCTGCTCTCTGATGGCGACATCTACCACGACCAGTCCGTATTATTGGACTTTCTGGATCTGGTAGATTACATATCTTAAAAAAGCATAAAACACCGAACCTTATTTAGGGTTCGGTGTTTTGCTTTAAAAAATAAGTTTTATAAAAATAATAAACCCTTGCAAAGTTTATAAAAAATATTATGCTGAAAGTGTTTTCAAAATTAAGAGGTTCTTAAATGAAAAATTGTCTGTTATTATCCGCCGTTTTATTTTTACTTTCGGCTTGTTCCGATAATCAACTGGTCGGGACTTGGGTACAGCCGATTCCCGGGCAGGAAAATGCCGTGCAGGGCTTTACTTTGAATAAAGACGGCAGTGCCTCTTCGGTTAATATGCACACCTTAATCTATAAAAGCTGGCAGCAAGAAGGTAACATTTTAAAACTGAGCGGCGAAAGCTTGGGTAATGGGCAAACCATTACCATCAATGAAGAATTTTTAATCAAACAACTGGATAAAAAATCTCTTATTTTGCAAAGAGGGACAACAGATTTTAATTATCGGCGTCAACAAAAGTAGGAACAAAGCAAATGTACAAAATTTTTTTAGTTATTTTTTTGAGTTTGGTAAGTAACACAAGCCTGGCAGATTCGGCTTCCTCCGCAACCGAACCGGATACGGATATACCGCAAGCCGTAAATGCACAAGCTTCCGGCAGTGAGCTTGAACAACAAATGGCCGCCGCCGATCTTGCCATGATGGACGAGTTAAAAAATCAGAATTTTGACTTTAACGCTAAAGATGAAAACGGCAACCCCGCATTATATTACCTATTAACACGCAACCCCAATCTGGAAGTTGCCGCCAAAGCCATTGAATACGGGGCCGATGTTAATGCT
Source organism: uncultured Alphaproteobacteria bacterium (assembly GCA_944391375.1). GTDB lineage: Bacteria > Pseudomonadota > Alphaproteobacteria > RF32 > CAG-239 > CAAFZY01. The sequence goes on from CALXTJ010000044.1 coordinate 7,072, forward strand.
CCGGCCGCCAACGGAATTTTACCGTTAAACATTGCCACCTCCAGGGCCAACGAATTACAATTGCAAATAATGATGATGAAAACTCTGGGCTTAGATGTTAATAATCCGGAAATACAAGACAAGCTTAAAGAAAATTTATTTCATGCCATGAATCACGCCATAGAAACCGCCCAAATGCTCATAGACAACGGAGCCGATGTTAATAAGGAGAGTCCTTTGGGAACCCCGTTAATGAACGCCGCCTCCAACGCTTGGAATTTGGAAATTGTTGATATGTTGATAAAATCGGGAGCCGATGTCAATAAACAGGATAAAGACGGCAAAACCGCTCTGTTTTATGCTGCATCGGGAGGCAATGACGATATTGTTATGTTATTGCTTAAGTCGGGAGCCGATGCCGATATTAAAGACAAAAACGGTAAAACTTATCTGGAAATTGAACAGATAGATGTCGGAAATGTATTATAGCTTGTAAAAAACCAAAATCTCCGCTCAAAACAACGGAGATTTTTTATTATGCGGTTAATATCCGAAAAATTTAATAGATTCTTTAGAAAAGAAAGCTTACACTACGGCCATAACGCTTATACCGAAAATAAGTTCTTCGGCATAAGTGCAATCAACTCTTTATAAGGAATGTATTATGTTAAAGATAAACAACTTTGGTAAAGTCTTTTTAATGACTTTATTTTCAACTCTTTTTATTTTTAAAGATGCATATGCCTCGGAAATTGATTTACGCATTCCGTCCTTGGATGTTGCTTTCAATATATGGGGATTAACCATCACCGGTTCACAAATTTTGTTTACGGGTATGGGAATTTGCATTTTGGGTATGCTTTTCGGTCTTTACGAATTTTTCAAGATTAAAAATCTGCCCGCCCACAAAGCCATGTTAAATGTGGCCGAAACCATTTACGAAACCTGCAAAACTTACATGAAACAACAAGCCAAGCTGTTATTGTTGTTGGAGTGCTTTATTGCGGTTTGTATTTTTTACTATTTCTTTTATTTGAACGCTGTACCGTTGGCTAAAGTATTAAACATTTTACTGTGGTCAATTTTAGGTATTTTGGGCTCCTTTACGGTAGCCTGGTTCGGTATGCGGATTAACACTTATGCCAATGCCAGAACATCTTTTGCTTCATTAAAAGGCAAAGCTTTTCCGGTAATGAATTTGCCGTTACATTCGGGTATGTCAATCGGCGTATTGTTAATTTGCGTTGAGCTTATAATGATGATTTTCATCTTGTTGTTTGTTCCCCGCGACAATGCCGGAGCTTGCTTTATCGGCTTTGCCATCGGTGAATCTTTGGGAGCATCGGCCTTGCGTATTTGCGGCGGTATTTTTACCAAGATTGCCGATATCGGTGCCGATTTAATGAAAATCATTTTCAAAATTGACGAAGACGATGCCCGCAATCCGGGAGTTATTGCCGACTGTACCGGTGACAATGCCGGCGATTCGGTAGGCCCGACCGCCGATGGTTTTGAAACTTACGGCGTAACCGGTGTAGCCTTAATCAGCTTTATCGTGTTAGGTGCGGGTATGATGTATTACCCGGACGGTAATCTTGCCTTAATGGAAAACGGTATAGATATTCAGGCTCGTTTGATTACCTGGATTTTCACCATGCGGGTTTTAATGATTTTAACCTCAATTTTATCTTACGCTTTAAACAACTGGATATCAAAAATCAGATTCGGCGACAAAGATAAATTTAATTTTGAAACACCGCTTACCAGTTTGGTATGGCTGACATCCGTTATTTCCATTTTGGTAACTTTCGGGGTATCTTATGTAATGATAGATACCAACACCTTCGGTCCTGATTTATGGTGGAAATTGTCTACCATCATCAGCTGCGGTACTTTGGCTGCTGCTTTAATACCGGAATTTACCAAAATCTTCACCTCCTCAAAATCCAAACATGTTGAGGAAGTTGTTAATGCCAGCCGTGAAGCCGGAGCTTCATTAAACATTATCTCGGGTATTGTAGCCGGAAACTTCTCTGCTTTCTGGCAGGGTATTGTTATGGTCGGTTTAATGGTAGTTGCCTATATTACTGCCCGTACCGGATTGGATGCTTACATGGTATATCCGACGGTATTTGCCTTTGGCTTGGTAGCTTTTGGTATGTTGGGCATGGGGCCGGTAACTATTGCCGTAGATTCATATGGTCCGGTAACCGACAATGCTCAATCGGTATTTGAGTTATCACAAATTGAACAGATTAAAGGCATTAAAAAAGAAATCAAAGACGATTACGGCTTTGAACCAAACTTTGAAGTAGGCAAACACTTGCTGGAAGAAAACGATTCGGCAGGCAACACCTTCAAGGCCACAGCCAAGCCGGTGTTAATCGGTACGGCGGTAATCGGTGCCACTACCATGATTTTTTCAATCATCTTGTTGTTAAACTTGTCTTTGAACCTACTTGATCCGAATGTTTTGTTCGGTTTAATCTTGGGTGGTGCGGTAATTTACTGGTTTTCGGGAGCTTCCATGCAGGCAGTATCTGCCGGAGCATATCGTGCGGTAAATTACATTAAGAAGCACATTAAGCTTGACGGCAAGAAGGCTGCATCAATAGAAGATTCCAAAAATGTTGTTCGCATTTGTACCATTTATGCCCAAAAAGGCATGCTCAACATTTTCATTGTAATCTTCTCGTTTACGATAGCCTTTGCCTGCTTTAATGCCAACTTATTTGCCAGCTACTTAATTTCCATTGCGGTATTTGGTTTATTCCAAGCTTTATACATGGCCAACGCCGGCGGAGCATGGGACAACGCCAAGAAGGTAGTTGAGGTAGATTTACAGGAAAAAGGCACACCGTTACATGATGCCGCAGTTGTCGGCGACACGGTAGGCGATCCTTACAAAGACACCTCATCGGTAGCTTTAAACCCGATTATTAAGTTTACGACCTTGTTCGGATTGCTGGCGGTAGAAATGGCTGCCAAGGCACCGGCCTGTGTATCTTTCGGGTTAGGAATATTCTTCTTTATTTTAGGCTTAATATTCGTATGGCGTTCATTCTACGCAATGCGTATAGAAGCCGCAAACAAAGACTAGAAAGGGCACAAACCGAAATCCCGCTTAAAATATTTTAAGCGGGATTTTTTATGCAAAACCTTTAAGTCAAAGATTTTATATCATCTTCAACATCCACGAGTTCAATTTTGATGCGTTTGTCATAAAACGAGGCCAGGCTTGCCA
>CALXTJ010000045.1 GCA_944391375.1 uncultured Alphaproteobacteria bacterium
AAACCTCCAAAAAAGTTAAGCAAAAGGTATTTAAACGAAATTCTAAACCGTTTTTTTTTTTTGCAATTTTAAAGTTATCCCGGTGGATAAAGTTGTGCCGCTTAATTATGTTTATTTTTTGTTAAATTTTATCGGCTATGCTTTGCTTTGTTGACTTTTATCACCCTTTATTTTATAATATGACAAAAGAAGACAAAATGAGGCTCGCATGAATCAGGCGGATTTGTTACAGTTTTTGAAAAATGAATACCTTCAGGATAAACAAACTCCTAAAGTAATCCGTTTGCTCGGGCATGAATATGTTGTCCCATATCCCTATGTGCGAGATTTTCAAGATTATCAAAAAGCCTTCATGAATGACTTTTTTGATTTAATGAAAAAAGATTATTTGCGTTATAAACATCGTAATGAAGAACCCCGATATATCTGTCTTTCAAGCGGGGAAAAAGATGTTCGTTTGGTCGTTCCTTATGCTTTGCGTTATAAACAATCTACCGCTAAAGAACTGGCCCATAAAATTTTTCAAAGAGCTGATACTAAGTATTGGAAAGCCGTTAATTTATCTGCCAAATTGGCCGAAATTTACCCTGAAAGGCCTTTCCAAACTCTGATAAGCCTTTCGCAATTGAAAGATATGCGTAATGCTTATCGGATGAACCAGTTTAAAGAGGCTCGCGATAAAACAGCTTATATTACCAAAAAAGTCGGCAATTTTTTGGCTAAAAATGCTCGCAAGGTAACCGATAATATTAAATCCGTTGATGTTGAAAAACTTAAGAAAAAAGCCCGAACCTGGGCCGTGGCCACTATGCTTGGAGCAACCATTACCGCTGCCGTTTACACCGCTTTTCAAATTAAAGATAATATTGAGCAAAAAAAGGAACTGCAAGCTAAAGATCCTTTGGGGCATATGCAGATGTTTTCCCGTTGTCATGATGCCATTAAGGTAAGCTTGGCTTTTGCCGAAAATTTTGCCCCCAATGCTTTTAAAGACGGAGTAGGTGTATTAACCATCGGTTACGGATGTACATACTACTTGGATGAAAACGGTAATGGCAGTTTACAAACTTCTCCCGTTAAAAAAGGTGATAAAATAACCAAAGAAGAGGCTAATGTTCAAAAGGAAAGATATTTACAGTTTGAAATCTTAAAACAAATTCAAGAAAATGTTAAGGTTCCCATGGATGAGGCGACAACCATTGCCACTTACAATTTTGCCTATGTACTTGGCTCTACAAACTTTAGAAAATCAGAATATCTTAAAGCTTTGAATGAGGGGAAAAAAGGTGCCGAGTTGGCTAAATATTTAACCGGATATCGTCAGCAAAAGGGCTTGCTTCCCAGATTCTATTTTATGGGAGCCTTATTAAACGGTAAATTAAAAACTTCCGATCTTTTAAATTTAACTGCCGAAGGTTGTTATAATTTGTCCGTAAAAGATGTATGTTACCACAAGGGCAACAAGTTGCTGCTTGATGAAGAAGGGTTTGCCTCATTTAATTATGATAAGCTTGCGGATAATTTGCAAAAAGCTTGCAAAACCCGCCGCAGTAAGGCTTGTGGTAATAAAAAATGCCCTACGGTTAATGAAATTCTTCCCCAATCGGTTATTGATGGTGTTTTGCAAATGGAAAAATCCAGAACTTATACCGGCTTATTAAGCGATAAGTTACTCAATCCGGATAATTCTCGTTAGTAAAAAACTCTCCTTTTTTAGGAGAGTTTTTTTGTCTTTGGTGTCTCTATTAAGCTTGAAATACCAATTTCATGGTATCTTTGGCTATCATCAATTCTTCATCGGTAGGAATAACAAAAACTTTAACTTTGGAATCTGAGGTGGAAATTTCCAAAGTTTGTCCGCGTTTGTTGTTATTTTCCTCATTAAGCTTAATGCCTAAATAGGCTAATCTGTCAACTACCAGTTTGCGGACAATGGAACCGTTTTCGCCGACACCTGCCGTAAACACAATGGCATCAACCCCGCCCAAAACCGCAATGTATCCGCCGATAAAACGCAACAGACTGTGAACATAAACATTCATGGCGTCAATAGCGTCTTGTTCGCCTTTTAAGTATCTGACTTCAACATCACGATTATCGGAAAATCCGCAAATACCCAACATTCCGCTTTGCTTATTTAATAAGTTGTTGACCTCATCAATGTTCTTGTTTTGCGTTTTCATAATATAAAGCGGAATATATGGATCTATATCACCCGAGCGGGTGCCCATTACCACACCGGCCAACGGCGTAAAGCCCATGGAAGTGTCTACGCATTTACCGTTATCAACGGCAGTAATAGAAGCTCCGTTACCTAAGTGACAGGTAATGATTTTGCCTTGCTTGCCGATGAGTTCGGCAGCTTTTTGAGCCACATACTTGTGTGAGGTGCCGTGGAAACCGTAACGACGAATTTTGTGCTCGGTATATTGTGCTTTGGGAAGAGCATACAAAAAGGCTTCTTTTTCCATGGTTTGATGAAAAGCCGTATCAAATACTACCACTTGAGGAATATTCGGCAAAATGCTCTTTACCGCTCTGATACCGGCCACGCTTGCCGGATTGTGCAAAGGAGCAAGCTCGGAAAGCTCGGCAATTTCTTCAATAACCTCATCGGTAACTATTGTTGATGACTTAAAGGTTTCGCCGCCATGAACAACACGATGCCCGATGGCATTTAAGTCTTCCATGCTTTTTAACGGACCGCTTAATAAGGCGTTTAATACTTCACGAATAGCTGCGGTATGGTCAGGCAAGGCTACTTCTTTTAACTGCTTGTTATCCCCGATTTTTAAGCTCAGAGTGCCGTCAATACCTATACGATCGGCCACGCCTTTGGCCAATACTTCGTAATTTTCTCCGTCTACATTAAAAAGCTGATATTTTAATGATGATGAGCCGGAATTTAATACTAAAATTTTTTTCATGTCTGTTTCCTTATCCTTAATTTGTAATGATTATTTATGATTGGCCTGCAGGCAGGTAATGGCTATAACTCCGGCAATATCTTCGGCAAATGCTCCGCGAGATAAATCGTTAATCGGAGCGTTTAGACCTTGTAACATCGGGCCGTAAGCTTCACAGCCGCCTAATCTTTGCAACAATTTATATCCGATGTTGCCGGCTTCCAGATTGGGGAAAATTAAAACTTTAGCCTTACCGGCAACATGACTGTCGGGGGCTTTTTTCTTGGCAACTACCGCATCCAGTGCCGCATCGGCTTGCATCTCACCGTCAATTTCAATGCCGGAATCTTTATATATATCGGCTTTTAAAGCCTCTTGTGCCAAAGCCGTGGCATTGCGGACTTTGTCTACATTTTCGCTTTTTGCCGAACCGCGGGTGGAAAATGATAACATGGCAACTTTAGGATCAATCCCGAATTGAATTGCCGTTTCGGCCGCCGTTAAGGCAATGTCCGAGAGTTCTTTTTCGGTCGGGTTGATAACTACTCCGCAATCGGAAAACAGATACGGGGTGTCATTGGATATCATTATCAAAAATGACGAAACACAACGGTCTTTGTTAGCCGATTTGATAATCTGTAATGCCGGACGAACCGTATCGGCCGTGGAGTGATTGGCCCCTGATACCATACCGTCGGCATGACCGACCTTGACCATTAAAGTGCCGAAATAGGTGTAATTTACCGCAGTCTGCTGAGCTTGTTCTAAAGTCATGCCCTTTTCTTTACGGAGATTATACAATAATTCGGTATATTCGGCCAAACGAGGCGATTTTTCCGGTTCTACAACCTCAATACCTCTTAAACTCCAGCCGTTTTTGTTAAAGTAGTCGCTTATGGCTTCTTCTTTACCGAGTATAATCAACTTGGCGGCGTTGGCATCGGCTATGATGTGAGCTGCCTTTAAAACTCTTTCTTCCTCACCTTCCGGCAAGACTATGGTCTTTAAATTTTCCGAAGCTTTGGCTATTAAGCCGTTAAGATATTTACTGAGCATTTTTTACTATCCTTTTTTTATAAATTATTTATGCCTAAACTTTAAGCACTATCTTGATAAAAAGTCTATAAAAAGTTTTGATTTTTACAAGTTTTTATAATACTATCTGAACATCGTTGGATAGATATGGGATATATGTGGTATGAAATCGGGAATATTTTTGACCTTTTTACTGTGCTTTTGGGCTTTGGTCGTGCGTGCCGAAGTGAGCTTTAATGCGGATGTTCATGCTTTTGCCGAAGCCGAAAATTCCGCCTTGGCAAGAGAACAGGCCATGATACAGGCCAACCGCGATGCTTTTTTGAAAGTGGCCTCAAGGCTTACTACCAAAAACAATGTGGCCGAACTTGATAAATTAACCGATGATCAAATTGCTCATTTTATTAAGGAGGTTTCCGTTACTTCCGAAAAAAATACCGCCAAAACTTATGATGCAGATTTAAAAGTTACCATCAACGGGGCGTTGCTTAAGCAGTATATGCAGGAAAATTCCATGTTGGAATTGGTGGCCGTGCCGGCTGAAATTTTGATTGTGCCGGTTTTTAGCGATACGCTCTATCCCGATAAAGTTTTGTGGGAAGATGGTAATGTTTGGAAAACGGCCTGGCTTGATAAAGGACTTATTAAATCAGGACAGTTTGACTTTAAGATTATTCCCGATATTGCCGCCAATACCAACTTTTTATCGGCGGATAAAGCCTTAAATGCCGACAGTGAAATTTATGATAAATTGGTACAAATTAACGGTATTAAAAATATATTTGTAGTTAATGCCGTTAGAGCCGGACGCAATAATTTGGCTTTGGTTATAACCTCTTTGCCGGATAAAAGCGAAAAAAGACTGATGATAAATGACAACAATGGTCAGACTTTTGATAAGGCTATTGCCGAAACCGTCGGTTATGTTACCATGATTATGCAACAACGATATATTGATACCAATCCGGGAACCGGCAGTATAACGGCGGTTTTCCGGTTTCAAAAGTTAAAAGACTGGGTTAATATGGAGAAAAAACTTAAATCTGTGCCGCAAATCAATAATGTGCGGGTTGCCGCCATCGGTAACGGACAGGTCAAAGTTGTTTTTGATTTTTCCGGTTCGGAGGCTGCTTTGCGTTCCTCTATGGAAAATGCCGGTATTTTTATACAATCGGATAACGGAAATTATATTTTAAGATAAAAGGATGTTAATGATGACAGAACAAAATGCCAATTCCGCAGATATTAAAAAACTCGTTAATGATTTAAAAACCGAGCCGACGACTAAAATGCCGCTTAAGAAGGATAAAAAGCCCAAACATCACGGGCATCCGTTTCATGCGGTAAAATTGAACGGGAATCATAATGCCGTTACTTGGCTGGGAATATTTGTTTTGTTCTGTATAGCCGTTTATACTTTGCGTTCGGTCTTAATGCCGTTTGTGGCCGGTATTGTTTTAGGTTATCTGTTTGATCCGTTGGCAAGTCGGTTTGAAAAGTGGGGTATGTCCAGAACTTGGGCAACCGTTTTGGTCTTTATTGTGGTTATTTTAATTGCCGTACCGGCCGTGTTGCTGTTGTTTGGTATGGTCAATGAACAATTAACCGTATTTGTGGATGCCGCACCTAGTTATATTGCCGCATTTATTCGCAGAACCGAGCCGATACTTATCAGCCTTCAGGAAAAATTCCCTGATTTGGAGGTGGCTAATCTTAAAGCCGTTTTAAAGGAAAACATGACCAGCGGATTGCAGTTTGGCGGTAAGCTCTTAAAAGGCGTTATCAATAACGGATTTGCCATCATTAACCTGATTTCGCTGCTTTTGATTACTCCGGTTGTGGCTTTTTATATGTTACGCGACTGGGATACCTTTGTTAAAAAAGTGGATACCCTTTTGCCCCGTAAGTCAAAGGCTACCATTCGTGAACAATTTAGGCAGATTGACAGAGCGTTGTCCGGTTTTATCAGAGGACAGCTCAGCGTATGCTTGATTTTGGGCACCTATTATTCCGTAGGCTTAAAACTTGTCGGCTTGGAATTGGGAATTTTGGTCGGCTTTATTGCCGGTATTATTTCCTTTATTCCTTATGTCGGCAGTATTTCCGGTTTTGTAATCAGTATTATCCTGGCTTTGGCACAATTTAACGACTATACCAAAGTGCTGGAGGTTATTGCCGTATTTGCTATCGGACAGTTTGTGGAAGGTAATTTTTTGACCCCGAAATTGGTCGGCGATAATGTCGGATTGCATCCGGTTTGGGTTATGTTTGCCTTGCTTGCCGGCGGTGTTCTTTTAGGATTTTTGGGCTTGATGATTGCCGTACCGGTTGCCGCCATTATCGGTGTGTTGATGCGTTACGCCATTAACAATTACAAAAAAAGCAGTCTGTATTTGGAAGATTGATTAAAGGGAGGCTTTTAGCCTCCCTTTAAGTTTTAAATTAGTTGCTTTTTAATACCCGCGTCCGGTTTTATAGCCTTTAATTCTGGTTGCTTCTCGGCATATGTTGCGGGCATTTAAAAATTTTTCATATCCCATTCGGGCTTGTTTTTCGCCTTCAAGATTACCGGTCTGTTTGTAAAGAGCAATCAGATGATTGTAAATGGTCTTTTTTTCATTAAATTTTCGGCCGCGGCTTATGTCCTGTGAATTTACCAAAGTTAATAACTCTTCATACAACTTTATTTGCGTTTCGGCATCAGGAGCTTGCGGTAAGTCGTATTCGCGGATTTCTTCATATCGCAACCGCTTGGCTTCAAGCTGCCAAAGTTTATCTTGCTCTTGTTTGTTTTCGCACTGTTGTTGCAAGGTGCTTAATTTTTCGGAGTAGTTATATGTATTATGATTGCAAGTTTTTTTATCTATTGCCGAAAGTAAAGCATAGCGTTTATTGACATCAATGCTTTTCATAAAATAATCCATGCGGCGAGCCGCTATGTTTAACGGATTATGATCAAAACGACCGTCCGAATTGTTTTTAACGCTTTGAACCATCTTTTTACAAAAAATAAACCGATTTTCCCAATAAGTCGGGCTTTGTTGCTCATCTATGTTATACAGATGATTATAGACGGCTATGCGGGTTTTTATGTTCTTTTCCGAATTACCGTTGATAAACGAAAGAACTTTATAGAAATCACTTTTGGCTTGAGACATTAAATCGTCATCTTGACAGTCGCCGTCAATTTTATAGCGATTGTTCATGGCCCGTTCGGTTAAGGCAACTTTTTCCCGATACTCTTCAGGAAGATTACCGATTAGCTTGATAACGGCTTCCTTATTTGCAAGCGGGGCAATATTTTGCTCCGGAACATCGGCCAGAGCACATAAATATTTTAATGATTTACGACTGCCGTCAGAAGAAAAATCGTCACTTAAGCAATGAAATAAATAGCTATCAAAAAGTTTTTTGTCACGGGACATTAAGTTATCCTCTAAGCATGTTACAGTTCTTTTACCATTTTGGCAAAGGTAATACCTTGTTCCTCAAATAAATCGCCTTCCTGGTGGTAGCCTAGTTTTTCATAGAAATGTACCACGGAAAGCATTGCATGCATAACAATTTTGGAATAACCGGCTTGTTTGGCTCTTTTTTCGGCGTAAGCTACCAGTTCGCGTCCGATACCTTCGCCTTGGTGAACCGTATCAACCGCTACCTGCATTAACCTGATTTCTTTGTCGTTGACGGGGGCTAAAATTAAGCCGCCGACCAGTTTGTCGTCCAAACTTTCAACACAGCCGATGTGTAGATACGACATTTCTTTATCGCGGAAAGAATCTAAAAATTTCAAGCCCAGCGGCTCAAGCAAAATTTTATAACGCAGTTCCACCAATTCATCATAGCGGGAAGAACCAAAATCAACATCTATCATTTTTTTCATGAGCCGTCTCCTTTTATAAAAATCATTAGAACATATTTTATGAAATTTTTCAATAATATATTGCGTAAAGTAAAAATTTAATTTATCTATGATGTAAAATGTATAAAGGATAATAAAAATGACGGAATTAAACTTAATCAGAAATTTTGCGATTATCGCTCATATTGACCATGGTAAATCAACACTGGCCGATAGAATGATTGAATATTGCGGCGGTTTGAGCGAACGGGAAATGACCGAGCAGGTTTTAGATTCCATGGATATTGAAAAAGAAAGAGGCATTACCATTAAGGCTCAAACCGTAAGGCTTAATTACAAAGCCAAAGACGGTAAAACTTATCAGCTTAATTTAATGGATACTCCGGGACATGTGGATTTTTCGTATGAAGTTTCGCGTTCACTGGCCTCATGTGAAGGGTCGGTGTTGGTAGTTGATGCCACTCAGGGAGTTGAGGCTCAAACTTTGGCCAATGTGTATTTGGCAATTGAAAATAATCATGAGATTGTGCCGGTGTTAAATAAAGTTGATTTACCGTCAGCCGATGTGGAACGCGTTAAGCAACAAATAGAAGATGTTATCGGTTTGGATGCGTCGGATGCGGTGGAAACATCGGGTAAAACCGGTTTGGGTGTTCCGGATTTGTTGGAGGCCATAGTCCACAGACTGCCGGCTCCTCAGGGAGATGAAAACGCTCCGTTAAAAGCGTTGCTGATTGACAGTTGGTATGATTCTTATTTAGGAGTTATTATTTTAGTGCGTATCAAAGACGGCGTGTTAAAAAAGAAAACTCCGATACGAATGATGTCCAATAATGCGGTATACAGTGTGGATAAGGTGGGTATTTTTACCCCTAAAATGCAGGATATAGAAGCCTTATATCCGGGAGAGGTGGGTTTTATTACCGCCAGTATCAAGAGCGTGAGTGATTGTCGGGTAGGGGATACCATTACCGATAATAAAAATCCTTGCAGTGAAGCTTTGCCGGGGTTTAAACCATCTATTCCGGTAGTATTTTGTTCTATTTTTCCGGTAGATTCCAGCCAATATGATGCTTTAAAAGATGCTCTGGCCAAATTAAAACTTAATGATGCCAGCATTAACTATCAAAATGAAAATTCGGCAGCTTTGGGATTGGGTTTCAGATGTGGCTTTTTGGGATTGCTGCATATGGAAATTATTCAAGAGCGAATAGGCCGTGAGTTTGATTTGGACATTATTACTACCGCACCTTCGGTTGCCTATAAACTGCATATGACTTCAGGGGAGGAAGTTATGTTGCATAATCCGGCGGATATGCCCGATTTAAGCACGGTGCGTTCCATTGAGGAGCCGATGGTAAGAGCCACAATTTTAGTGCCTGACAATTACTTGGGAGCGGTATTAAAACTTTGTACGGAAAGACGCGGAGAGCAGGTAGAATTAACCTATGTCGGCAGTCGGGCCATGGTAATTTACAATATTCCGCTGAATGAGATTGTTTTTGATTTTTATGATCGCTTAAAATCCATTACCAGCGGTTATGCCAGTTTTGATTATGAGTTGACCGGATATCAGGAATCGGATTTGGTTAAAGTACAGATTTTAATTAACGAAGAACCGGTTGATGCGTTGGCGTTTTTGTGTCATCGTTCTGAGGCCGAATCCCGCGGTCGGCAGATTTGTGAAAGATTAAAAGATTTAATTCCGAGGCACTTATTTAAAATTCCGATACAGGCGGCCATCGGTGGCAGAGTAGTGGCCAGGGAAACGATTTCGGCACTTCGTAAAGATGTAACGGCCAAATGTTACGGCGGCGATGTAACGCGTAAACGCAAACTGTTGGATAAACAAAAGAAAGGTAAACAACGCATGCGGCAATTCGGCAAGGTTGAAGTACCGCAATCGGCGTTTATTGAGGCGTTACGAATCGGCGATGATTAAAATTATATTTATCCGGAACCCGTTTGTTATTTTGTAGGTTTCCAGATGATATATAACTGAAAATGTGTGCCATCACAATTGTTACAGACTTTATCCTGAGCATTTATGTTTAAATTATAAAGATATTTTTTATTTGTTCCGCAATATTTATCGCCAAATAAAATATTTTTGGAAGTGTATTTAGTCGTTTATTTTGTAGGTAACATAAAAGTTACATTTTTCAGATTCGGCACAATAGGAGCACTGAGATGCAATTTCATCTAAGGTAATATCTTTTAGACATGGTTTATTTGAAACTCCGCAGTATTTATCGCCGTAAAAATGATGTCCGTATTGGGTGGGATTATCGGTGGTAAATTTTTGCACGCCGGTTCTTTCAATAAGTTCATGGAAATTTTTTATGGTAGAGGTAATGTTTTGACATATATCAAAAGTATTGTTACTGTTGATATTATAACTTAATATTATGGTACTACATTTATCAACGCAATCATTAGTAGCTATCGCAAT
>CALXTJ010000046.1 GCA_944391375.1 uncultured Alphaproteobacteria bacterium
CTTACACCCCTCGGGGGATTTCTTTTTCATTTCCACTTTTCAGGGTACAGATCAGTTTTACGCGGGGGTATCTTTTTTTATATATCAAGCATTTATACTGGTTCGGATGTTTAAAAGTCAAAATAGGCTTTTTAAAAGCAACATCCGAACTTTTTTGATTTTCAATCTTTGAAATATAGTTATATTGCTCAGCCTTTTACTCTCAAATTGTACCTTAAAAGACAAGAAACTAACTTGATATCCATCCTCATTACCATTTTTTAAGAAAAGACACTCTCTGAAAATTCCGAAACACTTATCATTATAATAATCTACTCAAGTGCTTATTTAATCAAAGGACTTTTCCTCTCCAGCGTTTAACTGAATTTTTATTTTCATTGTATATTGTAAAATATATAAACACATCAAAAAGGAGAGGCTGAAATGAAATTATTTTCCGTTGTTCTATATACTATAGCATTATTGTTCGGCACCAAAGCAATAGCCTCGGAATGCGATTTTATACAATATAATCACTGTTTTTCTTGTGATGAACCACTGGCATTTTCAGTTGGTTCAGAAGAGAGTTGTTCTTATCTATGTCCCAACCGAACCGTCAACACTGAAGGCAGCGGCTCAGCATGGATTTCCTATAATTGTGCCCTAAAAGAATGTCCCAAAGATCGTCCCTTTGTTGCCACAAACGGCAGTTGTTTTGCTTCACAAGAAGAAGCGGATAACCACTCTTTTGAATACAACACCCATAACCTTTATGTTCCCAATGCCGTAGATGACGATACCCACCATGTTCCGGCTCAAGACGGCAGATGCCCAGAAGACAAGCCTATTTTGAGCTACAAAGAATGCTACGATTGTCAAGCCAAAAATGACCTGAACATTTCCGCCGAAGAATGTTCCAAATGCCCCAATCGGGTTTACAAAACATATCCGAATTGGGGATATAGTGCTTGTGAACAGGAATGTCCTGCGGATAGACCTTTAAAAAATTGGGATGATGAATGTTATTCTTGTGATGAGAAGTTGATTGTTCGTCTACCTACTCATTGTAACATTGAAGAAGACTGTGAAGATATATGTCCCAATCGCACAATTCTGTACTTCATGGGAGGAAATGTTCCGAGTATTCCGAATTGTCCGCCGGACAAACCTTTAATGGATAATGAGGGAATATGCTATCCCTGTGATGCTCCGATTGATATCGGTCTGCGGCTTAATGCTCGTTTGTGTAGCCAAGCCTGTCCGAAACAACGCGAAATGATTGCCGGAAACTGCATTCTTATACAAGAATAATCCGCTTATTTTAATTCATTGCTCAAAACTGTATAGAGGTTAGATTTTGTAATCTAACCTCTTTTCTGTAGATTATGTTACATCATAGGGTAAAATCGCAGGTATCCAGTGCACATTCGGCATAATTTGACTTATCGGCATTTACACATTGCTCCATACATTTGGCCTCTTCCTTCTGGGAATAATTCATCCATATCGTAACCAGAGCTACGGCTATCCACAACACAAAATTGCTTATAAAATAGGAATTAACCGCCTTATCTTTGCGATTATACACATATTGGATTAACCCGATAATCGGCACAACTACCAAAAAAACTTTTGCCGAATATATCAGGGTATATCCCGGTATTGCCATTGCCCATAGTAGGATTGTTTCAAGCCAAGATGGAGCATACTCAACAACAGACAAAACAATCATTGCCGTTATTTCCGATGCAATAAGAAGTCCGAGTGAAATAAAAATCAACCACCGCAAAATGCGGATTATCAAATTAGCTCTGTTTACAAAGCAACTACCGTTTAGCAAATTTTTTACCTTATTTTCCATAAGCATTATCATAACTTTCCGACGCAGGTGAGTTTTATAAAATAAAATTTTTTAAAGTTAATCCGGTTGCTGACCGTCGTGTGCCTTCCACTGACACTCCAATATCTCCATATGGCTGAAAGTTGCCCTAAAAGATGAATCTTCCGGACTGCAGGCATATATGCCAAAACTTATTTTATCTGTGGCTTTATCTAAATGGCAAATCCGCATTTGCTTAAAATTTTTACCATCTACCGCATTTTCAATACAAAAATCATTATTGCGGCGGCTCAAACGGTACCACATAAACTTTACCGCAGCATCAATTTCCGTTGTTGCCCAATCCGAATACCCGCCATTGGTAACCACGCTGCCTAAGTGCTGCATAACTTCATTTTCATACTCTATGGAAGCTTTTAACCAATTTTCGCTATCCAAATAAACCGCAACACCGCATTGGTCAAAGCGATGTTTGCTGTTAAATTCCGTTTTAACTACAAATGAAAAAAATTTTTCATCCGTCTGAGCCTGCAAAATCGGAGCATTATCATTTTGAAAATTATAATAAGTCCGTTGCCATAAATCGGTATACGGAGCTGTTGTTATTTCAATTTTTTCATCAGAGATACTATATTTTTCAGGTTCTCTGATCCAAAAAAGTTTTTGATCCGTAAACAGCATTTACCCTCCCTGTTATCCAACATATTATCCATAATCAATTTTTCAAAATCAAATCCTTTTTATATTTTACACAAATTATCTTTTAACCTCGTAACCTTGTTTATCAATATAAAACCAGTGGTCGCTTTCAAAGGTATGGTACTCCCCTTCCGAGCCGTGAACGGGGCCATGATGCCCGTTATGGGTAACTTTTGCCACTCCGTTATGAAAAGGAAAGCCAAAAGCAAACCGAGGGGCAATTACAACCTTACCGTCGGCCGTTGCATAACCGATTTTACCGGTTTTAGTATCAACAATTCTGACCAGTCCTTCGCTTACATAATCATCTCCGTTGTCATACCGATAAATTTGGTAATGATGAGCATGGCAGCCCCAAATTAACAAACCAACCAGTAACAAGCTCAAATTTTTTATCATGATATTATCCTTTTTAATTACATATCGGCAATGTAACTCTTTAAACCGCCAATTGCAATTTTATTTTAGAAATCAGTAAATAATCGGTATAAATTTCATATTAAGATTTTTTATAAACCAATATTTTACCTTATATATATTAAGTATAAATCATTGTATTTGCATACCTCAAAATTTTAGACAAAAAGTGGTTGCAAAATGCCCAAAATATGTTAATATAAATACATATTGTGCTACAAGGAGATTGACCTATGCCGGAAAACAGAACTTATTCTAAAGATAGATTAACTGAAATATTAGCTCTTTTTAAGATATACCAGATGTCGCCTCAAGAGCGGGCTCAGTCTGAAGAATTTAAAAAATTAAACATCAGGGAAGAGGAGGTTTCGGGTTTATTTGCCCAAACCGTTGAACAAGCGGAAAAAGATATCGCCGACTATGCTAAAGGAGTATTGGAACTTGATAATGATGCTTATGGTATTATGAAGGAATACATTGAAATGTTCGGCAAAAATTATCAACCGAACCGCACTCCCCGTTATGCCTATTCCTCCGAAGCGATAAAGGCCTTGGCCAAGCTGCAAAAAGATAAGCAAGGTTTAAGTAAAGAAAAGGAAATAAAAAAGGAAAAAGAAACCAAGGAAAAAGACAACAAAGAAAAATCAACCGGCAAAAGCAAAACTCAAGCCTCTTTATCAAAAGAATCTGAGGTTAAACGCAACAATAAAGATTTGCAAACTCAAGCTTTAGATTCGCGTATTCGGGAGCCTCATAATTTATCCAACGAACAACGGTTAGCCCTTGTTCGGCTGCAAGTTTTACGCGAAAAACGGATTATCAGTCAGGGTGAATTTAACAGACTGTCAAGTAATTTACAAAGCGACAATGTACAAAGAACTGCCGCCGCTTTCAGCTTTATAGAAGGCACGGAAGAACGCATAACCGACCTTAACGACTATAAACGCAGTTTATCCAAGGCGTTATTGGAACAAAAGCAAAGCGACTTGCTTACACCGGAATTGTGCGTATTTGCTTACAACAATCTGCCGTCCGAAAAAGCCGACATAACCTCACAAATGGACGCTTTACACGATGATTTCAAAAACAAACGCGGCTATTATTTATTAGATATCACCAATGCCGCCGACGCTTATGACGGTTATGCCCATATGTTTGATGTTCGTCAAAAATCCTTAGATGAGGAATTAAGCCAATATCAACAGAGCAAGCAAAGTACATCGGCTCAATCGGAGGAAGCTGGCAATAAGGTAGATAGCATTAAAAAGCTCAAGGAAGACTACCGGAAATCTGAGCAGGATTTAAACGAAATTATTGCCAACTATGATCGGTATTGGAACATATCCGATTTAGAAAAAGGCTGGAATACCAGTGTCCGACTGAACGATCGGATAAAAACTTTAAGCAATATTCTCGGCAACATCAAGTTTAATGAGGCAACTTTAGGCCAAGAGGTATTAGCAGAAATTTCCAACTTTAAGTTCCACGACCAAGAGGGAAAGCCGATTGCTCAGTTCCGTGATGCTAAAAATCCGAGCATTACGAGTGATAGCTGGCGTGAAGGATTTGAGGTTATTCCGGACAGTCAGTTAGCCACGGTTTTAAAATTATCGGGTAATGATATTTTGATGAGTGAATTGGGCAGCAAGGAAGAAATAGATGCTCAAAAAATAACTCAAGCTTTAAAAGAGAACATTCCGTTTAAGTTGTTTGAGATGTACAACTCGGAAGAGATTATCCGCCAAGCAATTGAAGATCCGAAAAAGTTTACCGAAAACAAGGAACAATATTTAACCCAGTTTCGCGAGCTGCTCAACAATCCGCAAGCTCCTCTGGTCATTTCGGCAGAAGGGTACAATGCGGCACTTGATGCCCAGGTCAACAAGGTTGAAGTTTTTGCCAACCGTTTAGATAATAAGCTTGGCAAAGATAATAACGAGTTTGTAAGGTCAAATTTATTTGAACAAGTACAAAAGATAGATAAACAAGCTCCTTTAAGAGGCAGAAACAAGGAGGAAATACGCAAAGGTTCTTTAAAGAGAGCCTTATGGGGTATAGGTATCGGCGGAGGCGTTGCTTATTTAGGTTCTCGTTTGGTCACCAATGCGGCGGCCAGCGGCGGCGTATCGCTTATCGGCGGTTCGGCACTGGCTCTGGGCACGGCGGTAACCGTCGGAGCGGCCGCTACGGCTTTGCAAATTTGGTCAAGAAAGAAAGCTGCCAAAAGACGCGGAGAAAAGTACGGGTGGAAAGAATTTAAAAAAGATAAGATGTTGCATGTTTCCATTGCCACCACAACACTGGCCTGTGCTTCGGCGGCATTTGCCATAGCCAACGCTCCGGAATTGGCGATACCCTGTGCCGTTGCATCATTTGGTATGGGAGCAGGTTTGCGGTTTGCTCAGCCGTATCGCGATTTGCGTCTTAAGGGGCACAATAAGGCCACAGCCTTGGCTTTAGGTGCAGTCAATGCCGCTGCCGTATTTGTCGGAGGTTATTTTGGCAGACAGCACGGCTTAAATGACATTACACCCAACACTCAAGAAGCAGTAACCGGTTACAGAGATGCTAAAGTAGGTGAAGTAAAGAGCTATAATCAAGATTTAATATCCAAGGTAACCGAGCGTAACCATACCGACTCAATGTGGGAGTATCGTGGCGAAGGCCCGCATACCATAGAGGCCTATCGCACTCCGGAAAATTACAGCAACGAAGCCTGGTGGACTCCTGAGCAACATGACAAAGCCATTGCCGCATTAAAAGAACAGATGCCCAAACTGGGCTGGAAAGAAGGTGTCGGCAATGAAGAAGTAATGCTGCGTAAATTAGCATCATTTGAAAGATTGCATCGCAACAGCGACTTTGTCCTGCCTGACGGACAGACCGTAGGTGAAAAGTTTGGCGATTATAAGGGATTATTGCACAATTTACTGGAGGGCCGCTTAAGCCCCGAGGGTGCCAAACAATTGGATGTCATTCAATACAATGTAGGTGAGAACGGACATTCCAAAATACTGGATTCTTTGGGACAAGAACTGTATTCGTACCAAGATCATCCGCATGGTATAGGTTCTGCCGATATTATTGAAAAGGTAGCCATAAAAGAGCAAGTACCTGTAGAAACAGCAGCCTTAGGCGGAGGAGTATTTGGTTGGGTAGTATCCTCATGGAATAAATTTAAAGATAGGATTCGCCCCGGAGCTAAAGCTGATAGAGTAGAAAAAAGGCAAGAGCCGAAGCCGGAGCCTAAACCAGGACCGGAACCGAAACCCGGACCGGAACCGAAACCTGAGCCGAAAAAGCAAGAAGATACAGAAAAACTCTTGTTGGATGAATACAAAATCGTCCACGGCGTGGAACCGATTACCGAAGAAGGAAAGAACGAATACTGGCTTAACTTCTGCAACCATGTGGAAGCCGAGCGTCAAGCCACGGCACCTGATAAAGACATCAATCAGTTTTTATTAGACAGGCGGTACAAGCTAGATGAACTGATAATGAACAGCACCGACAGTGTGAGTGAAACCCAA
This sequence comes from uncultured Alphaproteobacteria bacterium, assembly GCA_944391375.1. GTDB lineage: Bacteria > Pseudomonadota > Alphaproteobacteria > RF32 > CAG-239 > CAAFZY01. The sequence goes on from CALXTJ010000046.1 coordinate 6,466, forward strand.
TCGGGTGAACGCATTCAAAAAGATTATCTGCTTAAAAAAGCCAAAGACGACCGCGGTAAAGCTCACATTGTTATGGAAGCTCGTCAAAACTTGAGGCAGAGCAATCTTACTGCTGAGGGTTGGAGCAAAATAACATTAAGCCACTTTACCAAATTTATGGAGCATTATCTGGCTCATGACGAAGTTGTAGCCGACGGTTCTCGTAATATTGAATTAAATCCGAAGTTAAAAGAAAGTTTCAAAAAAGAAAACAGTAAAATAACGATAATAGATTTAAATCAATACTTAGTTGAGGGCAAGAGTTTACAAGACTCAAGTTTTAAACGCAGCGGCCGTGATGCCCGCAAGGCAATGCACGAGGTCAACAAAAACAACAAGCGTCGGCAGCAGGGCCGATAAAAAACCGAAGTATTTTTAGGGAAAAGTAAAAGCCATATTATTTATGGCTTTTACTTTTTTTCAAGTCTGTTATCGGATTTGGATTTGAGGTTGACAAGCCATAGGTGTTCAAAGCGAGTTTGATAGTCTTTTACGGTTTGCGGTTCATCGGTAATTAACAGACAGTTTTCACTGTTTTTAAGGCTGGCCGCATTCGTCCAGTTAAAAGAGCCGGTAATAACCGCAGAATAGTCAAACACGGCAAACTTGTTATGTTCAATTTTGTATTTGGAATTAACTTTTATATCAAGACCGTTTTTATACATAAAAGGAACCAAGGAATACTTATTGGAAGCTTGCAATTTATCGGTTAAAATCCGGATTTTAACCTGTCGTTTTCGGGCATTAAGGAGGGCATTGACGATATGCGGGTTATTTATGGCATAGACGGCAACATCAATGGATGTTTGAGCTTTATTTATTTGTTCAACAATCAGATTTTCGCACTCAAGCGAAGGAGTAAAGGCGACGGTAGTTGCGGCAAATGCGGGTAATATTAAACAGCAATTTAATAAAGATAATAAAAGAATAGTTTTTCTCATAACCTTCCCATAAAAGAAAAACCACCTCGTAATTAAGGTGGTCGGGAGAGTTCAACAATCACATTTCGCAAAATGATTCCTCTAGTCTTTAAAATCCGAAGATTTCTATTGCATACACTAAAGACTCCCCGACCTCAATCGGGGCACTGTTTATTGTCTTGAGATATATGACAATATAATGATGTCATGCCTTGACACCATGCGAAATGGGGACTGTTGAAAATCCCGCACCGCTTTTTACGATGCTAAGCTTAAGGCACTTGCCTTAAACCTACCCTTATTTTAACTGCTGATTTTTAAATTGCAATAACTATCTGCATCTTTACTACAAGCTAAAAAACTTACCACCTGACATAAAACCATCATCAGCAAAACCTCTTCAAATATCCACATTGACAAAAACAATATAATGTGCTACACAAAAGCTCACTTTAAATTTTTATGTCTAACTTTAATTTTTTTTCAATTATGTTTACAGCATTAGAATGGACCATTGTTGGTCTGGCCCTAGGGCTGCTTGTTATTCTGTTTTTCTTCTTAAGATGGGTTTTCAGTCTGCGACGGGTGGTTGCCCCCAATGAGGTGCATATTGTCCGTAAAGGCAGAAGAACTCTCATTTACGGAAATGTAGAACAAGATTTTGTTAATCAATCCAGCGGTAACGCTTATTACGAGTGGCCGGTTTGGATACCAATCTTAGGTGTTTCGGTCAGCAAACTTCCTTTGTCGGTGTTTGATATGTACCTTGAAAACTACGCCGGATACGATAAAGACCGTGTCCCCTTTGTAGTGGATATTCAAGCCTTTTTCCGGATTGCCGATTACAAATTAGCGGCATCGCGTATCAGTGATTTTCAGGAACTTACCGAACAGCTAAAAGGCGTATTGCAGGGAGCTTCCCGTTCAATGCTTGCCAACGAGTATCTGGAAACAATTATGGGTGAACGCACTCAATATGGTGCCAAATTTACCGATTCTGTTAAGGATCAACTCGCTAACTGGGGCGTGTACCCGGTCAAAAACATTGAGCTGATGGATATCCGCGATGCTGCGGGCGAAGCCGTAATTGACAACATTATGCGTAAAAAGAAATCCGAAATTGAAAAGGATTCGCGTATCACCGTTGCTCAAAACGACCAAGCTGCCCGTGAAGCGGAAATCGCCGCCCAACAGAGCGTTGACATTAAAGAGCAGCAAGCTCTGGAAACCGTCGGTAAGAAGAAAGCCGAAGTAAGTGCCAATGTCGGCATTGAACAGGAAAAGGCTTCGCAGAAAATTAAAGAAGAAGCCCGTACCACCAAGGAAAAGGAAATGGCGGTAATTGAGGTTGAAAAAACCCGTGATGCCGAAATTACCCAGAAAGCTAAGGTAATTGAAGCTGAAACCGCCAAGAAAGAAAGAGAAATTGCGGCCAATGCCGAAAAAGCTCAAACCGTCATCAAGTCGGAAGGAGAACGCACGGCAGCCGAGAACAACGCCTTGGCCATTAAGTCGGTCGGTGAAGCAAAAGCCGATGCCGAAAAGAAAATGCAGATGGCTTCCGTTGAGGCACAGACTGCCCTTGCCAAAGAAATCGGAGGAAATGAAGGGTACCAGAAATATCTGGTTGAAACTCGTCAGATTGAGGCCAACGAAAAGGTTGGCTTGGAACAGGCCAAAAACATCAATGGTGCCGATATCAAAATTATTGCCGGTGCCGGCAGTGTAACCGAAGGTATCGGAAAAGCAGCAGATGTTATGAGCCCTAAAGGCGGATTTGCCTTAGGCTCAATGCTTGAAAGCCTTTCTTCCACTCCGGAAGGTAAAACCATGGTAGATGCCATTACCGCTTTTTTGAACACTCAAAAAGCCAAGTAATCGGCATTACTGACTAAAACAAACACCCCCGCCATTAAAACCTGATCTGTACCCCAGAAAGTGGAAATAAAAAAGAAATCCCCTGAGGGGTGTAAAAGTCAAGCGGGAGGATTAAGCAAATGGCATCGGCGTTGAGCCGGTGTCATTTTGTTTAAGCTCCACTGACAACGTT
>CALXTJ010000047.1 GCA_944391375.1 uncultured Alphaproteobacteria bacterium
AATCTTGGCACACAATGTGTAACAGCGTGATTTCCCATTTCTATGCCGATATACCTTCGCCCCATTTTATGTGCAACGGCAGCCGTTGTACCAGACCCAAGGAAGCTATCAAGGACTAAATCCCCAGAATTTGAAGCAAGTGTTAAAACCCGTTCAATCAATCTTTCCGGTTTGGGTGTTGCAAAAACATCTTTCGAATTAAAAACTATTACTTCTTTTTTTGCATCTTGAGTGTGTCCCACTTCTGTATAAGGCCAAATCGTTAAAGGTGTCATACCTTGTTTAACTTCTGACAAAAATTTCTTAATTCTTGGAATATTATCTCCATTTGCACCAAACCATATACGATTTTCTTCTATTAGTTTTTGAAAAGCTTCCTTGTTAGTCATCCAGCATCTACCTTTTACTGGATTTACAACTTTTCCAGATGGTGTCGTGATTGGGTAATCACATATTGCATTATATGTTCTTACAGTCATATCACTAGAAGTCCATACTCCTCTCGGATCGTTATCTGGATTTTTGTATCTTTCATTCATTTCATCTGAACGAGGCAATAGATTAGGACGCCATATCGTTTTATTTTTTGCATAAACCATTATGAAATCATGATTATCTGACAACCATTTTGCATCATTTTGTGGAGCAAACTTCTTTTGCCAAATCACATTACACACAAAATTCTGTCGTCCAAAAATTTCATCACAAAGGACCTTACAATATGCTTGTTCTGTATCATCCAAGGAAATCCATATACTTCCATCTTCTCTAAGAAATTCTTTTAACAATTCAAGACGAGGATACATCATAGAAAGCCAAGTTGAATGCTCTAAATTATCATCATAATGTTCAAATGCTGAGCCTGTATTGTAGGGTGGATCAATATAGATACACTTTACTTGTCCTGCATAAAACGGCAATAAAGCCTTTAATGCATCAAGGTTATCACCTTGAACAATCATGTTTTCAGTATTTTTGTTTCCATATCCAAGCTCCGGAACTTCTTCCAACAGACGATATGACGTATTATTTGCTACTTTTAAAGCTTCATCCCGACCTAACCAATCCAAAATAGGCATATACATTCCCCATTACTTGCAATATGATTGCGATTTTACCTTATTTATATTTAATTGCAAGATTCGTTTATTGGTATTCACTTATTTTTAAATATAAACAAACTTCACCTAAAAAAACCTCCGTCAAGCTTGAAAACAGACTTATGTAAATCTTGTTTTCTGCCCGACGGAGGATTTTTACTTTGTATTTAAAATATTTTTAGTCTTCGCTTTCTAAAGGCTCATCATCGCCTATCATTTCGGTCGTTAAGTGACCGGCATCGGCTCTGATTTTGCTTTCAATCTCTTCGGCGATATTCGGATTTTCCTTCAAAAACAACTTGGCATTTTCTCTGCCTTGACCAAGCTTTTCGCCTTTGTAAGAAAACCATGCTCCCGATTTTTCTACTATGCCGGCTTTAACGCCCAAATCTATTAACTCACCGGTTTTGGAAATGCCCTCACCGTACATAATGTCAAAATCTACCGTCTTAAACGGAGGAGCTACCTTGTTTTTAACAATTTTAACTCGTGTCTGGCTGCCGATAACATCGTCCTTGTCCTTAATGGCTCCGATACGGCGAATATCCATTCTGACCGAAGCATAGAACTTTAAGGCGTTACCGCCGGTCGTGGTTTCGGGGTTACCGAACATCACGCCGATTTTCATACGAATCTGGTTAATGAATATAATTAAAGTATTGGAACGAGATACCGTAGATGTTAATTTTCGTAAAGCCTGGCTCATCAAGCGAGCTTGCAAGCCCATGTGCGAATCTCCCATTTCACCTTCCAACTCGGCCTTGGGCACCAGTGCGGCAACCGAGTCTACTACCAACACATCAATTGCACCCGATCTTACCAAGGTATCGGCAATTTCTAAGGCCTGTTCACCGGCATCAGGTTGCGATATCAGCAAGTTTTCAATATCTACGCCTATCTTCTTGGCATAAGACGGATCCAAGGCATGTTCGGCATCTATAAAGGCACAGGTACCGCCTTTTTTCTGAGCTTGAGCAATTACGCTTAAGGCCAAAGTTGTTTTACCCGAACTTTCCGGTCCGTATATTTCAACTATACGGCCTTTGGGCAATCCGCCGATACCTAAGGCAATATCAATTCCCAAAGAACCGGTGGAAATTGCCTCAATATCAATATTGGTGCTCTGTCCCAAACGCATGATTGAACCTTTACCGAAGGCTCTTTCTATTTGGCTTAATGCCGCATCAAGGGCTTTGTCTTTTTCCATATTTTCTTTCCTTTTATTGTTACTGTTAATATTTATGTTCTATTTTTGTTCTGTTTGCAAGAGTTATTTTTTACTTGTGCATATTATCAAGCTTCTTTTTCCCTCTATGATTGGGCTGACCGCTTACAATTATTTTATTCAAGCTGCGTCTGTCCAACTGCCGATATTCTTCCAAAGCTGCCGTAAAGACTGCCCCGAAGATTACCGCCGCCCAGTATAAATACATCCAGATAAGCATCATCGGCACGGCCGCTACCGCCCCGTACAATGTTTTATATGTACTGTTCTTTACAAAAAACAGGGAAAATCCGTTTCTAAGCAGCCAAAACAGGCACAAAGCCACAAAAGCTCCGGCCGCGGCATTTAAAAACCCTACCCGTTTATTGGGTACAAATACATACACACTTGTCAACACCAGCCAAGTTAATAAAAACGGCAATATTGTGCCCAGCATAACATTTAGTTCCGGTATGCTTTGTAAAACATCGCTAAAAGCCACATAACCTTTCATGGAAAATGCCACACCCAACAGTAAGGGACCTAAGGTTATAATTGTCCAATACAAAGTAATTTTGGTCGTAAAGCGACGCGGTCTGGTGACTTTGAAGATAAAATTAAAACTGTTTTCAATTGTGGATAACAACAAGATTGCCGTCAAAATAATACCGATTACACCGATGGTGGTTAATTTGGCCGCCGCATTGATAAACTGCGTAAAGTACATATTGATATCCTGTCCGGCATCGGGTACGACATTATTGATTATTATCTCTTGAACCTGCTGTCTGACATCATTAAATACCGGAAAGGCCGAAAATATGGCCAAAGCAATTGCCAAAACCGGTACCATAGCAATCAGCGATGTATAACTAAGCGATGAGGCCACCCGTAAAATTGTATCATTTTGAGCCCTTTTCACCAAAAAATACGAAAAATCTTTAACCTCGTTTGCGGCTTTTGCCAACTTACTTTTCCAACACATTTTACCTCTGCTTAAAAAAATTGTTTACAAATACGATATTATTGGATAAATATCCTCTTAACCTTAACTTATATCAATTTTTTAAAAACGCAAAAGGAAAATGTAAAATGACTACAGTTAATCCGCTTATGGAAGGTAAAAAAGGTTTAATCATGGGTTTGGCCAACGATCACTCCATTGCTTGGGGTATTGCCAAGGCCTTGAACGAACAAGGTGCTCAACTTGCCATTTCTTACCAAAACGAAGCTTTGGAAAAAAGAGTAAAGCCTTTGGCCGACCAGCTTGATAATTCACCGTTGCTTATTAAGTGCGATGTTTCCGATTCTGCTTCGGTTGAAGCTTGTTTCAAAGAATTGGGTGAAAAATGGGGCAAAATTGACTTTGTTGTTCATGCCATTGCCTTCTCGGATAAGGACCAATTAAAGGGCCGCACCATTGACACTACTTTAGACAACTTTTTAAACACCATGCACATTTCCTGCTATTCGTTTATTGAAGCTTGTCGTTGTGCCTCCCCGATTATGAACGAAGGTGGGGCAATTTTGACTTTAACATATTTGGGTGCCGAAAGAGTTTTGCCCAACTACAACATTATGGGCGTAGCCAAAGCCGCTTTGGAAGCTTCCGTCCGTTACGCCGCCGTTGATTTAGGTGCTCAGGGCGTTCGCGTTAATGCCATATCGGCCGGACCGATTAAAACTTTGGCCGCTTCCGGTATCGGCGACTTCAGAAAAATTTTGCGTTGGAACGAATTAAACGCTCCTCTGCCCAGAAATGTTACTCAAGAAGAAGTCGGACATGCCGCTTTGGCCTTGTTATCACCTTTAGGCTCGGCCATTACCGGCGAAGTTGTTCATGTTGATAACGGATACAACAAAATCGCCATGTTAAGCCTTAACAATGTTCACCAAAGTGCCGAAGTTCTGGCTGAATTTTAATTATAAAGTTCTCACACCGAAAAAAGCCTGCATTTTGCAGGCTTTTTTTAGCATTACCCTCATTTGGATTTAATTTTTTTCTCTGCTCGTTGATGTTCAAACCATTTGGCAATTTTCAAAAAGCGAAAATTGGCTAAAAACATTGCCTGAATAAAACCTTGTGTTCCAAGCAAACAATAACGTTTAATAAAATAATAGTGTAAAAACTGCCGCGGAAATTCCGTATAAAGCCGCAAACGCGAAAATTTACGCTTTTCGGCCATGGCCGTATGCAACAGCTCTGAACTGTGCAGATTGTACTTTGAGGTTGCCTGCTCTAAACTAAAAAAGCAATAATGATGAATTTTACCTTGCAGTTGACCTACTTTTTCACCTTCGTTTACTTTAATTCTGTCTTTATTGTATAAGTCCGGCGGCATATGGGCAAACTGGCGATTATAAAGCCGCGCCACATTAAAACTCTGAGCAAACAAACGCGGCTTTTTATCTTGCAAAAACATATTGCAAATTTTGATATTATAAGCCTTAAAAGGCGGTTCATGACGCTTTAAGATTTTAATTTCCTTAATCAGTTCATCGGATAAAACCTCATCGGCATCCAACATCAAAACCCAATCATTAGAGCACTGCTGTTCGGCAAAAGATTTTTGCTTACAATAGGTTTCCCATTTATGAAAGACAAACTTAGCCTTATATTTTTTAGCGATTTGTTCGGTTTTATCGGTACTGCCGCTATCTACAACAACAATTTCGTCGGCTACCTTAGAGGCAGCCTTTAAGTTTTTTTCCAAACGCTGTTCTTCATTTAAGGTTATTATATAAACCGATAATTTTATCATTTAAAACATCTTATTTTTTGTGCAAAGCTTGATATTCAAACCACTTGGCAATTTTCAAAAAGCGGAAATAAGCATAAGATGTAGCCATCCAAAAACCGCAAGTTCCATACATACAGTAACGCCGCATAAAGTAATAAAACAAGAACTGCCGCGGCATTTCCGTATATAAACGCAAACGCGAATACTTTTTATTTTTGACTATGGCAGTATGTACCAACTCATCGGTATACATATTAAGCTTAAACCATAACTGCGTCAAAGACACATATGAGTAATGATGAATAATGTTTTTAAGGTCTATAACCCTACAATCCGGACCAAGCACAACCCTGTCATGAGTTAAATCATCAGGCATATTGGCTTTACGGCGGTTATACAGACGAACTTGATTATAGCTCTTGGCAAACAAACGCGGTTTAACATCTCCGGGAAGCATATCACGAATTTTAACCTTATAAGCATCTGCTTGAAAATCTTTTTTCAACTGATTGATTTCCTTAATCAGTTCATCGGATAAAACCTCATCGGCATCCAGTGACAACACCCAATCATTTTTGCATTTATTCTGGGCAAAATGCTTTTGTGAAGAAATATTCTTCCATTTATGGAACAAAAACCTAGCCTTATATTTTTTAGCAATTTGTTCGGTTTTATCGGTACTGCCGCTATCTACAATCACAATTTCATCGGCCACTTTAGAGGCAGCTTTCAAAGTTTTTTCCAAACGCAACTCTTCGTTTAAGGTCACGATATAAACAGATAATTTTTCCATTGTTTTTCCGTCAGTTATTACAAAACTGCTTTGAATATCATGTTTTTAAATCCAAAAGTCAAGATTTTTATACTTATATTAACCCAACTTTGGCTATTGCGGCAACAAGGGCGACCAAGCCGGATCGGAACCTTCGGCCGGAGTTACCACCATGCGTTCATTATAACCGGTTAAATCTATGGTATATAGTTTCACCGGAGCATTTTTGCGGGCCGTTCCTTGATCCTGACGGAAGAACATCAACACTCGTCCGTTCGGCGACCAAGTCGGAGCTTCTACCAAATAACCGCTGGCCAGCAATCTTTCACCGCTACCGTCGGGATGCATAACCCCTATATAAAATTGTCCGCCGGCCATTTTGGTAAAGGCAATATAATCACCTCTGGGCGACCAAACCGGTGTGGCATAACGACCGTTACCGAAACTTATCCGCTTAACATTGGAACCGTCGGCATCCATGACATAAAGCTGCTGATTACCGCCTCTGTCGGAATTAAACACTATTTGTTTACCATCCGGTGAGTAACTCGGTGAAGTATCAATGGCCGGATGTTTGGTCAGTTGACGACTGGTACGATTTTTCAAATCCATTTCATAAATTTCGGTATTACCGTTAGCGGCAAAAGATAACAATAACTTTGAGCTATCAGGTGAAAATACCGGAGCAAATGTCATGCCCGGAAAATGACCTACCAAATCTTGCTTACCGGTTTCTATATCTAAAATATATACCTTAGGGGCCGAACCTGAAAACGACAAATAAGTTACTTTTTGCATATTGGGTGAAAAACGCGGAGTTAAAGCCATGGTAGAACCGGAAGTTAAAAATTTATGATTTTCACCGTCTTGATCCATCATAGCCAATCTTTTTACTCGGCGAGTTGCCGGTCCGCTTTCCGATACATAGACAATGCGAGTATCAAAATACCCCTTTTCGCCGGTTAATCTTTCATAGATGCTGTCAGCAATAATATGGGCAATTCGTCGCCAATTATCCTTACCTGTGGAATAAGACTGCCCTTGCAGCTGTTCTCCGCTCATGACATCCCATAAACGCAATTCAACCTTTAACTTACCGTCGGGTGTTTCTTGTACGGCACTTTGCACCAAAGCTTGAGCTTTAATGGCTTGCCAATCAACAAAATTAGGTTTTTGGTTAATAGAAGTTAAATCTTCTATATAACTGTTATCATCAATAATACGGAATAAACCACTGCGATCCAAATCGGCCATAACCACATCGCGAATTCGTGAGGCATACATCCCTACCCCGAACAATCCCACAGCATTACCGTCATTTATCATTTTAGGATAAGCTATCGGCATCGGTTCCCGCATGGCTCCCGTAACATCAATTTCCAACTCGGCATATGCCGGAAAACTTATCAAGCACAAAAGTCCGACCAATATTTTTTTGATATTCATGTTAAGCACCCTTATTATTGCAATTTTTCGTATAATACTTAAATATTATTAAGATTCAATTAGCAAAAAGTTTATTTTTTATTTGCAATAAATTACATTTTTGATATATATTGTAGTACAAATATATAAAGGATAAGCAAATATGAGTAAACAGCAACTACCTCTTGATACCATGAAAAAAGCCGTTCTCGGCATTTCGTACATTTCGCATCCCTTGCGATTGCGAATTTTAGAGTATTTAGATGTCAACGGAGTATCTTCGGTATCGGCCATCACCAAAGGGATTGGCGGGGAACAGGTATTTGTTTCGCAAAGTCTGCGTAAATTAAGGGATGCCGGATTAGTTAAAACCGAAAGACACGGCATATTTATTTATTATAAAATTCAGGAAGAATATCCGGCCAGTTTATTTACTTGTCTGCGTAAACTCTTTGGCTACATGGCCAACGATTTTCATTATTTAGCCGACGGCTTTAAGGCCATATTGCCCAAGGACTACACCAACATGGTAGCCAATCAGATAAAATTATTTGCCAATTTTGATAAGATGCGAATTTTAGAATTTTTGTATCTTAACGGAGAGAGCAATGTATCGCAGATTATGGAAGGGGTTGGTTGCAATCAGTTAAAGACATCGCAATATTTAAAAAGATTGCGTGATGACGGGTTTGTTTCCTGCCGCAGAGAGGGGAGATTTATATTTTACAACATAACCAAAGGCGTACATAAAACCGCCATTGAGTGTATTCACAAAAGATACGATAATCTCGTAGATAAAGATGAATTTTAATCAGGACGCTTTTACTTATTAACTTTAGCATTTTATCCACCGGCTTAACTTTAAAATTGCAAAAAAAAAAAACGGTTTAAGATTTCGTTTAAAGCCATTGTAACTAATTTTTTTGGAGGTTTTAGATGAAATTTTATAAACTCGGCTACTTTTTCCTTAGCAAAGTAAATAACATTACCGAAAGTTTGGAGAAGGGTTTAGATAAAGTCGTTTCTAGGGGTGAAAAAAATTTT
>CALXTJ010000048.1 GCA_944391375.1 uncultured Alphaproteobacteria bacterium
CTCTTACCTCTTTGGGGCCGGCCGTAAAATAGGTCTGTAAACCTAACAACTCGTATCCGGCACGAATGATTTTTGATAAACCCGTCTCCTTTAACCCTAAACTTTCCAAAAATTCTTGCTTTTCTTCATTAGAATCCAATTGGGCAACTTCCGATTCAATCTCGGCGGAAATAATTACCGCTTTGGCGTTTTCGGCTTGGGCTTTTTTAAATACAGCTTCGGAAAATTGGTTGCCGGTAGCAGCCGAATCTTCATCAACATTGCATACATACAAAACCGGTTTGGAGGTTAAAAGCTGCAACATCTTGTATTGCTTCCAGGCATCTTTTTCTTGAGGATCGGGTGCAGCCGTGCGTGCCGGTTTGCCGCTACGCAAAGCGTTGATTATCGGCTCCATTACCGCAGCACATATTTTGGCTTCCTTGTCCCCTCCGGTTTGTCCTTTTTTCTTAACTTGCTCAAAACGCTTTTCTAAAGATTCCAAATCGGCAATCATTAACTCGGTTTCTACAATCTCGGCATCGCGAATCGGATCAACCGAACCTTCTACATGGGTTATGTTATCGTTTTCAAAACAACGCAATACATGAATAATGGCATCCGTTTCCCGAATGTTGGCTAAAAACTGGTTGCCTAAGCCTTCGCCTTTTGAAGCTCCTTTTACTAAGCCGGCAATGTCTACAAACTCTAATTGCGTGGGTACAATGTTTTTGGGTTTTACAATCTCGGCTAATTTATCCAAACGCGAATCGGGTACGGCAACTCTTCCGGTGTTGGGCTCTATGGTACAAAACGGAAAGTTGGCGGCCTGTGCGGCTATGGTTTGCGTTAAGGCATTAAACAAAGTTGATTTCCCGACATTGGGAAGCCCTACTATTCCACAATTAAATCCCATTTTATACTCCTTTGTTATTTTTTATGAGCACTCTGCATACCCAAGTAATTAGAACAGGCATCTACGCCCTTTTCTATTAAAATTTTAACCGCCTCGGCTACGGTTTCCATCTCTTGATTGATGATTTGGGCATCGGCTTTGGAAAAGCCTCCCAAAACATAATCGGCAACTTCGGTTTTGGCCTTATCGGGGTGACCGATACCGACACGAATCCGGTTATAATCGGGCGTTATATGCGAATCTATACTTTTTAACCCGTTGTGCCCGCCGGCTCCGCCGCCGCATTTGGCCTTAAGCTGGCCAATCTTTAAGTCTAAATCATCGTGAATAACAATAATGTTCTGCGGTAAAATTTTGTAAAACATTGCCGCTTTAACTACCGAATTTCCCGATAAATTCATGTAAGTCTGCGGTTTTAACAAATAAACTTTTTCATCGCCGATTTTGCCTTCGGCAATAAGCCCGTCAAACTTGCTTTTAAAAGAACTAAAATTATAGCGGCCGTGAATCTCATCAGCCGCCATAAATCCTATGTTGTGGCGGGTCTCGGCATACTCCGCTCCCGGATTTCCCAAACCTACCACTAAAAACATATCAGCCTCTTATTTGCGTAAAAAGTCTACATGAATCGGCATATCGGACACCGGATGAAATTGTACATCTTGGCAAACAACTTTGGTTTCTTTGCCGTCAACATCAACTACAATTTCAGATTCATAAAAGTCAGAAAGGTTTAAGGCCTTTTCTAATTCTACCGGATCCAAGCTTACCAATACCGGATCTTTCTTACCGCCGTAAATGACAGCCGGAATGCGTCCTTCACGACGACATGCTCTAGCTGCCCCCTTACCTGCTTTCTCACGCTTTAAAGCTTTAAATGTAATGTTTGTCATTTTTTTATCCTTGTTTTTATTAACACAAACCTTTAATGACCTCCAGGGGTGTCATTAAAGTATCGTCCTTTTACAACTTTATTTTTGATATTTCAAGTTATTTTTAACCTTTAAAAGCTAAAATAACCACATATTTTTAGGAGATGATGATGATTTATGCTTTATCAGGTTTTATTTTTGGCCTCTTAATTCCTTATATGGCCAGACGTTTTGCCAAGTTTATGCCGGCAACTCCCGGATATGCTCTGTATCGCTTAATCTGGCCGGTAAAAAGAGTAAAAAGAGAAAAAAGAAAACAATCAATTACTTATAATCGCCTTGTTAAAAGATATTTTATGCGTTCACTGGGTTGGGCGGTTATTACTTCAGCCTTAAGTTACTGTGTATATATCTGCATGCCCGAGGTTACCGCTTGTTGGTATTTGGCTCTAATCTGGATTTTGTTGCTCTTATACGAGATTGATGAAAGAATGCTCTTGCTGCCGGATATGCTTACCGTTCCGTTGCTGATATTGGGCTTTATGTTTGCCGCTTTTGCTTTTGATGAAGGCAGCTTTGATGTTGCGTCTCCGGCTCAAATCAGTGCTTTGGGTGCGGCCGCCGGTTATGTTTTGCCGATTTTGGCTTCCTTGTTTTTAATTAAAAAATATCCCGATGCTTTCGGCGGCGGCGATATTAAATTGTTGGCTGCCGTCGGAGCTTGGCTCGGCTTGGCTGCCGTTCCGTATTTGATTTTAATATCGTGTGTGGTATTTGCCGTTTTTTCCATTATTAAACGCCAAAGAGCAGGGGCTTTCGGGCCGGCAATTGTAATTGCTACTTTAATACTTGTCTTTTTTGGTTAATCGGTTATGATGCAATATAACAATTTTTATGAAAGGTGGGCCTATGTGTAATAAAAGTATTCAGGAAAGCAGAGAAAAGGTTAAAAATTTTGTAGAAAGCACAAATTTTGACATTTTTATTATGTCGCTTATTTGCTTTGATGCGGTTATTTTCGGCTTGATGACTTCCGACTATTTTAATGCGGCCATGGGTAGCATTTTGTTTGTACTTGACCGTTTATGTATGGCTATATTTATAGTGGAAATGGCCTTAAAACTCTTTGTTTACGGACATAATTTTTTCAGATCAAAATGGAATACTTTTGATTTTACGGTCATTGCCGTTTCCTCATTTTCATTTGCCAGCTATTTTATTGTTTTGCGAACTTTCAGACTTTTCCGCTTGTTAAAATATATTAACCGTTTTTCCAAGTTAAGAAGACTTCTTACCGTACTGGGGGCGTTACTGCCCAATTTTGTGGCGGCTATGCTGGTGTTTATGGTTTTGATTTATGTCTTTGCCATTATGGGAGTCAGCTTGTTCGGCGATGTGTTTATTGAGTTTGCAACTTTAGATGCCTCGCTCTTTGCTTTGCTGCAAATATGTACTTTGGACGGTTGGGCTTCCGAAATTGCCAGACCGGTAATGGCGGTATTTCCGCATGCCTGGGTATTCTTTGTATCGTTTTTGCTGATTTATTTCTTGCTGTTGTTGAGCTTTGTTATGAGCGTAATTGATGAAATAGTCCGCCAAGATTTAATTAAAGAATCGGCTAATGTGGCGGCAGCTAAACTGGAAGCCGACCAAAAACCGGCCCTGACAATTAAAAAAGCTCCGCAGGCTGTAAGGAAAAAAACTACCGAAATGAAAAGAAAATCACCCAAGCTAAAACCTGCGGCAAAATCGGTAATAAAATAAAAAAACAAGCTCCTTAATTTTAAGGAGCTTTTAATTAGGGGATTCTTGCGGACATAAGACTAATATAAAGGTAAAGAATAGTCCGGGGCAGGTGAAGATGCTGCCTTTTTTATCGGCTTTTGTTCTTTAACCTTTTTAATCGGCTGATAGTCAGGAAATATGTCGGTTAATATGTTTTCAACGGCTTCACTTATAGCTCTCTCAAATAAAAGTTGTTCCACATTGGTACAAGAAGAAAATTTCCCTTCCTTGCTAAAATTTTTTTCCGCAGAACCGGCCGAAACAATTTCCATAGTGGCTGTTTCCAATATTCTGTATGATAATTTCAGCTTGGAGTAACTTGAGTAATTGGTTTCTCCGGTTAATGCAATATAGTTTTTATCGCTGGTTGCCGTAAAACTGTCAACCGTTCCTACTAAAATATAGTCAGCAGATACCAGATTTTTCAACTTTACTTTATTTTCCGGTAAAGTCATATCACTCTCAACAATTGACATTTCTGATGCATAGTCGTCTAAATTATTGCGATCAACCAAATTAAATTTTCGGCTGGGTGCCAATTTTTCAATAAATAAACTGCTGATTATGGTGTTTATTTGGTTGCTGTTGGGCTTGCTACCAAGGCAATTGACATTTGGAGCAACTTTAAAGGGCATAATGGCCAATGAGTAGTCGGCTTTTTTTACAAGACTTTTTGATTTGTAATCATGTGCGTCGTAAACATCTTCTTTAAATACCGTTGCTCTGATTTTAACCTTGTATTTACCGTTTTCTTCAGATTGTTCCAGTACTTCATAAGAAGAAACCACCCCATTATATTTTGCTAAGATTTCTTTGGAATTGTCTTGAATTTTTGCAGCGACTTCTTCTTTGGCATTGGTTTTTATTTCGGCACCGGATTTATTCTCAATATTTAGATGTTTCGTTTTCGGCATAATTCCGTTTTTTTTATTCATGTCAATACTGACGCTGTCATTAACATTGGCAGCTCCTTCAAAATTGGATTCGTGTGTTACCGATGATGAAACATCAATTTTTTTAAGCCCGTTGCCTTGTATGGCAATATCCGATGTTTGTCGTACCGCATTTTCAACGGCGTTAAGCACTGCCCAATCATAATTTTCGCCTTCGCCGTAGGCAGTTACGGATATTTCTTTTGCATTTACATTGAAGGTAGTAAATAAACACAGTACACTAAGTATTATTTTCATGTAATTGTCTCCATATTACCAAGTTACGGCATTCTTATCTGCCAGTTTTTTAATTTTTTCTTCGCCTTCCCATATTGTAAGACCATTTCTTAAATCTGTAATGGACAGTGAAAAGCGGTATTCAATACGTTTTTTGCCGGAAACTATAAATTCTCTTTGAGTTATTTTTCCGGATAAGCTTAATTCCGGAGCCGCTAAAGAACCGGATTTGCGGACATTTGCTTGGTTAAATTCTTTAGACTGTCTCAGTTGAGAAGAAGCCATAACCATGGAATCTTCTTGGAATGCCGTTACTCGTACTTTACCGCTTTTCATTAGGGCAATACGGATGGATTTTGACAATTCATCCACATCAATGCGTTGCATTGTATCATTTTCAATACGAGAAATTACCAAAATATAAGGTTGCCCGTTTGGTTTGCTTAATGTTCCCATATCCAACATGTCTTGTATCATCGCATTTGAGGCACTTTCAAAGTCACGACCTTCAAGAGCCGCAGCTCGTTGTGTCGTATCATTTTCATTGTCAATCAATTGCGTATCTGCTGCACAGGCATTAAGCATTAAGACAACAGCAAAGCTTAAAAAAACATTTATATACTTTTTCATGTCAAGTCCTTTACTAAAATTGTTAGATTATACCGTTACCAATATCATCCGTAATATATACTCGGTATGTGGCGGCTCTTTTGGATGGAGCAGTGAAGTTCCATAAAAATTCGGAATTTTTCCGCAAATTAACCTTTTTCCATTGTGCTAAAGAGGTTGATATTTTCATGCCGTTTACATCAAACCATTCTATTTTGTTGTATATTGATTGATTTGTTTTACTGAGGCCGGATACTTGTACGGACATTTGCCCGTCTCTTTCCCGTACTACACTGTTGCTGTTTATGCTTAAAAGCTTTACATCAGGAGTAATTGAAAATTTAGTATGATCGTATTCCAAAGGTGCTGCCGCACATGACCAAATGAGCAATAATGCACCAAATATAAACTTTCTGTTCATGTTATATATCCTTTCATAAATCAAATACTTTGATGGTTGGTTCGGCATTCTTGACGGGTATTCTGACATAAATTATTGAATGGCCCTCCTGGGTAACTTTAACTTTGCGGTTTTGACCTCCAATGTTTAATGTCAACTCGTTGCCTTGTTTTTTTATTTTAGCTAATTGAACATTTTTGGGAAGGCTGTACCAACTTCTCGTATCTGCACTGGTGGTTATAACCGAATATACTGACATGGCTATGCCGCCAAAATCACCAAACTGGTCTTGTGCTACTGCCTGAGATATAGTTTGTATTGTAAGCTTAGTTACCGCTTTGGTCACTATTATAGGAAGCCTTTTCTTAAATTCGGCAATAAGGATATTATCAATATCTGCCAATACTTCGGTTGTTACTTTTGTCTTACCGTTGGATACGGAAATATTGTCGTATGCGGATTCCCTTTGTTTGGGATAAGGAAGAGCCAAAGAGGCTGTTTTAACATTGTCCGTGGCAATAAAAATCGGTAAATCTATGCGAAATTCTTCAAAATTTGCGACCAACCCATTTTCAAAGATAACCCAAGCCGTCGGCTGCAAGCTTTTTTGAGTACCTGAGGCTAATTTATCAGCCAATGCCAAATCTTTTTTTACAAAGCTGTTGTTATGTGACATACCTGATACCCTTTTTAAATAGTTGGAGGCTGTCTCATAATCGCTGTTGGATTTTCCGTTAGTCATAAAATACAGACCACTCATATAGGTTACATAAGGGTTTACAAAATTGGCATATCCGTTCCAACGTTCAAACTCTTTGTATTTTGACATAACATCAGAAATGTTCTTCTGATTTGCAGCTCTTGCTTCCTGCTGTATTTGAGCCAAATCTTCGGAATTTGCTTCTTTTTGTTTTTGAATTTCTTTATTAAATTCTTCTACGGCTTTTTGTTGAACATTATAAGCCCTGTTTACTTGAATTTTAGCTTCATCTTTATTATTTTGAGCCAGTGCATTCATCAAAGTATATGAGTAGAGATAAATACTGTCCATTATCATGGGATTGTAGTCCACGATACTGGCATTGGCAAGGACTTCGACTGTTCCCCTTGTTAATCCCATGGAATCTAAGCTCTTTTGAATTTCATCTGCGGTATTTTCAAAAATTTTATTGGAAATGTCTGGCTTTTGAGCCAAAAATAAGGATGTTCCGGCATTTAGCTGTTCATCTATATTAAAATCGCTCGGCTTAATATCATCTGCCGACATTTTACAAATTCCCTTTTCTCCTAAGACCGTATCTGCCGCCTTACAATAGTCAGCTTGTGTGTAAGCTTCCGTAAATTCGGTAAATTTCATCTTGTGAGTTGCACCACATCCAGTCAGTGCAATTGGCAACAAGGTGGTCAATAATAACTTTAAATTTGTCTTACTCATGTTTATCTCAAATCTATTTTAGCACACTTTTAATAATGGTGGTTGCAAGTTCAACTGTTGCTGGATCATTTTTTAATGCCGATTTAGCTGCACAAGAAGCTGCAATTGTTGTCGCCTGAGTTTCAATATTATCCTTATTAAGTGTCCCTTTTAACAAAGATTGTTTAGCTTCCTGCAACATACAAGCTTTTAATTTGGCTTCTTTGGAATCAACCGAAGGTAAACTAAAAGCCATTGCAGAGCTTGTAAAAAGAACTACGGCAAATACAGAAGTTATAAAATTTCTCATATTTATTTCCTTTCTTAAATAAACATATAAATTAAAAAAATATAATAATTTTATGGGCAAAACTTCAACTAATTCAGTTCAATAACCCTCCCTTGTCTTTGGTTATTGCTTTCAAAGTTGTCGTTTATAATCTCAAAAACTTGATATTTAGCATTGGATTCGTTTAACAATTGACTGGCTACATCGGAGAGTTTGATGTGAACTTTCTGGTACGGCACTATCTCTATAATATCGGATAAAATTGCTTTGTTGTTTACAAATATCAAAAAAGGTTTAATGCTAATTGTATTTTGAGTATCATTGATTAAAGCAAATTCAATGGATGAAATTTCTACTTCTCCGCCGATGTCAGTATCTGATTTAAGAAGGGATTTTAACCGCTCCGATGTTTGTAACATAAGACTATTTCCGTAGTAACGTAAATAAATATCCCCCATATCGTCAATTGTTTCGGCATGACCTTTAATGATTTTTAAAGGAGTAGAAAATGAGGCATAATCATCCAAAAAATCTTCTTCACAAGCATTAAAGTGTGCTACAATATTACGCTTTTCCAACTCTTTCTGTAGCTCATTGATATCATTCTCCGTGCATGATGTTACATTTACTCTTAAATCAGCCATAATTGTTTTGTTGTCTGTAGATAAAATATCAGATAAGTTTATAGTGGAAAATAACTTCATATCACATGCGGTCAATGCAATTAGCGCCACAATAAATATTGATGGAAATAATTTTTTCATTTAAAATATCCTTATTTGTTGTATTTTTAAAAAGTTTCGGTTTCATATTTTGTTACATTGCCATTTTT
>CALXTJ010000049.1 GCA_944391375.1 uncultured Alphaproteobacteria bacterium
AAAAAAAACGGTTTAAGATTTCGTTTAAAGCTCTTGTAACTAATTTTTTGGGAGGTTTTAAATGAAATTTTATCAATCCGGTAGATCAATGGTAGAAATGCTCGGCGTGCTGGCGATAATTGGAGTTTTAAGCGTCGGGGCTATTGCCGGCTACTCCAAGGCCATGATGAAATATAAACTTAATAAACAGGCCGAACAGTTAAATCAGTTGGCAGCTGCCGTTGAGGCTAATTACCACTTAATTGATGCCGGAAGCGATCAAAGAATAACTAAATTATATGAAAAATTAGGTTATGTTCCCAAAGAAATGATAAAAGATGATTCCGACTATATTTATGATGTTTTCAACAATAAAATCTATATATCTTATACCAACGCTAATGAATCTTGGTTAGGAGCAGGAAAATATGCTCACGGTTTACAGATAATTGCCAGTTTTTTGGATGATGATATTGCTAAACAAACTTGCGTAAACATGCTCACTCTTATTAAGGAATATCGGCAAAGTTTATGGTATGTTGAGCTACTGCCTACCGATGATGCCGGTGACATTGCCGGAAGCACCATATTTGCTGTATTTTACGGCGATACGGTAAGCGGCAGCCCAAAGCTTAGCGGTATTACCGTTTCCGATATGATGGAATTTTGCACTTCCGCAGTTGCTGATCACGAAGGCACAAATATCACCCTACGCGCTTGGTGGCGGGCATAAACAACTTTTCCGCCCGATTGGTTAGATACAAAAAACAGGGGAATTTCCCCTGTTTTTCTTAACTGTCGTCAATCAGTAAGCTATCAAACGAGCCGGATTACCGTACAACAATAAGCACTTTTGCCCCGGACTTAATAATGTGTCGGTTCCTTGGGTAATGGTCATAATCTGGCCGTTATTTAATTCAACAATATATTCATAGGCATTTTGCGACGATAACGCATCTTGAGCCGCATTTCCGGCAACTCCGCCCAAAACGGCTCCGCCGATACTGCCCAGCCAATGAGCCGTGCTGTCGCCGCCGATGGCATATCCGGCCACACCGCCGGCCGCACCGCCGATTAAAGTACCAAGCTCATTGTCACTTTTGACATTGACCTTACGAACATTTATAACTCGGCACTGAGCTGCCGGATTGGCTTGTCCTACCGAACTTGTGCCATATTGATTAGATTGAATGTCGGCTTGGCAGGCTCCTAAAATAGCAACCGTTGCCAATGCTCCCCATAACTTGTTCATATATATCCTCCTTAACAATTATCAGCTCTCTTTAATTTATACGAATAAAATTTGTTGTCAATGCTAGACAATTAAACTTTGTTGTTGTATAGTGCAAAAAGTTTGTTAAAAATGTACATGTAATAAATTAAATTAAGGGAAATAAACATGGTAAAAAGATCTAAAATTATTGACCTGCTTGCCTCTTCCGAGCCGCAAAAACAGGTGCTGATTAAAGGATGGGTTCGTACTCGTCGTGACGCTAAAGATTTTTCGTTTGTGGAAATTAACGACGGTTCTTGCTTGAAAAATATGCAGGTTATTGCCAATAATTCCCTTGACAATTACGATGAAATTAAAAAATTGTCCACAGGCTCTTCGGTTGCCGTTACCGGTAGTTTGGAAGAATCTAAAGGCGGAAATCAAAAGTGGGAAATTATGGCCGATAATATTCAAATTTACGGCCTGGCTCCCGATGATTACCCCTTGCAAAAGAAAAAGCATACCGATGAATATTTGCGTACCATAGCCCACTTACGGCCTCGTACCAATAAATACGGTGCCGCTTTTCGTATTCGTTCGGAACTCTCCTTTGCCATCCATAAGTTTTTCCATGACCGCGGATTTAAATATGTCCATACCCCGATTATTACCGGTTCGGACTGCGAAGGTGCCGGCGAAATGTTTCAGGTTACAACCTTGGATTTGAACAATTTGCCTAAAACTCCCGACGGAAAAGTTGACTATTCTCAAGATTTTTTCGGTAAAGAAGCTCATTTAACCGTATCCGGTCAATTAAACGGTGAGATGTATGCCACTGCCTTAGGAGATATTTATACCTTCGGCCCAACTTTCAGAGCCGAAAACTCCAACACTCCCCGCCATGCCGCCGAGTTTTGGATGATTGAACCCGAAATGGCTTTTGCCGATATTTATGATGATATGGATTTGGCCGAAGATATGGTTCGTTATTGCGTAAAACATATTATGCAAAATTGTGCCGAAGATTTGGAACTCTTTGAAAAGTTTGTTGATCCTACCTTAAAACAAACTTTGGAAAATATTGCTCATAACGATTTTGCCCGTATTACCTATACCGAAGCAATTGAAATTATGAAAAAATCCGGTAAAGATTTTGAATATAAACCCGAATACGGTATTGATTTACAAACCGAACATGAACGCTTTTTAGCCGAAGAACATTTCAAAAAGCCGGTTATCGTTCGCGATTACCCCAAAGAAATTAAGGCCTTTTACATGCGTCTTAACGATGACGGAAAAACCGTTGCCGCCATGGATGTCTTGGTGCCCAGAATCGGTGAACTTATCGGCGGTTCGCAACGTGAAGAAAGGTACGATGTCTTGGTTAAAAAAATCCATGATATGGGTATGCATGAAGATGATTACGCTTGGTACTTGGATTCCCGTAAGTACGGTACCGTACCTCATGCCGGTTTCGGTCTCGGCTTTGAACGCATGATGATGCTCGTTACCGGTATTGCCAACATTCGTGATGTTCTGCCCTTCCCGAGAACTCCGAAATCGGTCAACTTCTAGGAGAAAGTTATTGCTTAAAATCAGAGCTTTTGCCATCGGCACAATTATCACCATGCTCGGTTGTTCGGTAGCCCTTGCCGAACCTGTTACCGACAATACGCTAGTCAATGAGCAAGGCTCTGATTTTAACCCCAACTCACTTTGCTCCTCGCCGCAATTGTTGGCCAAAACCATAGAGACTATCGGACAATATACCGCTCAGAACGGTGCCGAAAATACTCTTGCCAAACGGCAAAAAGCCCTTCTTACATCTAATTTGAAAAGCTTGCACCGGGTTAATGCCGCAGACTTTTCCCCAAAAACCGATTTTAATACCGCCAATGCTCTGATTATGATTAAAATAAACGAAAAAATCCCCGAAAACGATATTGTTATCTGCCAACAAGACGGCAAACATAATCCACCGCTCTTTTTAATAGGCTACCCGCTTGATAAGCAATATCGGTTTTACATAATTAACCTCAACAAAAATAACGATAATTACAAAGAATTTTCTTTTATATTTCCGTAGAGCTTGATTTTAAACTTTTTTTTAGCTAAATATATCTGAGCTGAGGCTGTAGTTTATATGAGTGAAAATAAAGACCTTATTGTTGTTGAAAATAAAAGCAACCTGCCGGCAGTGGTTGATAACGGCAGCGTTTATTCGTATCTGGAACAAATTAAAAAATTTCCGATTTTAAGTGAAAAAGAAGAATCCGATTTAATTAGAGACTTCAAAACTAACGGTAATCTGGAATCGGCTCAAAAACTAATCACCTCTCATTTAAGATTAGCGGCTAAAATTGCCCTTACCTACAAACGTTACGGACTGCCCATGGCTGATATAATTTCCGAAGCTAATTTAGGGCTGATGCAGGCTGTTAAAAAATTTGATGAACACAAAAAAGTTCGTCTGGCGACCTATGCCATGTGGTGGATTAAAGCCGCCATTCATGATTATATTTTGCGTTCATGGTCGTTGGTTAAAATCGGCACCGTTGCCGCCCAAAAAAAATTATTCTATAATCTGGGGCGAATTAAGGCTCGTTTAGGCTTGTATGAAAATAAAGAGCTTGAACCCAAGGTCGTAAAAGAAATTGCCAAAGAGCTGGTAGTTGATGAACAGGATGTTGTGGAAATGAACCGCAGAATCGGCGGCGATACCTCACTTAATGTTTCCGTTTATAACGACGGTGATGACGAACCTAAAGAAAAAATTGATATGCTCGCCGACACCCGACAAAATGTGGAAAATAAAATTGCCAACAAGCAGGAAGCCGAATATAAACGCAAAGTTTTGTTGCAATGCCTAAATGATTTAAATGAACGCGAACAATATGTTATTAAACATCGTATGCTCACCGATAACCCCGTTACTCTGGATGAAATAGGCTCGCACTTTAACATCAGCCGTGAAAGAGTCCGGCAAATTGAAAAAAGAGCTTTTGAAAAATTATCGGCAGCAGTTAAAGCAAAAATGGCCGCTTAAATGACTTATCAAGATATAATTTCCGCCCTAAGTGAGGCTCATATTCCCTCCCCGCGTTTGGAGGCTCGGCTGTTAGTTGCCGCCGTCTGCCGCATAAATCCGAATGATGTAAATGCTACTACCTCAATTACTCCCGTACAGGCCAAACAATTGTCGACGTTATTGCAACAACGCATTGCTCATAAACCGTTGGATAAAATTGTTGGCCATCGCGAATTTTATAAATATGACTTTAAGGTTACCGAGGATGTACTTTCACCGCGTCCGGACACCGAAATTATGCTGGAAGCCGCACTTGAGATTATAAAAAAACAGGGCTTAAAGTCGGTGGCCGATTTCGGAACCGGTTCGGGGTGTATTCTATTGTCCTTATTAAAGGAAATTCCCGACTTGCAAGGCTTCGGTATTGATAAATCGGCGGCTGCTTTACGGATTGCCAAGCAAAATGCCGAACTTTTAAATGTGCAAAATCGCTCTATGTTTATGCAAGCCGACTGGTTTGTGGACGATTTTTCCTCCATATTACCGCAAAAAGTTGACTTGATTGTAAGTAATCCTCCCTACATACCGTCTGCCGATGTTGCCCTTTTGGATGATGAAGTCAAACGCTTTGATCCGCTTGATGCCCTTGACGGCGGAGAGGACGGTCTGCAAAGTTATAAAAAACTTGCTGTCATCAGCGGCGGCCTTATGGCGGCAAATGCCTATATTATACTGGAAATAGGTATCAAGCAGGCTCAAAAGGTGCAAAGTATTTTTGAAACTTGTGGCTTTAACTGCTTGAAAATTATAAAAGATTTAGCCGGTATTGAAAGATGCTTGATTTTTGTAAAAAAATGATTGCATTTAAGAAAAAAACGGCTATTATGCAAATCGTGAGTGCGGTTTTGTTTGATGTAATGCACTCTTTTGTAATTGATTTTTTTAATTTATCTCAACATTGTGATTGTATAAAATATGAAGAAAAATATAAAGTTTCGCAACAACGGCGGTAACAGCAATGCTTATTCGCTTAACTATAAATTTGACAGTATCAGTCCGGCCGGAAAAATCAGCGGCACAGCTCTGGATTTAATTAAAAAATATAACGAACTGGCCAAAGAAGCTCACGGCTCGGGCGATTATATTGAAATGGAAGTTTATCGGCAATATGCCGAACATTATCGGAAAATTGTAACCGAAATCAATGAACGCAAAAATATGCGGCAGGAAAATGGTAGTCCGGCACCCGTATCCGTTGCCCCTGAAGCTCAGCCTCAATCTGACGAGACTGCAACCCCTGCTCCGGCTACAAACTCCGATAATAATGAAAATTCTAACACCGAAGCAAATGTCGTAAATAACGAACAGCCTAAAAAGATAAGAAAATCTTTTAAGGTTGTGGAAATCAAGCTTCCGGAAAATAATGCTGAGGCCTCGGCCGATACCCCGAAAGTATCAGCCCCGCGAAAAGGCAGAAAAACTCTGCAAAAAACAATGACTGTTGAGTTGGAAAATCGGAAGGCCGATGCTATTTGATTATAAAAATTGTTTTATATATTATGAAAGGTAAATAAATGGGATTTTTAATTGCAATGTTTATTGTGGCAGTATCTTGCTTGCTTGTTACTTACAGAACACTTGCCAGCTACAGCAACTTTTCGGTTATTACCCGAATTGTTATCTTTGCTTTGTTGTTTATAGCTTGGTTCAGTCCGGTAATTTTAAGAGGATTAAGACACTTTGATATTTTGAACGGTACCGCTTACGCCATAACCGCCAAAAGTGCTTACTTTTTAATGGGATTTGCCTTTATTTTAGTAATGCTCTTGATAGTTCGCGATGTAATTTGGTACATTATCTACCTTGCCTCTCACAATAACGATTTAAATCCTGACAATACGGCACTTTTAAACAGAAACAACCTTATTACCGTAATCGTAACACTTTGTATTTCGGTTTATGCCGTATATGAGGCCAATAAAACTCCCAATATAAAAGAAATTACCATTACCGACGATAAAATCAAAGAAGATGTAAGGATGGTCGTTGCCAGCGATTTGCACATTGATTTGGCCACTCCTTTATGGCAAATAAAAAATATCGTTAATGCCATAAATGCCCAAAATCCGGATTATGTTTTGTTAGTCGGCGATATTATTGATGATATTCCGCAAGATTTAAAAGCCAAAATGGAGGAATTGAAAAAGATTAAGGCTCAAAAAATATATTTAAGTTTCGGAAATCATGAATTTTACAATTCTCCCATTAAATGGATGATTGAATTTACCAACATGGGATTTGAAGTTTTACATAATACGGGAACATTGATAGGTAACACCGGTATTTATATTGCCGGAGTTCCGGATGATCGTAAAGAGAAACATAATTGGGAAAAGATGCTCTATGATGCCGGTGATAGCGATTATAAAATTTTGATGTCGCATGCTCCGAGTATTGTAAAGCAACTTGATGAAGGGCAGTTTGATTTACAGGTTTCCGGCCATACTCACGGCGGACAAATTTTTCCGTTTAACTTTTTATCTAAAACAGCAAATGAAGGATATTTAGCAGGATTATATGATGTAAACGGCACAAAGCTATATGTAACTCGCGGTGCAGGTTTTTGGGGACCGCCGATGCGTCTGCTTGCTCCTTCGGACATTACCGTAATCAATTTTAAAGGCACTGATAATGAAAAATAAAACCTTGATTTTGGACTGCGACGGAGTTTTATATCCGGCAACGGATTTGACCTTAGCAGATTTTATAGCTGCCATGAAAAAAACCTTTCATCAGGATGTAAAAGTCAGTGCCGATGTGCAAAAACAAATTTCGGAAGAAACTTTGGCTCAAAAACATTTGGGTATGTACAATTACATTAAAGCCGTGTGTAATAAAACCGGATACGGCTTTAGTAACTTTTGCGAACGAATGATAAGCTATGTTGATTATTCCAAAATATCTCCGGATGTACGACTCGGTAAAATGTTGCTGACCACGGCCCAAAATTATGATACGGTAATTTTAACCAACAGTCATATTTTACACTTAGATAAAGTTTTACAAAGACGCTTTAATAAAAGTGTGTTTGATATGGAAAGTTCCAATATCAGGTGTTTTGATATTCAGGCTTTGGAAAGAAACGGTGTTTTTCATCCCAAGCAAGAGGATAAAGCCTTATCTTTGTTTGCCGACAGAATCGGAAAATTGCCGCAAGATTGCGTATTGATTGATGATACGCAACGCAATTTGGATGCGGCTCAAAAAATCGGCATGCAAACGGTGTTGATTAACGAAGATTTTACGCTTAAACAATATCTATGGCAATTGCAAAACAGTAACATAAATAACAGAACAAAATCAGGCAGAGAAAATGGATAAAGCAGAAAAAACGAATTTATTAAACGGGTTGAACATTGCCCGAACCTATGATGTTACTTCTCCGGAGAACGGAGTTGTGGTATATAGTATAAGTTTTTTACCGACCAAGGAAAATCGGGAAAAAGCCTTTAGCTATGTACAAAAGCATTCCGGTAAGATGATGATTGAGCATACCGAATGCGGTGCCAAATTGGTAGAAATGGGATATGAAAGTGTTAAAACCTTAAATCAGGAAGATATAATGCTGATTTGGGGTGAGGCTTCGCGTCGTTTTATTGCCGCTGCCAAGGGAGATGTTACGGCATTTGTGGACGGAGCCGATAAACGCAGCGTATTCCGTACGGTAGAATTACCGAACATTTTAAAAAACGACAACATTAAAACCATTAACAAGATAGATAAATTTAAGTTTGCCAAACAATTTGAAAAATAAGGCTTACCGATAAAAAATCCTCCCTTTTGAACTGTCCCCCAAAAATTGGACAAGTAAAAAAGTCCCGGGGGAAAGTCAAATGGAATTAAGCAAATGGCATCGGC
>CALXTJ010000050.1 GCA_944391375.1 uncultured Alphaproteobacteria bacterium
CAAATTTAAAATCTTTCATCTAAACCCTCAAAAAAAAATTAGTTATAAGAGCTTTAAACGAAATCTTAAACCGTTTTTTTTTTTGCAATTTTAAAGTTAAACCGGTGGATAAATGATGACAAATTTTATAAACAAAGTTGCAAAGTAAGGTAATCTAACACTAAAAAGCCTTTGTCGGTGGCTCTTAAAAAGTCTTTTGTCTCTTCCAGCATTTGCTCTTTTATTAACAATTCTTTGTTATGCCGGTTGATAAACGAATTCAGCTCCAATCCGCAAATATCCTTAAAATGTTGCTTATTGATACCGTTTTGCAATCTTAAGCCCATAATCACTAACTCTTCGGCTCGTTCCCGAGAGGATAATTCTTCCCTGATGTGGGGGTGCTCAAAAGCAAAATGATGCTTGTTGATACTCAATCGGCCATGAGCCGAAGGACCGATACCTATATAATCATCACCCAGCCAGTAACATTTATTATGTACGGATTCAAACCCCGGACGGGCAAAGTTAGAAACTTCGTACCGCAAGTATCCGTTTTTTCTCAAAGCTTCTACCGTGTATAAATACATTTGAGAGGCTTGTTCTTCCTCCAAACTTTTAATGCCTCGTTTTTGGAAAACCGTTCCTTCCTCAATGGTTAATTGATATAAGGATAAGTGCTTAAAGCCGAAAGAAATTGCCTGCCGTAACTCTTTTTCCCAATCATTTAAGGTTTGCTCGGGACGAGCGTAAATTAAATCTATGGAGTGATTGTCAAAATTTTTTAATACTTCCTCCATACTGTGCAAGGCCTGAGCAAGATTGTGCGTTCTGCCCAAAAATTTTAAATCGGCATCATTTAAGGCCTGAACACCCAAAGATAACCGATTGATTCCCGCATCTTTGAGCTTTTTAAACATCTCGGGATATTCCGAGTTCGGATTGGCCTCCAACGAAATTTCCGCTTTACCATCCAAACCCCATAAGCGGTTAATGTAATCCAAAATGTGTTCTATGTTTTGCGGTTTGATTAAAGATGGTGTGCCGCCTCCGAAAAATACCGATCTAACTTGATAATCGGGGATTAAATCATGATAAAAATCCAACTCTTTCAAGTAATCGGCGATAATTTGTTCCTGATTTACATCTTTTTTGACCATTTTAAAAAAGTCGCAATACGGACACTTGCTCCGGCAATACGGCCAATGAATATATACGGCAACTTTTTTGTTTATGCTCATGTTTTAATCAATCCTTTTATCCGCTATCTTAATGATTGACAAGCAGATGTCAATATGTTACTACCCAAAACCGTATTAGCTTATTTTTTTAATTATTATGACAGAAACAGAAGTATTTGAAATAGTTAGGAAAAGACTTATTGAGCAATTTCCGCACTGTTTTCGCTTGTGGGCCTTGATGTGTTATGAACCGGCCTGCGAAGATAAAAATTGTGCCGAATGCTTATTGCACAGGTCTTGTGTTACCTCTTGGGAAGTTAGTATTGTCCTTCCTCAGCTGGAACGGGAATTCGGAAAAAAGTATCCTGTCAGTCCGCCGGAATTTTATGAGGTTATAAAATTCTTTGCCGACAGTTAAAAATTCGTTTCTTACCTAAGAAACGAATTTTTAATTTTTTAAATCAGTGGGTATTTTGCTTATTTTGTTGTTTTTAGGGTACAATGTATTATTCTTAAGCATAAAGGAGAACAGTTATGAGTATACAAAATAAAATTGAGGCTTGGCAGAAATCCGGGCTTATTTCTGCAAAACAGGCTTCGGCCTTGTTGGCCTATGAAAACAAAAACTCCAAACCTTATTTGTTGTATTTGCTGATTGCTTTGGGTGTATTCTTTGTGGGAGCGGGGATTATATCGGTAATTGCCGCTAATTGGGATGCTATTTTACCGTTCTATAAACTACTGGCCGATTTTGTTTTGCTGATTGTTGCTGCTTTGTTTACATGGTATGCCGCTAATAACAATAAAACCATGTTGTTTGAGGGCGGGTTGTTGCTTTTTGCTTTTTTGGTTTTAGCTTCAATCGGGCTGATTGCTCAAATCTATCAGCTGCAGTCGTATGATTTGTCGGCTTTTTTATTATGGTCGTTTTTGGTCTTTCCTTTGTTGTTTTTTACTCAAAAAGCCTTTTTGCCCTGGCTGGTTATGCCGGTTATGTGGTTTTCGGCTTTTGATGTTGTGTTGACAACCGATGTTTGTGAAAATGCCGAAAATTTATGGCCGTTTTCACCTTATCTGATATGGATATTGATGTGGTTTGTAATATTTCAGATATTGCAATCAATACCGAAACTTAAATCTAAGTCTTTGCTTTCCGTGTTGTCGGTTATGCTGGCCATTTTTGCCGCTTGGCTGTTTAGCAGTGTTGATTTGGGATACGCTTTTTCTTGGCAAGAATTTTCCGTGCTTGATTATAAAAACTCCACGGTTATAGGCTTGGCACTGTTTGCCTTACTACTTGTCGGAGCGGCTTTTTATGTGGATTATAAAACAAGCAATAACAAATTTATTCCGCTTATTATGACTTTGTTATTGATAGGTACTTTGTGGAAGGTATATTTCTTTGTGACTTTTGCCGCTTTGCTGATAAGCGGTTATTATGCCTATCGTTACCAAAAAAACAAATGCCTCAATTTAATAATTTTCTTGGCGGCAATCCGAATTTTGTCCTTATTTACCGATATTTTCGGAAGCTTGCTGACTTCAGGATTAGGCTTAATCGGGCTGGGAATTTTGATTGTGGCCTTGGCCGTTGTAAGTCTTAAATTTGGCTCTGCTTTAAACGGGAGAATGAAAAATGCACACTAAAAAGCCGTTACTTGTTTTTTTACTGTTACCGATTGTCTTTTTACTTTGTTGGACTCTGTATTTAGAGTATGAGCTTAAATCGGAAAAGACGGTTATTGTCCGAATGACCGGCTTTGATCCAAAAGATTTGTTATCCGGACATTATCTGTATTTACGACCGGTATGGACCGAAACCGATTGTTCGCAGTTTGTAAATGATGAGTGTCCGACGACATTATTTGCCGCAACATATCGCTATTATTTGCCTGAGTTTGATGCCAAATATCTGGATAAAAGGCTTTTATCGGAAAACTTAAAAATTGATATGCTCTTTGTTTTAAGAGGTCAGGCCAAACCCATGGTTAAAGACTTGTTGATTGAGGATAAGCCCTGGAAAAAGTGGATTAAGCAATCTGCAGAATAGCTGAGTTATTATCGTATTTTAAGCAGATGTTTACATTGCTTCCGTCAAGCAGGCTCATTAAGTAAAATAAGGGAGCCGATTGTGCCGGATTTTCCTCTGGGACAATACCTTCCGTAACTTTTTGCAAAGTAGCCAATTTACCTACGGATAAAGGCGAGGGACTTGCGGCTTTAATCTCCAGTCCGTTGTTATCTTCGCATACCGACAATTCTCCGCCGCGAATAAATACATCGGCCATAATCATAATGCCGAGCAAAACAATTTTATAAAGTTGGGGAGTGTGGACCATCCACAACAGATTTATGGGTGAAGTGCGGCTGCCGATGGTACTTAAGTATTTTTCGGCAATTGTGCGAATGTCGTTAATGTCTTTAATATCGGTGTTTTTTAAACCGAAAGCCAAACGGAAAAATTTAAGTCTGGAAGTCAGAGTTTGTGAACTTACCTCTAAAATGGGCTTAACATCATTTAAACTTTCGGCATCATCGTCCATCAGTTCTACGGCATTGGCCACGGCCCCGATGTTGCCGATTAAATCGTGACTGATGCGAGTGCATATCAATTCGCTTACATATTGAGGTAATAGTTTTTTGACCATAATTTTTTCCTAAAAAGTATATAAATCGGTGTTCATAAATCTTTGATCTTCGCGTGACATACGAGTATAATCAAGTTCGCGTAACATATTATCTTCCAAAACCAAAAATCCGGTTGCGGCACGCATATAAGGTTTGTTGCCGCCCAGTCCCCACATTACATCATCTTTGTTGTCGGGAACGCCGTATTTTTGATTGATTTTTTTCCAGAAATCATAAACCTTGATATTGCGTAAATAAATGGCTTTGGAGCTGTTTCCGGTTAAATTGGCGGCCTCGGATTGGTAAGTAATTTTGTAAACTTTGTTATTGGTAAAGGTGCTGGTTAAAAATATTTTTACCGTTTCTTTGGTGTCAAACTTATTGAAGGTGGCTTCCGAAATAAATTGATAATTTTCTTTTTGGGCCAGCTTGGTAACGCAATTTTCCAATCTTTCATATCCGATAACTCCTTGATTACGGCATTTTTCTTCATTACGCCAACGAATAAAATTCGGAATATCCATTTTTTGCATGGTCTTTTTGTAACCGCGTTTTTTTAAGGCATCTTCGGCCTGTTTATATGACATTCTGAGCATAACTCCGGAAATGTCAAAAACCGAGGCATTGGATCTTTGATTTTGCCCTTGTCCTTGTTCCAGTGCGGCAGCCAAAGGATTGGAAGCGGCAGAAGAATTTTGCAAACTATCTTTGGCAGTGGCGATAATTTGTCCTACCCAACTGGTAGCGGAAGAGTTTGAACCACCGCTGTTTTGAGACATATCATCGGGAGCGTTGTTTTTTATATTTTCGCTCAAACTTTGGCGGGTATTGACCTTAATGTCGGTCGGTTCGGAGTTAAGATTAACCGCTTCACCGAAAGCATCTACGGTAGGTGAAAAATTTAAATCGGCTTCATCCATTAGCGGAGCAGACGGAGCAGAATCGGCGGCTTCCGAGCCGGCGGCATTACTTTCGGCCGCTGATGCCGCAGCCGACCATAACAGTAAGATGTATAAAAAAGCTTTTATCATAACTACCCTTTATTTATTAACGGTGTATCTTAACACTTATTGCCTTAAAAAAAGTTTAATAAAAGTACAGAGTTTTGTTTACTTTTAAATACAAAGCATATAAAACAAACAATAACAATTAACAATATAAGGTGAGGGTATGGTAACGGTAATAGGTGCGGGACTGGCCGGCAGTGAAGCCGCTTGGCAGTTGGCACAACGAGGCGTTAAAGTTAAGCTCTTGGAAATGAAACCGCATAAGTCTTCGGCGGCTCATAAAAATGCCAAGTTTGCGGAATTGGTGTGTTCCAATTCGTTGCGTTCGGATGATGATAAACATAATGCCGTAGGCTTGTTACATCAGGAAATGAGGTTGTGTAAGTCGCTGATTATGCAGGCGGCCGAGGCTACCAAAGTTCCGGCAGGAGGAGCTTTGGCCGTTGACAGAGAGGCTTTTGCCGATTTTGTTACGACCAAATTAACGGCTCATCCCAATATTGAAATAGTCAATCAGGAAGTTACGCAATTACCGTGCGAAAGTTCGGAGCTTACCATAATTGCTACCGGACCTTTAACTTCCGAACCTTTGATTAAGAGCATATTACAACAAATTGATAATCAAACTTTATCTTTTTATGACGCCATTGCTCCGGTAGTTTATAAGGACAGTATAGATTTTAATATTGCCTGGTACCAGTCAAGATATGATAAAGGCGACGGTAAGGATTATATTAACTGTCCGCTTACCAAGGAGCAGTATTACGAGTTTGTCAATGCTTTGTTACAAGCCGATAAAGTCCAATTTCATGATTTTGAAAATCCGCAATATTTTGACGGATGTCTGCCGATTGAGGTTATGGCTCAAAGAGGACTTGATACGCTTGTTTTCGGGCCGATGAAGCCGGTTGGTTTAACAAATCCGCACACAAAGGAAAAGCCCTATGCCGTAGTTCAGCTTCGGCAGGATAATAAAGAAGATACTTTGCGGAATATGGTAGGTTTTCAAACTAAATTAAAATACGGCGAACAGGAAAGAATATTCAGGACCATCCCCGGTTTGGAACATGCCGAGTTTGCAAGACTTGGAGGTATTCATAAAAATACTTTTATTAAAAGTCCGTTGTTGCTGGATAATTTTTTGCGTATGAAAAAATATCCGCAGATTATGTTTGCCGGACAAATAACCGGCTGTGAGGGTTATGTGGAAAGTGCGGCCGTGGGTATGTTGGCCGGATATTTTGCAGCATGTTTTGCTTTAGGCTCAAAGCCGATTATGCCGCCGGCCACTACGGCACTGGGTTCCATGGCGGCTCACTTGCAGGATACGACCAATGTGGATGCTTATCAGCCGATGAATATCAACTTTGGTTTGTTTCCGGAATTGCCGATGCAGCTTAATTCCAAGGGCAAGTATCGTAAACTTAAGGGTTTGGAACGCAAAGAAGCCTATTGCCAAAGAGCAATAAATGATATAGCATCTTGGTTAGGTGCATTTTCGGCGGATGAGCAATTATCTTAATAATTGCGTACGAAATGAAGGGACTTAAATGAGCTCAATAGGAAAATTGGTAAGAAAATCGCAAGCAACTTTATTTTGGGGAGTACAAGGGCTTCCTAAGGCACAAAGAGAAGCTATTTATACTTTGTATGCTTTTTGTCGGCATATAGATAATGTGGTTGACGGAAAGTTGCCCGACAATCAAAAAAAAGAACTTCTGACGGCTTGGCAACAGGAGTTGGAAAATATTTACGATAAAAAAGTTCCGGTTACCGATATCGGTCGTAAAATTTACAAAAATTGCATGCGTTTTAAAATTAAAAAAGAAGATTTTTCGGAAATATTAAAATCGGCCATGATGGAATTTCCCAAGCCTTTGCAGGCTCCTGATTGGGAAACTCTTTACAAGTATTGTTACGGCACGGCGGAAATTCCGACTTATATTATGCTTTCGGTAATCGGCGGTATGGACGAGCAGAGTATGCGAAGTTTGGCTCAAAATTTTGGCAGGGCTATGTTGCTTACCAATATTTTGAAGGATGTTAAGGAAGATGCTTTGTCCGGACACTTATATATACCGGCAGAGCTTTTGAAACAGGCAAACATAAAGTCAACCAACCCTAAGGTGGTGGTAACGGATAAAAATCTGATTGCGGTGCGTGAGAAATTGGCCAAAATTGCCGGACAATATTTTGATGAAGCTTTACGGTTAATTGCCAAGGAAGATAAAAAGAAAATGCGTCCGTTAAAAATTATTTTATACATCTACAAAAGATATTTTGACATTATGCAAAATCGCGGTTGGGAGGTTATATCGCCCAAGCCGCACATCAGAGGTGTGGATAAGTTGGCGATTGCCTATAATGTAATCTTTAATAAGTAATAAAGGCGGTTGATAAGGAAATTTTTTTTTGATAGTTTAGGTATTGAAAATATAATTATAGGAGCAAAAAGATGAATATAAAACATTTGATGACTTTAGCGATTTTAGGTGTGGGATTTTCGCTTACGGCGGAGGCTCAGACTCCTTTATTGGGCGGAGCTAATACGGCTCAAGGCGGCAACACCGACAAACAAGCCGAGCAAGCTTGGCAGAAAAAGGAAACACCTTCGGGACGGCCTGAAGCAACACAGCGGATGAAAGATACTTTAAATTCCGCAGCTTTGAGGAATATAACCGAAGCCGAACAGGCGTTTTGTTATACCATAGAGAGTGCTCCGGCAGATTTTACGGGTTATACCATTGACGGCATGGCCGTAACGGGTTTTTGCGGCATGTTAAGTGAGCCGGAAATAGATTTGTTTGTAAGAGAATTTTTAGCCAAAGATGAAAATGTATCCACGGTAGTGGAGCAATGTATTATACAGCCGCGTATTATGTTAAGATTTATTCGTGGGGTTGACTTTACGGATGTGTTATTTTCATCACCCTGTCATTCTTTTTCGGTATTTTATTCGGGAGCCATAAACACCTTTAATTCTTCACCTAGTGCAGAAATTTTAAATGCGGTGGTAGAGGCTTATGAAAAGAAAAAAATGGCCTTTGTATCGCCGGCCTTACTTACGCAGATATTACCTATCGGGGTTCCGCAAAATGATGAGCAAAGAGCGTTGGTGAGAGCTAAATCACAGCAAGCTCCGGTTCGTAATTGGCAAAAAAATGATACGGCAAAAGCCCCGGCGGCAAGTAGCGGCAGTAAGCCGGAGGTTAAAGGTTGGAACAGATTGAAAAACAACTAACCTAAACATAAAACAACACCCCGCATTTGATCTGTCCCCCAGAAAGTGGAGGAAAAAAGAAAATCCCCTTTGAAAAAAATTTTCAAAGGGGAATTTTTTTGT
>CALXTJ010000051.1 GCA_944391375.1 uncultured Alphaproteobacteria bacterium
ACTTCCAGTTTGTAGGGGAGTTTTAAGGCTCCCCTATAAAAATGGCTATTTATCAACTGTTTGGTGTGACATAGCCAAATTTTTTATGATTTAAAAGGGGAAAACCGCCCTAAGGCGGCTAATATTACGAAACACATTAAAATCAGAACTAACGAGTCTGTTGTTCTTTGGTCATGGTTGAAGTATTGGCTTTTTGAGAAGAAGCTTTAACAAACTCCTCCAACTTTTTCGGCGTTTTAATTCCCTGACAATTTCCTTGAGCCAACCTCTTTCCACCAAATTTTACTTGTATGGTAGCTTTACTCATTTTTTTAAATTCCTTTCTTATGGTGTTTTGTCTATCTTAGGCATAGATTTTTGGTTTTGTCAAGTATTTTTCGTAAAAAAAGTGAATAATTCACACTTTTTTTAAAAAGTTGATGAAAAAGTAATCTTTTTTGGGTACCTTAACACCGTTAATTAACACTGTATGGAAAATTTATAATGTCACTATTTAAGTCCATAGCCACTTTCGGCGGATTTACTTTCATCAGCCGCATTACCGGTTTTGTTCGCGATATGTTTTTGGCCAATATGCTGGGTGCGGGCATGATGTCCGATGCTTTTTTTGTATCTTTTAAGTTGCCCAATTTATTTAGGAGCCTGTTTGCCGAGGGAGCTTTTACCAGTGCCTTTGTGCCTTTATTTTCGCAACGAATGGTTGCCGACGGTAAAAAGAAGGCTTTGTTTTTTGCTTCCCAAGCCATATCGGTCTTGGTGTTTTTTTTGGTTATTTTCGTATTGCTGTTTGAAATATTTATGCCCTATGTGGTAGATGTTTTGGCTCCGGGTTTTGTCAATGATGAGGGCAAAATGGCTTTGGCCGTTTCTTTATGCCGCATTACTTTTCCGTTTTTATTGTTTATTTCCATAGTTTCTTTTCAGGCCGGAGTGCTTAACTCTTTTGAAAAATTTGCCGCTCCGGCTGCGGCTCCCATTATTCTTAACTTGGGCATGATTGCTTCCGCATTTGTTTTTGTACCCTTCAGTGCCACTCCGGCTCACGGATTCGCCGTCGGCATAACGGTGGCCGGTTTTCTGGAAATTTTGTGGCTGGGCTATTTTTTGCGTAAACAAAATGCTTATCTTCATCCTTATTTACACATCGGTAAAATCTTAAAAAATCCGGAAATCAAAACGCTTTTCAAAAGAATAGCTCCCGGCGTGGTCGGAGCCGGAATTTATCAAATCAACATGGTGGTGGATACCATTTTGGTTTCCTTGGTGGGTACGGGAGCCATATCATGGCTGTATTACGCCAACCGCTTGCAACAGCTGCCTTTAGGCGTGGTTGGAGCCGCCATAAGCGTTGCTTTATTGCCGATTCTCTCCAAACAATTAAAAGCCGGAGACTTGGCTCAAAGTACTCAAACCCAAAACAAAGCCGTGGAATACGGTGCATTATTATCATTTCCGGCAGCAGTAATGATGATTGTTTTGGCTCATCCGGTAATCAACATTTTGTTTGAACACGGCAGATTCGGAGCCTCCGATACGGCCATGACCGCCAAAGCCGTTATTGCTTATTCGGTAGGTTTACCTTGCTATGTTTTGGTCAAGGCTTTAATGCCCAATTTTTTTGCCAGAGGCGATACCGTAACTCCGGTTAAATACAGTGCGGTGGTTTTTTTAGTCAATCTGATTTTTAACCTTATATTGATGCGTTCTTTCGGACATGTAGGTATTGCCTCGGCCACTACCATTGCCGCCTTTGTGTCTTTGTTTCAGTATATCTACGGCCTTAAAAAAAGAGGCTTGTGGCAAATTTCATCGCCTCTGATAATGCAAATCGGTAAAATAGTGTTTTGCTCATTGCTGATGGGCGGAGCCGTTTACGGTGCTCAAATACTGCTTAATGACATCTTGGGGGATTGGCTGTTGTTGGGATTTATTATAAAATTGTGTATCTTGGGTGCTTTGGGCATTTTCGGACTTGCAACTTTTTTGATTCTGACTAAAATAACAGGTGTATTGGATATTTTTGCCATAATTAAACTTATGTATCAAAAGAGAGGGGCTAATGCCAAATAAGCAACAGTGGAACACAATAAAACTTCGTCTTCGGGAAATTTTTGAAGTACTGCGGCGAATTAACCCCATAACCAAGGAACGAATAATAACTGCGGTTCACTTTGTCCGCAAGTCATGGAAATCCATTGCCGTTATTGTACCTTTGTTTTTAATTTTGTACTATCTTATCGGCAGTTGGGCTACCAATAATATTGATAAATCGTTGGTTTCGGTAGTCAAAAAGCCGGAAAAAGGCTTAACTTTAATCGTTAAAATTTCGGATTTAATCGGACGCGAAGTTGATGATAAAATGTGGACGCCGAATTTACCGGTAATTTTCCCCGGCTATTTTTTGGATAATATGCCGTCATTTCAATCGGGAATAATCTCTTCTTTGCGGGTGGTTGTCGGAGAATTGTCGCATACCTACGATTCGCAGGAGTTAAATAAAGCCGCCGAATTATTGAAGTACCCGCCGGATATATGGTTGCTGTCCAAAACCGAAGGATTGGCACTGGCTCCGTCTTCGGGAGCTCAATATCGCCGAGCCCGCAAATCGCTTATAAAATTTAATGATGAAGATGCTAAAGCTCTTGTAACGCCTGATGTTGTGTTGTCAAAATTATTAAGTGCCGTCGGCAAAAACTTGGGAACGCTTGAGGCTGATATTGATAAGCAGGTGCGGGAGCACGGTGATGACTGGACCGATAATCAGGCCGATAATGTGTTTTATTATGCTCAGGGCAGTTTGTACGGCTACTATGTGGTTTTAAAAGCTCTCGGTGAAGATTTTAAGGATTTAATTTTACAAAGCGGTAAGTATGAAAATTTAACTGCCTTAAACAAAACTTTGGAAAACGGATTTTTACTTAGTCCGACAGTTGTGCGAAACGGCAATCCCGAAGCGGTATTTGCTCCCAATCACTTATTGACCTTAAACTATTATATTGCCAAAGCCCGCTACCAGTTGGAAAAATTGATTACGGCTTTAGCAACCGTTTCATTGTCGGGAGAGGCAAATGCTGATTAGAATTGAAAAAACCGCAGATGAAAATGTCCGCAATTTTTATCCGGAAAAAAAGTTGGCGGTTTCCGGCAAGTCGGAATTTACCGAAAGTAAATCCTTACGAAAATCGCCGTTAGCCGAAGCTATTTTTGATTTAGGCGGAATAGTCAATGTGCTGATTGCCGCGGACATGGTTTCGGTTACCAAAGATTTAGCGGCGTCATGGGACGATTTAAGTCCGCAGATTATGGCCGAAATTTTAGATTTTGCGGCAACCGGAGCCTCTATAATCGTAAATGATGATAAGCCCGAAGATAATGATGAATTGATGCAAAAAGTAAACGGACTGATAACGGCCAGGATTCGTCCGGCCTTAAACCGCGACGGCGGCGATATAAATATCAAAGGTTTTGAAAACGGTATCTTGTTTGTGGAATTAACCGGAAAATGTGCCGGATGTCCGTATGCCATGCGTACCTTAAAAGACGGAGTGGAAAAAATCTTAAAGACCTATATTCCCGAAATTACCGAGGTAAAACCTTTTTCCGAAAAGGGCTGAGAATATGCGGCTCGGCAAAATATGCAAAATTATATTGTTTTTAATGCTGCTGGGCGGCAGTATTCGTCCGTTGTCGGCAGAGGAGCTTACCAAGCAAAAGGCTAACAAAGCCGAACAAGAGTTTGTCATCAGTAATCCTAATTCCAAGGCTAAATTAAACATTATCAACAGCGGGGCTTATTTGAGCGATTTCAGTGTTGCGGAGTTGGAGGATATTTTTAACTATCTGGAGTATGATGAATACATCAATCCGCCGGCCAATGTTTATCCGCGAATTTTTGTAAAGAATATACCTTACGATTTTGCCTCCATGAAAAATGCCACGGAACGCAACCGTTTATTTGTTAAAATTTTAATGCCGCTGGTGTTGAAAGTAAACATGGAAATTTATGAAGAACGGGAAAATTTGTTGGCATTGGAGTACGGTTTTGAACAGGAAAAAGATTTTCAAAAAGCCGATGTTAATTATTTGGAATATATGGCTCAAAAATATGATGTACACACGCCTTTTAAGGATACTCGCCGTCATATGCTGTTGTTAAAAGAGTTATTAAAAAGGGTAGATATCGTGCCTCCGGCAATTTTGGTGGCATCGGCGGCAATATACACCAACTGGGGAACATCACGAGTGGCAATTTTGGGCAACAATTTATACAAAGCCCGTAATTGGTACAGCAATGAAGGCTTAAAGCCGATAGGTGAAGAGGACGATTCGTACCGTTATACAATTTATGATAACTTGGAAGAGGCCATACGAGCCTATGTTTTAAAGGTTAATTCCAACATCAATTATGAGCAATTTTGGACATCGCGTCAGGAAGCCCGCCGCCGCAGCGATATTTTATACGGTAAACGGATGGACTGGACTTTTGTTACCGATAGTAATTTAACCAATTATGCCGGACTTTTGGATTATACTTTAACTTATTATAAGTTTTTCTACCTTGATGAAGCCACTTTGGAGGAAGAATATGAGTTTGACGATTAAGCCGATACTGTGCCGAGCCGGAGTTATGGATAATTATGCCTATATTATAACCGATGAGGAAAGTAATATAAGTGCCATAGTTGATGCCTCGGAAGCCGCACCTATAATAGATTTTTGCCAAGAGCATAAAATACATCCTTCGTATATTTTAACCACACATCACCATTTTGATCATGTGGGCGGCAACGAGGAGTTAAAGCAGCTTTACGGTTTGCAGATAGCAGGTCCGGAGGCCGAAAGGTTACAAATTCCCGGATTGGATATCGGGCTCAAAGAAGGAGATGTTTTCAAACTCGGCAACAGCAAGGCCGAAATTATTGCCGCTCCCGGACATACCAACGGTCATATTTTGTATTA
Organism: uncultured Alphaproteobacteria bacterium; assembly: GCA_944391375.1. Classification (GTDB taxonomy): domain Bacteria; phylum Pseudomonadota; class Alphaproteobacteria; order RF32; family CAG-239; genus CAAFZY01. Next base: position 4,960 of record CALXTJ010000051.1, read on the forward strand.
TTTTGCCGCAGATAAGGCCTTATTTACCGGCGATGTATTGTTTAACTTATGCATCGGCGGCATTTTTGAAGGAACCCCCGCCGATATGAGGCAAAGTCTGCAAAAAATAAGAGCCTTACCCGATGATGTAATGTTTTATCCCGGACATGAATATACATGGCATTCTCTTAGAAGTTTAATATCAGGAAAAGTAGATGAGGATATGAAAAAATATTATGAATTAGCGGTATCTCGTTTGCAAGAGCATAAACCGGTAGCTCCCGTAAGTTTGGAATTGGAAAAAAAGTGTAATCCGTATTTAAGAGATTTACAAGTTTGAGGGACTGATTATGTATTTTAGTTTAAATAAAAAGATTTTTTATACGGTTTTTGTTTTATTTATATTCATGGCCGTATTGTTTTTATCAATGTTTTTGAGCATATACAGCAAAAAATATATAGAAGACCGCAATACGGTTTTTTTACGCAATCAGTATGTATTGGAGCTTTTGTATGAGAATATAGCCTTACGAAGGGAGATATCCGAAGATAAAATCAATCTTTCCGAGGCAAGTAAGGAGGCCATATCCGGAGATTTGGGGCAAAAACAGGAAGAGTTATCTCGTGAGCAGAAACTAAGCCAAAATTTACAACAAAACTATAATGAGAGGACAATAGCTTTTATAGAGGGTGCCAAAATTATCGGCATAAGTTCGGTTTTATCGTTAATATCCATCATTATTTTAGGTTTTTTGCTGCAAAGGTGGGTAGTAGCCCCTATACGCAGATTGACCGATGCCAGCAAGATGGTGGCTCAGGGCGATTTTTCGCATCGTATACCGCTGGGCAAAAAGCAAATATTTTTTGACGAGTTTGATACTCTGGCCAAAGCTTTTAATATGATGATTGATAATATAGAAAGTAAAATTACGGAAATTAAAAACACGGAAGTTTTTTTACAGTCACTTATAGATGCCATACCTGACGGTATCAGAGTAATAGACCATGACTACAATGTGGTATTGACCAACAAGGCCTATTTAGGGCAGACCGACAAACAAAAAGCCCAAGGATTGGGCAAATGTTTTTATGCTTATAACTTGGATAAGCCCTGTTCGGACAGATCGTTTCGTTGTCCGTTAAGAGAAATAAGGGATATAAAATCCAAAAGCATTAACATTATACAAAGTATCGGCGGTCACCCGTTATCCATAAGTGCAGCTCCGTTGCGGATAAAAAAAGGTTCCGATAATAAAGATTTTTACATTATAGAATCCATAAGAGATTTAAGTGATGATATACGATTTTCGCATGAGCAGAAGGTAGCTTCTTTAGGCTTTTTGGCAACATCCGTGGCTCACGAGATAAAAAACAATTTAGGTTCGGTACGAATGATTTTGGAAGGACTTTTGGAAAAATATTTTAAGGATATGGATGATAAGTCGCAGGAAAAACAGTATTTGGAGATGATATACAATCAAATAGTTACGAGCATCAACATACCGGAGCGATTGTTAAAACTGGCTCATTACAGCGGAGAGGAGCAGGAGGTTTTTGATGTAAAAGAGAGTATTAACGAGGTACTGTCGTTGTTAGATTATGAGGCCAAACGCAACGGTATAGAGGTTGAACGCAATTATTGCAATTCGGCAACTTGTATTTTGGGAAGCGAGGCAGATTTTGAGATGATAATCTTAAATTTATCGCAAAATGCCCTAAAAGCAATGCCGTTGGGAGGCAAGTTGGAATTGGATGTTAAAAAAGATAAAAATACGGTGATAATAGAAGTTAAAGATAGCGGCATCGGTATAGCGGAAGATAAAATGGAGCATATTTTTGAGCCGTTTTATTCTGATGGACGAAGCAGTCGCCATCAAGGTACGGGACTGGGTTTGGCCATAGTAAAATCGTTAGTGGAAAAATTTAAGGGCAGCATAGCGGTCAAGAGTGAGGTAAACAAGGGCACGAGCTTTACGATAAAATTTCCGAAATCGCAAAGAAATAAATTGCAAAATTAAAAAATAAAGATTATACAGGAAAAAACAAGTAATAAGTAAGAGGTTTTTAATGAGTAAAGAAGAATTGTTAGAATTAACCGGAGAGGTTATAGAAAAATTGCCGAATGCCATGTTTCGGGTTCGTTTGGAGAACGGAGTTGAAATATTGGCACATACGGCCGGCAAGATGCGTAAATTTCGGATTAGAGTAATGGTCGGCGACAAAGTTGATATAGAGATGACACCGTACGATTTAACCAAGGGTCGGATAACCTTCCGCCATAAAGATTAAGCGGAAAGTTGCAATATCTGCAATATCAATAATAAAAAACCCGCTCTTTTGAACTGTCCCCCGAAAGTTGGACAGTAAAAAAAGTCCCGAAGATTGCGATAGCAATTTTCGGGATAATTTTTTATA
>CALXTJ010000052.1 GCA_944391375.1 uncultured Alphaproteobacteria bacterium
GTAGCAACAACTTATCTAACTTTTTGTTATTGTAGAGAAAACTGTTTCCTATATTGGTAACTTCCGGTAAATCAATTTTATCTAATATGTTATTATTGCGAAGAAAATCATCGCCGATTTGGCAAATTTTAGGTAGCAACAACTTATCTAACTTTTTGTTATTGTAGAGAAAACTGTTTCCTATATTGGTAACTTCCGGTAAATCAATTGCTTGTAATACCTCGTTGTTATGTATAAAACCTTCACCGATTTTAGTAACCTGAGGGAGTAAAATTTTATCTAATTTTTCGTTATTGTGGAGAAAACAGCTGCCGATATCGTTTATTTTCGGTAAATAAATTTCTGCCAAATCGGTATTACCATAAATAAAGTCATTCCTAATATCTGTCACTTCAGGCAGAGAAATACTCTTTAGACCTTCATTATTACAACAGAAACAGTCTCCGATATGAGCTACTTTCGGTAAATCAATATTATTTAATATTTCATTATTATAAAGAAAATCATATCCGATGGTTATTACTTCGGGTAATATAATCTCATTTAGTCTTTCATTATATTTTAAAAAACCATTACTGATAGTTTTGGCTTGAGGCAGTGAAATTTTACTTAATACCTGATTGTTACCCAAAAACCAATCACCGATACTTTGCACTTTCGGCAAGTCAATTTCTGTTAATGTATCATTATTATGCAGAAAATCTTCGCCGATTTTAGTAACTTGAGGCAGTGAAATTTTATCCATTCCTTTGTTAGCATAAAGAAAATTATGTCCGATATCGGTAGCTTGAGATAAGGAAATTTCCTTTAATGAGGTGTTTTGGGACAAAAAGTCATTGCCGATGTTTTTAACACTGCCAAAATTGAGGGCTTTAATTTTGCCATGTTCAAGTTCAACAATGGTATGTCCGTCAGCTTGCAGGCATTTATTACCTTGTTGATTGACAACTATCTGTAATCTTTTATCTTTAATTTCTTCCTGCAAAGCGTTTGCAAAAGCATCTTTTTCGCGGCTGGGGTTGTTAACGGTTTTGTTTTTGAGATTTAAAATAAAATAATCCAACATAAGTTCGGAGTTTTTATCAATTTCATAGACTTTGCCGTTTTGGGCATAGCAATTTTCACCGAAATACACATTGTTAATTTCGTAATTACATTTAATTATTTGATTATCCATAAGAACATAATTTTCCGGTAAGCATACTTTTGGGCTTGAAAAATCCACATGATAATGGTGCTTAATGGCCTCGGAAAGTCCGGGGATAATGTTATCGGGATTGCTGTTTAAAGTATTATCGGGATTTTCCACGGTATGGTTGTAGCGGTTTTTAATAGAGATAAATCCGCCCGATTTTAAAATTTGAATTTGCAAAACGCTGGTGCCATATTCATCTTCCCGCATGGGGTGTGTAAAATTTTCGCGTTTTATATCTTTAACATTTTTCTTTATGGCAACAATGATATGATAATTTTTGTATCTGTCGGGGTCGCTGAAGGTGCAAAGTTCTTCCCCTTCAGCATAAAATTGTTTGGGCCAGTTTTGTTTTTCCAAGGTGTCGGCATAATAGGCATTGTATCCGGCTTTACTTAATAAATCAAACGGATGTTGATGTACGCCATGTTCCTCAATTTTAACATCTTTAAGCGATATAAGGTAATCCATAAGTACTTCGGATTCACGGCCGGCAAACTTGACGATTTTATCTAAGCCAGGAATATCAAAAATACCGTTATCGTAAGCCCGAATTGCCTTGGCAAACCGCTCTCCGTTTTGCTTTTTAATTATATCAAACATTGTTTTCATAGGGACATGCCTTTTTTGTCACATTTTTATAAAAAGTAGCATAAATTGTGCAAATATGCAACAATGTTTTATAATTTCTACTTTTCTTGGTTATCGGAAATATTTTCTTTAAGGCAGCCGCATTTTTCATTCCATGTCCAACAATCATACGGCATAATCCAAAGCAAAAACCGCACATAAAACAATTAAGATAAATATTTTAACGGCAATGTATAATAGTTTGCTCTTTATTAAAAATGTCGGCACCATAAATACCCTTCTTATTTATATTTTGTGAGGTATTAGGTTGAGCTTATCATCTTTATTTTTTACAACAACAAAGACAAAGCCTGTTTAAAATCTTCATCCGATAGCTTTTGATTGTAATTGCCCGAGGCAAATCCCATCAGATAATCAACGGCACGATATCCCTTGGTATCAACCATATTTTTATCGGCTCCGTTATCCAGCAACAATTTAATCATGTCTAAATCGGCGTTTTCGGCAGCATACATTAAAGCCGTACGGTTATCTCGTGACAATCCCCAATATTTTTCTGTTTGAGTAACGGCATTTACATCAGCTCCGGCATTGATTAAAAATTTTGCACTTTCCGTTAAATTAAATTGAGCGGCAACCATAAGCGGGGTTTTGTTAATATTGTTACGGGCATTGACATTGGATTCCAAATCATACTGTTTTTGGTCTTCTGCACTCATGTTTTCTGTTATTTCCGTAAGTAATTTCAAGTAATCGGGATTTTGTACGGCAATATGAATTAACGGTGCTTTATTGTAAAAATCCATCTGATTTTTTTGTTGTTCCAAAAAGTTTGGAGACAAAATAAAATCTTTAACTTCATTTAAGGGTTTGTTTTCTATCATCAATGTTCTGAGATTAAGCGGAATTTCATCATATTCGCAACGCGTTCCGAAGGGGGCGGTAAACAGTAAGTTTTCGGTTACGAGCTGAGCTTTTTCCTCGGAAAATTTGCGATTGTTAATAAAATAATCCATTAAAATTTTTTGTGTTTCCAAATAAGATTGTTTTATTTTATCAAAAACTTTACGATTTTCCAATGATACATAAGACCAAGCTTCATAAGGGTATTTTAGATTATATTTTTTGGGGTTTTCGGGAACAATACCTAAAAAGCCGCTATCTACCGTAAAAGCTTGCTGCCTCTGATGGAAAAAGCGTGCAGTTCCTTCATGTTTTGATAAAAAATATCCGTCAGCTTGCTCGGTAAGATCAATATATTCATACAAAGCTTGAAAAGGAAATTGTTTATAGTCATAATCGTAATAACAGGCCAACCGAGGAACAAAATTATCACGGTTGCCGCCAAAATACGGAGCCGTAACAACAATAATCTCCGGCATTTTTTTGGCAACGCCGCAATAAAGTTCAGCAAATTGCGTATCAACCAGCGATTTATCGGATGCGGTGGTAAATACTTCAATTAAATACTCCTTACTGATAGGCGTATCGTTTTCTGCCAGTTCATTGGCAAATTTTTGCTGAAACTCCTCTTTGTTATAACGTCTTGAATAGTCTTTATATTTTTTATCATCACCGAAGGATTTAACTACTTCGCGCAAGTTATCTTTGATTTCTTTGTTTTTTTCTGGGAAGTAAGCCTGTAAAAACATGGCCAACTGCAATTTTTCAGTCAAAGTATTGGCATTTTTAAATGTTTCATAAGCTTTTTGCGGATTATATTCCATAAAAGTTACGGCCTCTTCCCAAGTCCAATCGCCTTCGGGGGGAACAGGTTTTTTAAGCTCGGCTACTTCTTGAGGTTCCTCTTTTTGATTACGGGCTTTATACTGATTAAGAATTTCCGTATAATATTTCAGAGGATTTTGAGCATAATTTACGGCCGATGATAATTTAGCGGGACTTTCATCTTCAGTGTATTCGTGATAATTAAGGGTATTACAAGTCGGGTAAAAAGTTGTGATATCATAACAAGTTTCATAGGCTTTTCGGGGCTTTATTTGAGAGGCTATTTTGGAAAAAGAAAAAGCTGATAGCAACATCGGATTACTCTTACTATAATAAGGGCAATATTCAAATTCACATTGGATTTCATCCAAAATTTTAAATACTTCATATAAATTACCGTTATTGGCGGCAATAGAAAGTTTATTTTGAGTTTCTTTTAATTCTTTCTTGGAAGTATCGTCATATTGTTTGTTAATAATCTGTTCAAACAAGGGAGCAATAGATTTATCAAATTGCTGCAAGTATGCGGTTTGGGCTTTATCATCATCACGGGCATTGGCCACAAAGGCGTTTACCAATGGAGCAAAAGGCTCATTTGATTGTACATATTGTGCATTTGCCGAATTTATTTTGCGTAGTTCCTGTTTGGCAAAATCATAGGGTGATGTATCATCATCTGATCTAAGAGCTGTAGCGGCATTGATTGATAATAAAACAGACATTGCATAAAAGATAATTTTTTTCATTTTCAGCCCCTTTAAATACTTATTTTCCTGTTAAAGGGTATTTGAGCGACAATTAAAAGTCAACAGTCTTTTGAGATGATATAACAGCAATTTTAAAAATTTATCTTGCCAAAAGTTGATAAAGTCAATAACGAATACCCAAAACAAAAAAGGTGGGATTTTGCTAAATCCCGCCTTTTTTCGTTCGGTTGTTGATTTCGTCATCAACAATCCGTTTAAGTCTTGCGTCGCGAAGAGAACCTCCGCTTTTGAGGATGCTCCGCAAGACAACAGATTTTGTTTGTAAATCTTTTAAGGAAGCGGTGCGGACATATTGTCGCATCTCATCTTCCTCCTTGGCAACAGTTGCCATAAATTCTTGTTGTTGCCGCTGTTTTTTTCTCTCTTGACTTTTGCGTTTGGCAAATTCGCTTATTTGGTAAACGACCAACAAGAGAACACAGCTCACAATCAAAGTGGCACATAGCACACACAGTACCTGTGCAAAAGTGAATTCCATGATAATTTATGTTTAATTGGTTTACCCTCCGATAATAGCAATAAAATCGGCAACTGTCAAATAAAATAACGGTTAAAATTTTACGCACAATGTCGGCTAAAAATTCTTGACTTAGAGCCCACTCTAAAAATTATAATAAACCCAAATTTTAATTTTTATGAGGAGATACTCCATGAACCGACGCGAATTTTTAATGTCAACTTTGGCCGCCTTTGCCTTGGCTGCCTTACCCCGCTTAACTTTTGCCGAAACTATTCCCGTATCGGATGCGGTAAAAAAGCAGATTAACCTTAAAAACAAACTCGGCTTCGGCTTTATGCGTCTGCCTCTTAAAGACCCGCAAGACCAAACTTCCATTGATTATGATACCTTAAATAAAATGGTTGATAAGTTTATTGAAAGAGGCTTTACCTATTTTGATACGGCCTGGATGTATATGGGTTATGAAAGTGAAAACGCTTTACGAAAATCGGTAGTTGAACGTTATCCTCGCAGTAAGTTTACGGTTGCCAGCAAAATGCCTATCGGTATGCTTAAAAGTGCCGAACAACAGGAAGAAATTTTTAATAAACAACTGCAAAAAACCGGAGTTGATTATTTTGATTATTATCTGGTACACAATGTTAATGCCAATACCATAGATAACGCCCGTAAATATGATACATTTAAATTTATTGCCGATAAGAAAAAGGAAGGCAAAATTAAAAAAATCGGTTTTTCTTTTCATGACAATCCGGAACTTTTGGAAGAAGTGTTAAAAGAGCACCCCGAAGTTGAGTTTGTACAGTTGCAAATCAACTACATAGACTGGGATAATCCGAGCATTCAATCGCGTAAATGTTATGAAGTGGCTCAAAAATACAATAAGCCGGTAATTGTTATGGAACCGATAAAGGGAGGAAGTTTGGCAGTTGTTCCGCCAAAAGTTGAGCAGATATTCAAAAACGCCGAACCGGATATGTCGGTAGCCTCTTGGGCAGTCCGTTACGTTGCTTCTTTGGACGGAGTGATGATGGTATTAAGCGGCATGAGCAACTTAGAACAAGTTGAAGATAATACTTCTTATATGCAAAACTTTAAACCGTTAAATCAAAACGAGCTTAAAGTGATTGAAACGGCCGTTAAAACTTTACACGATGAAATAACCATCCCGTGCACGGCCTGTCGCTATTGTGTGGAAAATTGCCCGATGAAAATTGCCATTCCGGAATATTTTGCTCTGTATAATGCGGAAAAACAGGAACGAAGCGACAAACCGTTTACCGCTCAAGCCATGTATTATAAAAACCTTACCAAAACTCACGGCAAAGCCTCGCAGTGCATAGGTTGCAAACTCTGTGAAAAAAGCTGTCCGCAGCATATTGAAATAAGTAAGTGGATGAAGGAAATTGCCAAAACTTTTGAAGCTTAATTTTATAAAATTTGCCTGATGTTAATAAAAAAAGCTTGACTTAGAGTAAACTCTAAATACTACACTCGGATTCGGTAGTTAAAATTTGTAAGGAGAAAGATATATGAAAATTATTTTATCTTTAATTATAGTTGTTATTGTCGCTTTTGTCGGCTGGGAGGTTTATCGGTCTTTACATTGGGATAAAACTTTTGCCAAGAGCGACAAAGTAAATGTTAAAAAGGTAAAATTTCACAATCGTTACGGCATAACTTTGGTTGGTGATTTATATATGCCTATCAAATTAGAAGATAAAAAATATGCGGCCATTGCCGTAAGCGGACCTTTTGGTGCGGTAAAGGAGCAAGCTTCGGGTTTATATGCCCAAACTTTGGCCGAACAAGGCTTTATTACCTTGGCTTTTGATCCGTCATATACCGGAGAGAGCGGAGGAAACCCAAGAGATGTAGCATCGCCGGACATCAATACCGAAGATTTCAGTGCGGCGGTAGATTTTTTAAGTTCCTTGCCCGAGGTAGATGCCGATAAAATCGGTATTGTCGGTATTTGCGGTTTTGGCGGTATGGGCTTAAATGCGGCCGCCATGGACACTCGTATTAAAGCCACCGTTACCTCTACCATGTATGATATGAGCCGGGTAAATGCCAATGGCTATTTTGATGCTTTAACGGTAGATGACAGATATGCTTTAAGAGAAAAATTAAACGCTCAACGCACTGAAGATTTTAAAAATCATACCTATGCCAAAGCTCCCGGATTACCGGAAAAATTAACCGGAGACGAGCCGCAGTTTGTAAAAGATTATTACGGTTATTACAAAACGAAGCGGGGTTTTCACAAGCGTTCCATAAACTCTAACGGCAACTGGAATACCACATCATCATTATCATTTATGAACATGCCGATACTTTCTTATTCCCAAGAGATAAGAAATCCGGTTTTAATGATACACGGAGCCAATGCCCACAGCCGTTATTTTAGTGAAGATGCGTATAAAAAGCTTACCGGAAACAATAAAGAATTATTGATTATACCGGATGCTAATCATGTTGATTTATATGACAATAAGGAAAGGCTATGTCACAACAAATGGTTGATTTTTGACGAGAAATAGCGTACAAGAATAGTAGGAAATAGTACCACCGAA
>CALXTJ010000053.1 GCA_944391375.1 uncultured Alphaproteobacteria bacterium
TCATTATTCCAAATACGTTCAAAAGCTGAGATTTTATCGTTAACGCGCTCTACATCCTCAGTCTTCCATGAGCAATAAACATCTATTGTTTCATAATTAAAATGAACAGCGTTAAATGTCTCGTTCAAGGATCCTGAGAAAGCCACACGATTTCCTTCGGCATCCGAGATAATTCCCATCTTTTCGTGGTACATACCAAACGAGTGACCTTTTTCAGTAAACGCAATTTTTATATCAAGAACACTGTCTGCAATTAAATTTGCTAACAAATTGAGATTTTCTTTTTCAAAGTCAGATTTAGGATCCTCAAGAGCATTTAGTATAGAATCTTTTACGACTTCGTCCCGGGCCTTATACCCCATTTTTATTGCTTCAACATCTTCATCCGATAGGTAAGGAGATGCAACTATTTGGATCTTACCATTATTGCGAACGAGCGCAGATATTCCAACGGCAATTTCAGCAAGAATTGTGGAAGAAAAAAAGCCCACAGCACGCTGATAAGAGATAGCAGAAGAAAGCAGAGGAATATAAAAATTCCTCACGACATTATCTTCGGGGCGGTATTCCCGCTTTATGGGTATCTCCTTTAGGCTCATAATATCCTCAAGTTAAAGTTGCGCCACATTGTACACCAATTCTGCAGAAAATTCAATCTCCGCATAAAATGTAATGACAAAAAATGACATACTATTTGTGACATGCTAAACATACCTTTGATTTTCCATATAAATCATCTATATCGATTTCTTCATTATCAGGACGAAGCGGATTTGCCATGCGTTGCTTTTTCAGCCGCTCTAGACGTCTTTCATAATCTTGCTTAATTTGGGCTACTCTCTCAGGTTTTGATAGATCCTCGAGTGATTCATGCTCTGACCATGTGAAAGGTGATCCGCTGGCGGTGGCTTTTTTCTCATAACTTTTTGCTTCCTCAAAAGCATCCGGGTGTTTCTCCATTAAGCGAACCCACTCAATCTTTCTTTGGAAGAAACAGAACGTACAACCACTTCTTGATCGCCATTTGTAATAATCCGGCAATCCAAGCCCTGAGTATTCAAGAATGTCAATAACGCCTTTTTTATCAATTCCATTTTCTCTAAAGGGCATTTTTACCTTTAGATTTTCATGGCGAGATTGATAGCCTTCGCGATATTCTTCGTCTGAGCGAATAGCAACATATGAATACACGGTATATCCGTCATTTAAGAATTTGCCGACCCAAGCCTCAAAAGGTTTAAGTTTCATGCAAATCGTACACCAACGGGCCTGTGCCGATGGCAGGAAGTTATTGTGTTGCATCAACCAAAAGTCAAAATCGCGATCCGGATTAATACGCAAAATAGGTTTACCTAAATATCCTTCTAGTTTGCTAAGAAAAGAATAAACCTCAGGAAGCTCTTTTCCCGTGTCGGTGAAGAAGTAGTCAATATCAAGCTCAGGATAGTTATCACGCATATAAACAGCGAGAGCCGCGCTATCCTTTCCACCCGATATTCCTAAAACGTGTTTTACTTTTTCAGTCATTTCCTGCCTTTAAATACTCAATGCTAATTTCTGTTAATGCGGCTAAAAGTACGTTTTTGTTTGTCGTATCTTTAACAGCATCTTTAATTTTGTTTTTTAAATTAGATACGTCAGATTGCATATCGGTAAGCAAATCAAATTCGCCCTCGATAACTTCAGCTTTATTTCCGATACCGGCAATAAAAGCGACAGCCTGTCGTGAAGCTGGGCGATTTTTGACTTTCGTATATAACTCAGCTTTCTTGAATTCGGTACAAAGGTTTAAGATTTCCTTTTTAGCATTTTCAATATCAAGATCAATCCAGTCATGCGGTGGTTTGTTGTTTGCCAAACTTACGATACCAGCGATATCTGCAAGGCTGGAGTTAAATGTAGAAATACGAGCCGCAAATGCATCAATTTTGAAATTGCCTGATACGCCTTTGATATTCTTAGCGCGCTCACGCAACTTTTCCAAGTGCGTTGGCGTGGCGAGAGGAACATCCAGCTCATTTGTCAGCAACAAAGCAATGTTGGTCATTGTTGCCGGATAAATATTAATAAGTTCCTCCATGGCTTCCTTCAGATTTTGAATAATAATGGCAGACTTATCACCGTCTTTATTTTCCACTTCATCATAAAAGACTTTCTCAATATCCTCTAAAAGCAACTTATGTGGATCATTTGCAGATTTAACAATTTCCCTAAATTTTATCGTCCGCTTTGACAGTGTTTTAGTTTTCAATACCCAAGGCGGCAATTTATCAATGATCTGCACTAACTTACGAGCAATTGTCAACGGTGATGCGTTCAATGGAATTTGATTTGTAGATTGAAGCGTATTTAATAATTGTGCGATTGCCGGTAAAATATGACCAGTTACATCATCTGCATCAACCAATTTTAATGAAATGGTTTTAGGTGATTTCAATAAATAATCCACTAAAAGGTCATTTATCTCAGGAATATACGTTCCGTCTCTGTAGACTGCTATTTTTGTTTTTCTGCTTAGCATATATGCAAGAGCAAGGAAATTATATAATCCGGCCTTTATACCAAACGGCGGCTTACTCCATTGCTCATAAACATCAGCCAATGAAACAGCTCGTTTAACTTTTTTAAACATTGAATCTGTTGTTTTCCAAAGGCTTAATAAATTCTCGGCCCTTGGTGCTCCGAATCCGTATGTTTCCTTATCTGTTAGGCGATATATACCAGTTTCTTGAAGCAAAATGTTAAACAAGCCGCGTTCCGGGGTGAATCCCTTGATACCAAGAAGTTCTTCGCCTTCTTGCAAAACCATATCCTTTAATAAATTGTTCAATGCGCTGTTTGCACTTCCTGAAGGCTTTGTTCTATTAACCAGCTCACTTTTGATGATTGGAGTTTCTGGATAAACTTGTTCACAGACTTTGGAAGCTAAAATACTAAATTCATTCTGCTTAATTAATCCTAAAGCCTCACCATTTTTATACCAATCAGAAGCCGTTAAAATTTCATTCAATTGGACTTCTAGCAACGAAATAATGATTAACCGTCTATTTTCTATTTCACGGCGTGCAATATGGTCGCCTGCTAGTTCATTTTTGTTTTTTTGGATCCACTCAAGGGAAAGCAATTCTTTTAAGTACTCATTAATTGTCTGAGTGTTTTTTGCAACAGTCATAAACACAGGAAAATCAAATTTATTTTTTCCTTGCGTTATTTCGGTTGCTTTTTGTTCCTCAGTCGGGTTTTGCGGGAGGAAGATAGCAAAAAAACCAACAGACTTGTTATGATCATGTTCATGGTTCAAGAACTCTTTATAATTTTCAACCGGGGTAAGCAGAATATCTAACCATCTCATGCATCCGTATTTATGATAATGGCGTTTTGCAATAATCGGTTTGAAATTGGCAATATCAACGAGTTTTTGAATTTCAAGCGTTGGAATTGCGGCATACGCTTCAGCAAGTGCTTTTTCTATGTCAAAGTCGCTACCTTCATAAATTGAATACGCGTTTAAGTGCTTTTTAAGAATAATGACTGACCAGGATGTTAAATCTTTTATAATAGCTTTTATATTTGCCTTTGGATAAAGTGCCTGGAGGAGTTCTTCATTTGAAACAAGGCCAGAAGCACCATTAAACATATCAATCAGAGCAATCGTTTTTAAGACATTTATGTGTTCCAGGGAAGCTCCTTTTGCTTGGCAACGTGCTAAAACGTCAGTAGCAATGTTCCAAATCTTTGAATCAGATGATGATAAAATAGAAGATTCAAGATTTAGCTTCAGATAGTCAAACAAATCCTCCGGCATGTACATCTTATCATCGGAAAAACTTGTTGAGTTAATAAAGTCTCTGAATGCTTTCGGCTCTCCGGAACTCAAGAACGAGAAAATACTGCGCTGGTTTTGGCCAAATCTTTTTCTTGAAATTTGAGCTAGCAACGTAACTACTACTGGAGAAATAGGCCAGCAGTGAAGAAGTGACTGCGTTAAACCATCCTTTGATGTAATAAGTTTATTTTTTGCAATGGACGTAACCGTTTTTTCAACAACATCCTTTATTGATGATGAGGTAAAGTCTGTTGTTATCGCTTTAGAAATCAATTCAATTTGTTCTTCGCCGGCAGTATTGATGGGTGTATCAACAAAACGTCCTTGAATTTTGATCCATTCATCGCGGATAGTATGCGGCAAATAACGTGCGTACTCTGCAAACGCCTGGTGTAAAATTCCAATAAGGATTATTTTGCCATTGCTTCTTGATACATACTCAGCTAATTGTTGAAACAGATACACGTCGCCTTGACCTTTTGCCGCACTCTCTAGGCATTTTCCCATTTCATCAATAAAAATTAGCAGTCCATCTGATGTATCGGCGATTTCTTGTATTGATTTTAGAATGTCTGTGCACTTTTTACCTTGCTTCTTTTCAATAGCTTCTTTTAAGAGTATCGCAGGATCCTGTTTATCGCCGATTATTGGAAGAATTTCCCAACCGTCATTTACTTTGATTTTTGAGTAAAATTCTTCTTTTGCAGATTCCTTAAATAAACTTTGCGCTAGGGCGCGTAGTTTTTTATCTTTGCCTATTAATGCTGATAAAAACAAAGCAAGAGAAGACTTACCGGAACCATAAGGGCCTGTCCATGTAAATGCGGCTTGCCCCGTAGCATATACATTTTCAGCAATATTAAGCAAAGCAATTTCAGACGAAGCAGGACAAATAAAGCCTGCAAGAATATCGGCATTTCCAAGATCTTGATTAATGTTAATTGAACGACAAAATCTAGTATTTATTTTTACGATGTCGGACATTTTTTCCATCATTTGTAATTCCTTTCAAAGATCTTAAAGGCTTCTTTTTCAAAATCTATATCCTTTTTTAATAAGATTTGTTTTAGTCCCGCTGTTTCTGACCATTCTAACAAACCATTTGTAACTTCAGAAATATTCTGGGCAAAATCTCCAATAGCATTTTCATTAATAAGAAATATGCGCCCCGGTGACATTTCTTCGTAACAAATCGCTTCTAAGGATAAAGTCTTAGAATTAGGAGAATAAAATTTCCATAACATTAGAAGCCCGAAAATAAAGGTATAAACGGATAAATTAGGTTTTGCACCGACCTTTGTTTGAAACAAATCTCTACGTGTAAGCGGCGAAATCAAGGCAAGCTCTGTCAACGGTGACTCAATGCTCTCTTCGTTAGATTTTTCCTTTGCAGAACGGGTGGAATAAACCCCCAGAAAGCACTCAACATCACGCTTTAAAGTAGAGAGGGAAACATCCGGTAAATCGTACTCAGAAAGAGCTTCCTGAATAGAGGCTACAAGTGAATCCTTGTCAAAAGTTGCCGCATTGAGCCTGTTGAAAACCCAGTAATAAGTAAACAAATTCGGATTTGTCGCCAAATTCCAATGTATTAGCCAAAGGGTAGCATAGTTTTCAAGCCATGGATCAAAGCCGGTATCTGCGAAAATTTTTTTTGCATAGTCTGTGACATACAAATTTTTATCTTCATTCACAGCTAAAATGCCTGTATAAAGAGCCCAATAACGCATTGATGAAACCATGTTTTTACCAACGCCGAGGATTGAAATTGCCTCAATATTATTGAATAAGTCCTTGGAAATATTTCCTTTTTTTTCTTCCACAGCGGTAGCCGCATCGTACACTTTTTTCAGCCATCCGTACCTAAGAGGAAATGTTTCATGACCCGAAAAAACGGGTTTTGAATTTTTTAGAGTTGATTCATTTTTCATTTTATGCTATCCTTTTTTTCGCTGGCGACATTCTCCAGTCGAAAATGATGATACAGGATTCAAAAAAAAAATTCCATAGAAAAGTGAAAAAAATGAAAAATAATTTATCAAATTTACTTAAAAACAGCGAAAATACTGGTAATACAGGTATTTATCTTGACTATCAGGCATCAACGCCTCTTGATGCGCGCGTTTTGGATAAAATGCTCCCGTTTATGACAACGGAATTTGGTAATCCTCATTCATCAGAGCACTCTTTCGGGTGGAAAGCAAATGATGCTATTGAAAGCGCAAAAGGAATGGTTGCTGATTATATTAATGCACTTGAAGATGAAATAGTTTTTACGTCAGGAGCAACAGAGTCAAATAATCTAGCGATCATTGGAATGGGTTACACGGCTTTAGATAAGTTAAAAAGGAGAACGATCCTTGTTTCAGCAATTGAACATAAATGTGTCCTAGGGGCATCGCGCTTTCTAGAACGTTTTGGCTTTACTATTAAAAAAATTCCTGTGAAACACGATGGAATTATTGACTTTAATGCATTAAATGAGCTTCTGACAGATGATGTACTTCTTGTTTCAACAATGGCAACAAACAACGAAATCGGCGTTAATCAACCTTTAGAAAAAATTGGCACAATGTGCAAAGAAAAAGGTGCAATTTTTCATGTTGATGCGGCACAAGGCGCGTATGCAAACATTGATGTTGTCGAAAATCACGTGGATATGATGAGTTTATCCGGTCACAAAGTTTATGGACCGAAAGGCATTGGCGCACTTTATATTAATCAAGCGAGCGAATTGAAACCGACACCTATTATAAGAGGCGGTGGTCAACAAAGTGGATACAGATCCGGTACAATGCCGACCTTTTTAGTTGTCGGGATGGGTGAAGCTTTTAGCCTGATGAAAGATTTAAAGGACACAGAGGCCCAATATATTAGTGATTTACGCGCGAAATTGCTTGAGGGTTTAAAGGCTAAATTCCCGGATATAAAAATCAATGGCACAATGGATAGCCGGCATCCGGGAAATCTTAATGTTATGCTTTCTAACCGCGATGCACGAGACATGATATTGTCGTTACAGCCTAAAATAGCATTTTCTACCGGTTCTGCATGTACTAGCGGTATTCAAGAGCCATCACACGTTTTGAAGGCAATTGGTCTGACAACAGAGGAAGCAGAACACTCTTTCCGAATTACCGTTGGTCGCTTTTCTAATATGGACGATATTAATACCGCTATTGAATTAATCAGCGGGCGGAATTAGTTTTGATATATCCTTACCGCCGGAAATGATCCGAACAGCCTCAATTGTGAACATTTTATCGCCTTGGCAAAAGGTCATTACCATTTTCATTCC
>CALXTJ010000054.1 GCA_944391375.1 uncultured Alphaproteobacteria bacterium
GAGCGGTCTTGGAATCGTAAGATGAGCGAAGCTCTAAACCGTCGTAGGGACACGAAGTGTCTGACGGTTTTCGTTCTGGGTCTTGTGGTTATAAAATAGTAAATAAGGAGAGATGGCAGAGCGGTTTAATGCAGCGGTCTTGAAAACCGTCGTAGGTGCGAGCCTACCGGGAGTTCGAATCTCCCTCTCTCCGCCAATAAAAAACAAGGAGCATTTGCTCCTTGTTTTTGTTTTAATGCCTTACGGACTACCCCCTTTTAATGGGGAATATCTATAAAATTCAAATAAGATTTATGTATCTTAACCGGTATAACTTAAGCTTATCCTTTAATGACGGCCAGAGGTTCCAGTTTAACCAAAATATCTACCAAGTCGGCCTGCTGTTTCATAACCTCATCAATATCTTTATAAGCGGAAGCAGCTTCATCCAAATCTTCTATACGGGTAATATTATGCAGAATTCCTTTATCATTTAAAATTTTTTGCTCAGCTTCAAGATTAAGCTTTTCACGAGCTTTGGTGCGAGACATCTTTCTTCCGGCTCCGTGCGAGCATGAACATAAACTTGCTTTATTGTCTTTGCCTTTAACGATATATGATGATGTTCCTTGTGAGCCGGGAATAATTCCTATGGTATCAGCGGTGGCTAAAGTTGCCCCTTTACGATGCACCCATACATCTTTACGAAAATGGTTTTCCAAGGCGGCATAATTGTGCTGGATATTAACCGTATTTTCAAAGTTAATATCAGGGCATACCTTCAAAAAGGCTTGTTTAATAAATTCGGCCATCAACTCACGATTGGCATTGGAAAAATGCAGACAGGTTTCCATTTCCTTTTTATATAGTTCAAAATCTTCCGTGCCTTTAGGAAGGACGCATAACATGTTATTGACCAACTCGTTATATTTCCACATTTTGCACAAATTTTCGGCTCTTTTATTATAAAATTCGGCAACTTTTTTGCCCAGATTACGGGAGCCGGAATGTATCATAAACCATACATGTCCGTCATTACCTTGCTGAATTTCAATAAAGTGGTTGCCACCCCCTAAAGTACCGATTTGCTTTTTTGCCGATGTAAACTCTTGTTTGCATATAAAAGTATCTGCCCATAAGAGGTTACTATCAAATATGGGGTGATATTGTTCGGCCTCGTGATGATTAAAACCGACGGGTACGGTCTGCCGAATAATATTGATAATGTTTTGCAGCTTTTCTTTGGAAATGTTTTTATACGAGGTTTTAACCGCCAACATCCCGCAGCCGATATCAACACCCACCATATTAGGGCTTAGGGCATTATCTAAGGCTACTACGCCGCCGATAGGCATGCCGTAACCTTCGTGAGTGTCGGGCATAAGGCACACATTACCGACCAAAAACGGATGTTTGGATAAATTTACGGCCTGAGCAATGGCACCTTCCGACGGGTTTTGGCACCAACACAAAATATTGTCATTGATTTTTTGCACAATAACCTCCCTGATGTAATCTGAAACCGATTGTACTATAACTTATCGGTTTTTGCAAATAGAAAGACAGATTTTCTCGTTGATTTTATGGATTTTTATGTGTTAAACTCACCCTTGTTTACAAAGGAGTGTTTAATGATGCAAAAACTTATTCCCATGGCTATTTGTTACGATTTTGACGGAACGCTTTCTCCGGGTAATATGCAGGAGTATGGCTTTGTCAAAAAACTCGGACTGACGCCGGAAGAATTTTGGAATACGGCAAATATTTTGGCCAAAGAGCACAAAGCCGATGATATTTTATCGTACATGAAGGTTACCATAGATGAGTCGCATAAACGCAACTTACCCATAACTCGTGAAGATTTTATGGAATACGGCAAAACAATTAAACTCTACAGAGGCGTGGAAGAGTGGTTTGACCGCATCAATCAATATGCTCTTAAACAAGGAATAAAAATAGACCATTACATTATATCCTCAGGTTTAAAGGAAATGCTTGAGGGAACATCTATTGCCTCTAAATTTACGGAAATTTTTGCTTCATCTTTTTGGTATGATGAGAACGGTGCGGCAGTATGGCCGGCCATTGCCTTGAATTATACTTCCAAAACTCAATACCTGTTTCGCATCAACAAAGGGTGCCTGGATATTACCGATACCGAAGGGGTTAATCGGCATGTTGATAAAGCCTGCCGCCCGATGCCCTTTGAAAATATGATTTATATCGGTGACGGCAGTACCGATATTCCGTGTATGGCGATGCTTAACAAAGCCGGAGGCCATACCATGGCTGTGTATAAAAAAGGCCAGAAACAAAAGGCTATGCAGCTTAACTTAGACGGCAGAGCCCATATGGTGGCACAGGCTGATTATTCGGAAAATACGAATATTGATAAGTTTGTTAAAGCGGTAATAGATAGTATTGCCGCCGATAATCGCCTAAAAATCACCCGAAAGTTGTAAAATCATCATAGCAAACATTAAAAAACGCTTGCCTTTTAGAAATTAAGCATATAAAACTTGCCTTAAGGTAGGGACATATATAGGTTTGTTAAAATGATAAAAAAAATAATTATTTTCGGTGTTCTGGTTTGTTTGTGTCCATTTACGGCCAAGGCAGGCGAAACGGATGGTATGAGTTTAATGGATAAAACTCGTTATAATTTATCCGAAACTTTGCATTCGGGTGTGTATGATTTATATATTCCGCTTTATGCCTGGCATAATCGCTTAACTTATGATGATGAGCATATTGATAAATACAATGAAAATCCGTGGGGAGCTGGTATCGGGACTTCGCGTTTTGACAGTGACGGCGATTGGCACGCTTTATATGCTCTGGCTTTTAAAGATTCCAACGGTTACTTGGAAACCATGTTTGGTTATGCGTTTTTGAAGAACTGGTACTTCGGTGCCAAAAAAGATTTTAGAGCCGGAGTAGGGTTTACCTTGGGGGTTACGCAACGGCATGAGTACTTATATATTCCCGTACCGTTACCGTTGCCGATGGCCGGTATCGGTTATAAACGGTTTGATTTGCAGGCAGCTTATGTGCCGGGGGTTAAAAATGACGGCAATGTGTTGTTTGTCTGGACCAAAATCAGGCTCAATTAAGTTTCCTTTGATTGTGGATTAGTCAAAGATTTGTTGCGTTTTGCGGTAAAAAGTTCTATCATTTGCACAGTTTATGTTTAGTGATAGGAGTTTTTACATGGAACAAAAAACCATAAAAGTTGGTAATTTTGAAATCGGTAATAAATTGCCGCTGGCCATTATTGCCGGTCCGTGCCAAATTGAAAGCCGTGAACACGCCATTATGATTGCTTCCAAAATGGTGGAAATTACCAAAAAACTTGGTATTAACTATATTTTTAAAGCCTCGTTTGATAAGGCCAACCGTACCTCTATCCACGGTGCCCGCGGGGTAGGTTTGGAAGAAGGCATGCGTACTTTTGCCGAAATTAAAAAGCTGTATCCCGATTTACCGATTATTACCGATATCCATGAACGCGAACAGTGTCCGATTGTTGCTCAATATGTTGATATTTTGCAAATTCCGGCCTTTTTGTGCCGTCAGACGGATTTAGTGGTGGCTGCGGCTAAAACCGGAAAAATCGTTAATATTAAAAAAGGCCAGTTCTTGGCTCCTTGGGATGTTAAAAACTTGGTGCAAAAAGCCGTAGATTCCGGTAATGATAATGTTTGCATTACCGAAAGAGGTACCAGCTTTGGGTATAATACTTTGGTTACCGATATGCGGGCTTTTCCGCAAATGGCCAAAGAAACCGGCTGCCCGATTATTTTTGATGCAACCCACTCGGTACAACAACCGGGAGGTAACGGAACTTCTACCGGCGGTAAACGCGAGTTTGCTCCGGTTTTGGCTCGTGCCGCAGTAGCCGTCGGTGTGGCTGCCGTATTTATGGAAACACACGATAATCCGGATAAGGCTCTTTCAGATGGTCCGAACAGTCTGTATTTAAGCGATATGGAAAGAGTTATTTCCGAATTGATGGCTTATGATAAAATTACCAAAACCATAATTCACGATTATTAAAAATAGTTGCTGAAATATATATGCCCCGCATGCCAAATTAACTTTTGGGGTGCGGGGTTTTGTTAAGAGAGTAATATGAACTTTAGCGATGAGGGATACATTATAAAACTTTTAAAACACGGAGAAAATTCTCTGATTGTTACGGTTTTGTCATCGCAGTTCGGTAAAATTACGGGTTTTGTTAAAGGCGGACTTTCCAAAAAAAAACTGGGTATTTATCAACTCGGAAACACCATATCTTTTAACGCTTATTCCCGTTTAGATGAAAATATGCCTCAATTTAGAGGTGTGGAGCTGGTTCATGCCGGAGCGGTAAGCTTTATGCAAAGCGAACAAAAACTCTTTATGCTCTCGTGTTTTTGCGAAATGATGAACTCTTGTTTGGCAGAAAAAGAAGAGTTGGAATTTTTGAGCTTTTATATTAAAGATTTTATGAATTCGGTTGAAAATGATAATTTTTTGGTAAAATATTCGTTTTTGGAATACTATCTTCTGGAGTTTTTGGGTATAGGACTTGATTTAAGCGAATGTGCGGCCACCGGAGTTAAACAAAACTTAGAGTTTGTATCGCCCAAAAGCGGAAAGGCGGTGTGCTTGGAGGCAGGATTACCCTATAAGGAAAAATTGTATAAATTTCCGCATTACATTGTGGATAAAAATTATAATCCGACATCTTTGGAAGTGGCGGATTTGTTGAATATGACGGCATTTTTTCTGGAGAAAAATTTTTTTAAGGTTCACGGCTTGAAATTCCCGAATAATCGTGCTAACTTGCTCCATAATTTGAATTTTACGAAAGAAAAAGAATAAAATGGCGGAACAACAGGAAAAAATTAAGGAAGTTCAGCTCAAAGAAGAACTCAGCAAACGTTACCTTTCATATGCAATGTCTACAATCGTGGCTCGTTCATTGCCCGATGTTCGTGACGGCTTAAAGCCGGTGCACAGACGTTTGTTGTATGCTATGCGTCAGTTGCACTTAGATCCTAAAACCGGTTATAAAAAATGTGCCCGTGTGGTAGGTGATGTTATCGGTAAGTATCACCCTCACGGTGATAGTGCTGTTTATGGAGCAATGGTGCGTTTGGCACAAGATTTTTCGGTGCGTTATCCGCTGGTTGACGGGCAGGGCAATTTCGGCAACATTGACGGCGACGGTGCTGCCGCCATGCGTTATACCGAGGCCAGATTAACCGAGTTTGCCATGGCTTTAATGGAAGGCTTAAATGAAAATGCCGTTGATTTTGCCGATACTTATGACGGGGAGGAAAGTGAGCCGGTGGTTATGCCCTCCATGGTGCCTAACTTGCTATGCAACGGTTCTTCGGGTATTGCCGTTGGTATGGCAACCAATATCCCGCCGCATAATTTAAGCGAAGTTTGTGATGCTTTGCTGTTGATGATTGAAAAGCCTGACTGCGATGATGAAAGTTTGGTGCGTAAAATTAAAGGACCTGATTTCCCGACCGGTGGGGTTATTGTTGACCCGTTCAGTACCATTGTTGAAAATTATAAACAAGGCAAGGGTGCTTTTCGTATTCGTGCCAAATGGGAAAAGGAAGAACTTTCTCACGGGCAATATCAGATAGTTATTAAAGAAATACCTTATCAGGTTATAAAGTCCAAGCTGATTGAAAAAATTGCCCAGCTGTTGACCGAAAAGAAAGTTCCGCTGTTGGCCGATGTCAGAGATGAATCGGCACAAGATGTGCGTATTGTTTTAGAGCCTAAAAATCGTACGGTAGATGCGGCTTTGTTAATGGAGCACTTGTTTAAGCAAACTGAGTTGGAATCTAAATTTAATATGAACATGAATGTGTTAGATTCTGACGGTGTTCCGAGAGTGATGAGTATAAGTGAGGTTTTAAGGGCCTTTTTGAATCATCGGCATATTGTGTTGCAAAGAAGAACACAGCACCGCTTAGAGAAGATTTTGGCCAGATTAGAGATTTTATCAGGATATTTAATCGCATTCTTGAACTTGGATGAAATTATCCGCATTATTCGTGAGGAAGAAGAGCCTAAAGCGGTAATGATGAAGGAATTTAACTTAACCGATAATCAGGCCGAAGCCATTTTGAACATGAAACTTCGCAGCTTGCGTAAATTAGAAGAAACGGAAATTAAATCTGAGTTTGATGAGTTAAGCGATGAACGTCAAACTTTGGAAGAATTGCTTGCCGATGAAAGTAAAAGATGGCAGGCTCTGGCCGAAGAAATTAAAGCAATTAAAGAAAAATTCGGTAAAAAGACGGCTCTGGGCAGACGCCGTACGGAGTTTGCCGAAGTTCCGGCCGATATTGATATGCCGATAGAAGTATTGGTAGAAAAAGAGCCGATAACGATTATTTTATCGGAAAAAGGTTGGATAAGAGCTTTAAAGGGACATGTCAACTTAGATGATGAATTTAAGTTCAAAGATGACGATGCTTTGCGTTTTGCCATCCATGCCCAAACTACCGACAAGATAATTTTATTAGATACATCAGGTAAGTTTTTTACCATTCAGGGCAGCGATATTCCGAGCGGCCGCGGTTTTGGTCAGCCGGTGCGTTTAATGGTAGATTTAAGCAATAACGATAACATCGCCTCCATGTTTGTGTTTGAGCCCAAGGCAAGTTATGTATTGGCCTCAAATACGGGACATGGCTTTGTGGTAGATGAAAACCACATATTGGCACAAACCCGCAACGGTCGTAAGATTATGAACTTGGCTGATGGTGAACATACGGCATTTTGTAAAAAGATTACCGGCGATATGGTAGCGGTGGTAGGTGAAAATCGGAAATTGTTGATATTTAAGTTGGAAGAAATTCCGACCATGGCCAGAGGCAGAGGCGTGGCTTTGCAAAAGTACAAAGATAAAGACTGCCACATGACCGATATTCAAATCTTCAAAGAGGAAGAAGGCTTTGCCTACAATCGTTCCGGCGGAGTAACGGTAGAAAAAGATTTACTTAACTGGCTCGGACACAGGGCTCAGGTAGGTAAAATAGTTCCGTTCGGCTTCCCGAAGAGCAATACCTTTTTTAAGGAGTAAAACAGATAACGG
>CALXTJ010000055.1 GCA_944391375.1 uncultured Alphaproteobacteria bacterium
TATAAAAAATTATCCCGAAAATTGCTATCGCAATCTTCGGGACTTTTTTTACTGTCCAACTTTCGGGGGACAGTTCAGCTCGGGGAGGCTCTTTGTTGGCTGCTTTGCCTGGATTCGAACCAAGATTAACGGAGTCAGAGTCCGCTGTCCTACCATTAGACGACAAAGCAATAATCTCTTGCAAAAAACTTATTACGCTTTTTTATTTAATAAGTCAAACCTTTTTTAATACCTCTATGCTATTTTGTCGCTAATAGTTAATTTTAAGGATTCTAAAACCATGATGTTTATCAAAACTAACCCCAAAATTTTGGAACTGTTTAAATCTTGGTGGTGGAAAAAATCTTCCCCAAAACCGGAAATTACCCCCTCTAAAGCTAAACAAATCCAAAAACAAGCTAATCTAAATTTTCAATCCGACCTTGAAAAAACCTGTACCAAACCATATCTTGTTGTCGCTGCCTACCTCGGTGCCGAAAAACAACAAATATTTGAAGCCGCCGTTTATTACCTGTGTGCTATCGCCGTTAATAAACCTAATTGCCGGCAACCGATTATTGAAATTTTAGGTACCTATATGAATGAACATAAAAAACAACCTGAAAGATTGGCCTTTATTGAAAATATGATGATACAAAGTAAGTGGCCTCTTTAACTACACTTCTTAAGTGTATAATATATTATATATATCTTTTTACTTGACAATTAAACCCTTTTGTCATAATATATACTTGCGACTATGATATAAAACAAATGTGTATCTAACGAAAGGATTAAAAATGTCTACTGGTACTGTAAAATGGTTTAATTCCAAAAAGGGCTACGGCTTTATTCAACCTGAAGAAGGCGGCAAAGATGTGTTTGTTCATGTAACTAAATTGGAAGAAAAAGGTTTAAAAAAATTATATGATGGACAGAAAGTAAGTTACGAAATTTATGATGACAGAGGCCGTATTGCTGCCGGCAACATTGAAATTTTGCAATAATTTTTAATTTTCCCCTGTATTCTGCCGGAGTCTTTATTCGGCAGATTTTTTATTATCCTTTGATTTTTTAGTAAAATTTTACTTGCAATTTATAACACTTGGGTATATAAACTGGCCTTGAACGAGTAGCTCGGGCTAATTGGCATGCCTGACTGCTTAAATGTCAATCCATTTTATAAAGGAAGGATTCAAAATGCCTAAATTAAAAACTAAAAGTGCCGCCAAAAAACGCTTCAGCGTTACCGGAACCGGCAAATTAAAAAGAAATTACGCATTCAAGAGACACTGCCTCTTCTGCAAATCTCAGAAAATGAAAAGACAGGCTCGCGGCTCCGTTTTATTAAACGAAGTTGATGTTCAGATTGTCAAAAAGTTTTTACCGTATTTGTAAGGAGGATCAGAAATGTCACGTGTTAAAAGAGGTATGACCGCTCACGCCCGCCATAAAAAAATTTTGAGTATGGCCAAAGGTTACAGAGGTCGCAATAAAAATGTATTCAGAGTTGCTGTTGAAAAAGTTGAAAAAAGTTTGCAATATGCTTACCGCGACCGCAGAGCTAAGAAAAGAAGTTTCCGTGCTTTGTGGATTCAACGCATTAACGCTGCCACTCGCTTACATGATATGACTTATTCCCGATTTATCAGCGGGCTCGCCAAAGCCGGCATTGAGCTGGACCGTAAAGTCCTCGCTGATATCGCTTTGAAAGAGCCCCAAGCTTTTGCTAAACTGGTAGATTCTGCCAAAGCGGCTCTTAATAAGTAAGCACAGATACAGTAATATCAAAAAAGTTAAAAAGAGTCTCTTGGCAATCCAAGATGACTCTTTTTATGTTTATAAGGTTTAATACAATGGAAGATTTAGAAAGTCTTAAAACACAAATTATCAATAACATTAACTTAGCCTCCGATATTAAGGCTTTGGAGGAAATAAGAGTTTCCGTTATGGGTAAAAAAGGTATTTTGACCGAACAAATGAAAGGTTTGGGAGCTTTACCTTTAGAGCAAAAAATTGCAACCGGCAAAAAACTTAATGTTTTAAAAGCCGAGTTTGAACAAGCTCTTAATGCCCGTAAAGAAGTTTTGGAAACTGCCGAATTAAATAAAAAGCTGGCAACCGAAACTATTGATATAACCCTCCCGATTCGCCCCGAAACTCAGGGAAGAATTCATCCGGTTTCCAAAATTTATGAGGAGGTTGTTGCCATTTTCGGACAAATGGGCTTTGAAGTTGCCGAAGGCCCCGATATTGAAGACCAATTTCATAACTTTAATGCTTTGAATATGCCGCCTAATCATCCGGCTCGGCAAATGCAAGACACTTTCTATCTTCCGCATTCGGCAACCGAAGAGTTTGATATGGATAAATCGTATGTTATCCGTACCCACACTTCGGGTATGCAAATTCGTACTATGGAAAACAAAAAGCCGCCGATTCGCATTATTGCTCCGGGAAGAACTTACCGCTCCGATTATGATGCCACTCACACCCCGATGTTCCATCAGGTTGAGGGCTTGGTAATTGATAAAACAACCACCATGGCTCACCTAAAGGGTTGTTTGTACGATTTTGTGAAGGCCTTTTTTGAGTTAGATGAAATTCCGGTTCGTTACCGTCCGTCTTACTTTCCGTTTACCGAACCTTCGGCAGAGCTGGATATCGGTTGTTTAAAAACCAAAACCGAATTAAAAGTCGGTGCCGGCAACGATTGGCTGGAAATTTTGGGCTGCGGTATGGTACATCCCAATGTTTTAAAAGCCGGCGGCATTGACCCCGATGAATATCAGGGCTTTGCTTTCGGTGTAGGCCTGGACCGCTTAGCTATGTTAAAATACGGCATTCCCGATTTAAGAACTTTCTTTGAATCGGATGTGCGTTGGCTTAAAAATTATGGTTTCTCACCGCTTGATTTCTCATCAATGACCGGAGGATTAAGCAATAACGGAGGACAAACACGATGAAATTTACATTATCATGGCTTAAAGAGCATTTAGATACAACTGCCGATTTAGATACAATTGTTAATACTTTAACCAAAATCGGCTTAGAGGTTGAAGAAGTAACCAATCCTTTGGCCGGATTAAACGGTTTTATTACCGCTCGGGCCGAAAATGTCAGAATGCATCCGGATTCTGACCACTTACATTTGTTAGATGTTAATACCGGAAGCGAAAAATTGCAGGTTGTCTGCGGAGCTCCCAATGTTAAAGAAGGATTAGTTGGTATTTTTGCCCCCGTCGGCACGCTTATTCCGTGCTATAACGAGGTTTTGAAAGTCGGCAAAATCAGAGGTGTTGAAAGTTTCGGTATGATGTGCTCCGAAAAAGAATTGGGTATCGGCCAAGACCATACCGGTATTATTGAACTTTCAAGCGACACGCCTTTGGGTAAGCCCGCCGCTGAGGTTTTAAGTATTGATCCCGTAATTGAAGTTTCAATAACTCCTAACCGTGCCGAATGTTTGGGCGTAAGAGGTATTGCCAGAGATTTGGCAGCCGCCGGTTTGGGCAGATTAAAGCCTTTGAATATTCCTGAAATTAAAGGTGCTTTCAAAAGCCCGATAAGTATTACGGTTAAATGTCCGGATGCTTGTCCTACCTATGTCGGACAGTACATAAAAGGCGTCAACAACAAGGCCGAAAGTCCTAAATGGATGAAAGACCGCTTAACCGCCATCGGTTTGCGTCCGATTTCGCCCTTAGTTGATATCACCAACTACATCAACTATGATTTGGCTCGCCCTTTACATGTATTTGATGCCGATAAAATTACCGGTAATTTAACTATCAGAATGTGCCAAAACGGCGAAAAGTTTGTTTCTTTGGAAGACAAAGAATACTTGCTTGACGATAAATCTTTAGGTATTTGCGACGATGCCGGCATTCAATGTTTGGGCGGTATTATGGGCGGTGCCGAAAAGGGCTGCTCTCCCGAAACTAAAGATGTGTTATTGGAATGTGCTTTATTTAAGCCTGAATGTATTGCCCGCACGGGACGCAAATTCGGTATAGAGTCGGATTCGCGTTATCGTTATGAACGGTGGGTAGACCCCAAATCCAATGTATGGGCCGCCAAATACGCCGCTAAAATGATATTGGATATTTGCGGCGGCGAACCGGCCGAGATGATTGTTTGCGGCAAAGAGGATATGCCCGAGCAAGTTGCTTACATTCGTCCGTCCCGCTTAAAAGATTTTATCGGTATTGAAGTTTCAGCCGATAAGATTATTGAAATTTTAAATAACTTGGGTTTCAAAACCTCGGTTGAAGGCGAAAAAATCAAAGCCGTATCTCCGAGTTGGAGAGGCGACATTGAAGGCGAGCATGATCTGGTAGAAGAGGTTGTCCGCATGATAGGTTTGGATAAAATTCCGGCCGAAAGTTTGCCTCATGACAAGTTCCCCAAACCGATATTAACTCCGCGTCAAAATAATATTGTTGCCGTTAAGCATGAGCTGGCAAATCGCGGTATGTATGAAACGGTTACCTGGAGCTTTACCGATTCAGGCCTGGCCGAAAAATTTCATAAGAGCAATCAGCCGGAAAAGATTTTGTTACAAAATCCGATTGCGGCCGATTTAAATGAAATGCGTCCGTCTGTGTTGCCTAACTTGTTGTTGGGTGCCAAAAACAATATAGCAAGAGGCTATCCCAACTTTTCAATTTTTGAGGTCGGCCCCGAATTTTACGGCCGCCACCCCAATGAACAGTCCATGGTAGCTGCCGGTATTCGCATCGGTCAAACTTCCAAAAAAGACTGGGAGCATTCGGCTCGTGCTTTTGATGTATTTGATGTAAAAGCCGATGCCTTGGCTGCCATTGCCGCCGCCAACGGCCCGTTTGAAAATCCGCAGATAACGCGTGATGCACCGGCTTATTACCACCCGGGCAGAAGCGGAGCTTTGCGTTTAGGCAAAAATGTTTTGGCCTACTTCGGACAATTGCATCCGCTTATTTGCAAGCAATTCGGCATTAAGGGTAATGTAGTGGCTTTTGAGGTTTATTTAGATAATATTCCTCTGCCGCGTAATACTCACGACAAAGCTAAAAAGAAAATTGAGATGTCGGCTTTTCAACCGGTTGATAAAGATTTAGCCTTTGTTGTCAACAAAGATGTAAATGCCGCCAATATAATTGCGGCAGCCAAAAACGCCGACCGCAATTACATAAGCGATGTTCGTATTTTTGATATCTATGAAGGTGATAATCTGCCGGAAAATAAAAAATCGGTAGCTATCAGTTTGACCTTCCAACCTAAAGAACAAACCTTTACCGATAAAGATATTGAAAATTTAATGAATAAGGTTATTGTTGAGATCTGTAAAAAGACCGGCGGCGAATTACGCAACTAAAAAAATCAAGCCGGCGGCTTAACGGCTGCCGGCAACAGTAATAAAATAAAAGGAAAGAAAAATGGCACTTAAAACAAACCGTAAAACCAATTATCCCGAATGGTATCAATGCGTTGTATCGGAAGCCGATATGGCTGAAACTTCGGTATCACCGGGATGTATGGTAATTAAGCCCTGGGGCTATGGAATTTGGGAAAGAATAAGAGATATCTTTGATGAAAAGTTTAAAGAAACCGGACACGAAAACGCCTATTTCCCGATTTTTATTCCGCTTTCATTTTTTCAAAAAGAAGCCGAACATGTAGAAGGCTTTGCCAAAGAGATGGCGGTAGTTACGCATTCGCGTTTAACTGCCAAGGACGGCAAACTGGTTCCGGATTCGGAGCTTGATGAACCTTTGATTGTTCGTCCCACCAGTGAAACGATTATTGCCGATTCGTTTGCCAAATGGATTCACTCGTATCGTGATTTACCGGTGCTTATCAATCAATGGGCCAATGTTGTGCGTTGGGAGATGCGTCCGCGTTTATTTTTAAGGACTCGTGAATTTTTATGGCAAGAAGGACACACAGCTCATGCCAGTGCCAAAGAGGCCGAAGACGAAACCAAACAAATGCTTGAGGTATATCGTGAAGTAGCCGAAGATGCTTTGGCAATGCCGGTTATAACGGGCCGCAAGCCGGAATATGATAAATTTCCCGGAGCCATAGACACTTATTGCATTGAAGCGATGATGCAAGACGGAAAATCTTTACAGGCCGGAACATCGCACTTTTTAGGGCAAAACTTTGCCAAATCGGCAAACATAACCTTTATCAACAAGGAAAATAAGCCTGAGTATGCTTACACCACTTCATGGGGAGTATCCACTCGTTTAATCGGCGGTTTAATAATGACTCATGCCGATGATGAAGGTATGGTTGTACCGCCCAAGATTGCACCGTATCAGGTAATTTTAATTCCGGTTATTAAAAAAGCCGAAGACGAAGAAAAAGTTATGGCTTACATAGGTGATATTTATGCTAAGTTGCGTAAGCAAACCGCTTTTGGCGAAAAGTTGCGTGTAAAGCTTGATAATCGTAACAAAGCAACGGTTGATAAATTCTGGGAATGGATGCGTAAAGGAGCTCCGATTATCTGCGAGATTGGTCCTCGTGATGTTGACGGCAAGGCCCTGATGGTAAGAGAGCGTTTGAAGCTGGGTTTACCTGAAGGCAAAGAGTTAATTGGTGCGGAAGCATTTATTGACGGTATAGAAAATCGCCTGGCAAACATTCAAAATGAAATGTTTGCAAGAGCCAAGGCTCGTTTAGATGCCAATATTCGGACTGATATTACTACTCCCGAAGAATTTAAGGCATATTTTACCAACTCCAACGAGTGGATAGCCGACGGCCAAAAAGGCAAAGTTGCCTTTGTAAGAGGCAAATGGAACGGCAAGCCGGAAACCGAAGAGATTTTAAAAGAGATGAAAATCAACATTCGGTGCATTCCGTTTGACCAGAGCGGTACTAAGGGCAAATGTTTATTAAGCGGCGAAGATGCCACTTTAGATGTAATTTACGCTCGCAGTTACTAAGCATAAAAGCCCGCTTTAAAAGAGCGGGCTTTTACTTTACCGTGGTCAAGCCAAAGATTTTATATCATCTTCAACATCCACGAGTTCAATTTTGATGCGTTTGTCATAAAACGAGGCCAGGCTTGCCA
>CALXTJ010000056.1 GCA_944391375.1 uncultured Alphaproteobacteria bacterium
AACTTCCAGTTTGTAGGGGAGTTTTAAGGCTCCCCTATAAAAATGGCTATTTATCAACTGTTTGGTGTGACATAGCCTAAGGAAAAAATACCGTTTGCTGAAATAACCGAGTTTTTCAAAAAGAACTTAAAGTAAACAAAAAAAGGTCGTGCTTTTAACGGGCACGACCTTTTTTACAAAATGAATTTACATGTTCATTTGGTTATCAGCACCGGCCGAAGTAGCAGCCGAAGGCTGTTGATTGCCTTGTTCGGCGGCTTTTTGCAGAGCCTCTATCAACTTTTTGACGGCATTTTCACCCAAGTCCTGAACATCGGCTCCGGACATCCGATAATTTATACCGTATTCGCCTTTATCATTAGGAACGGTAGTCAAAATTTGGTACCGAACGGTAAGCTCTCCGGTAAATTTATTATTATCGGAGTCGGTAAATTCAATATCGGCATTGGCCTCACAAAGACGACTGTTCTGATAGTCATTATAAAGGCTTGTCCCTAAAAGCAAAGGTGAAGATTTATATTCGTAAAAATTATCAAGTGATACGATTTTGGTATCAAATAATTTAGCACCCTCATCTTCATCCAACATGGCTTCTTTGGTCCATGTGCTGAGGGTTTGTTTTAAATCTTCAATATCGGCATTGCACTGCGGGGCATTGTTTTTGTTAAAAACATCATCACAACCCGTCAAAGCGGCTATGGCCAGTAATCCGTAAATTAAATTTTTCATGATAATCTCCCAAAAAAGATATTGCCATTTATGTATGTTATAATATTATTGATTAAAAACAAGCATAATTAAATACATCTGCACAGCATAAGGTGAGTTAATGAGAATTTGGCATATTTTAGAAATTTTAATGGCATTTTCCGGTGTTTGCGGAACATTGTATTTGGGGTTTAGATTTTCCGAATTTTTGAACTTTAAGAATAAAATATGGCAAAAAATTGCCGGAGTGGTGTTTATTATGGCCATTCTCGGTCTGCTTGTTTGGCAGATTAACTTTATGAATGCGGTAATCTGCCTTGTTTATACCACGGCCATTTGGTTGCTATGCGATTTTATCAATTTTATTGCGGTTAAAATCAGAGGTGAGGAGTTTAAGCATTACTATTCGGGTATAGCGGCCGTTGCCATAAGTGTACTTTATTTGGTAAACGGCTGGTATCAGGCACATCATGTTTGGGCAACGCTCTATGAGCTTACGACCGCTAAAGAGATTGATGATTTACGAATTATCCAGTTTGCGGATTCGCATATCGGAACGACCTTTAACGGACAAGATTTTGCAAAACATGTGGCTAAAATGCAAAGTTATAATCCGGATATGGTGGTTATTACCGGAGACTTTGTAGATAACGGCACATCCAAAGAAGATTTTATTAAAACTTTGGAAGCGTTGAGTTTACTTAAGAGCAGATTCGGCACTTATTTTGTACTGGGCAATCATGATAAAAGCTCCAACGGCAAGGATTACCGAGGGTTCAGTAACGATGAGATGATAACCGAAATACAAAAATACGGCATTAAAGTTTTACAAGACGAAGCGGTGTTGATAAACAATCAGTTTTACCTTATCGGCCGTAAGGATGCTTCCGAGCCCGTAAGAGGCGGTTACCGCAAACCGATAAGCGAGGTTATAAAGGGTTTGGATGCTTCAAAATATATGATAGTCTTGGATCATCAGCCCACCGATTATGAAAATCAAGCTGTAAGCAAGGTAGATTTGGTATTATCGGGGCATACCCACGGCGGACAGTTGTTTCCGTTAAACAATATAAGTAAGTGGCTGAAAATCAATGATAATGTTTACGGATACGAGCGTTACGGACAAACCGACTTTATCGTAACTTCCGGAATTTCCGATTGGGAAGTTAAGTTTAAAACCGGCTGTAAATCGGAATTTACGGTTATTGACATTAAAAACAAGTTATAAATTTGAGGCTTGATTATTTGTTGTTACGGGCATTTCTGAGCAGAACATGTTTGAACCATTTTTCCTGAAAAGCGACTTGTTGTTCAATTTCCTCATCGGAAACGGATAAGCCCAAAGGTGTCACAATTAACTTATCATCATCGTCATCGGTACGGTGGATAACGGCAATACATTGCCCTTCAAAAGTTTCAAGCGGTTTGTCAACACCTATTACATAAGCGTCCAATTCCTCACCGTCACCGGATACGGTGTTAGGAATAAAACCGTAGTTAAGCTCATATACAAAACCGTGCTTGGGGTGTAAACTGTGTAGGGGACGGTCAATTTTTACCTTAACGGTTTTCCCTATATAAAGCAAAGCATTATCCATTTTTAGCTCCCGATAAGTTAAGGATAAAGTAAAAATAAATGAATATTAAACATAAATCAAGTCGTAAAAAAGCTCTTTTACCATTTTGGAAAAGAGCTTTTTTAGATTAACGATTGAGCCAATATTTAAAGTGGTGTTTGGAAAACTGCCCCTCCGATACCCAGCCTTTTGGGGTGAGCCGAAAGGTCTTTTTTTGGTGCTCCTCTTTAATTGAGGAAATAAAAGACACTAACACCAGTTTGTGGCTCTCGGTAGCAGTAGTCTGATACTTTTTTACTACCATTAACTTTGATAAATCCGGCAATAACCTCTCCAGCTTTTCTACATCGTGTTCCAATTCAAATGGGAGAAGGGCAACTTCATGATAGTGTAAGTGAAGATCAATCTTTTCAAACTTACCTTTGAGGGTATAAAAAGCCTTAAAGGTAACTTTTTTTCCGTTCAGAAAGCCTTCAACTATCAACCTATCGTTTTCTTTGCGGTACTTGTGATTATAAGCCAAATTCCGAATTGACAACTGCCCGCCTTTTGCAATTGATACGGGACTTTTAAAACTAAATAATTTCATGACATAAATTTTAAATTATCAACAAAGAATTATACATCAAAATATCGTTAATGCAAGATGTTTTGTTTATTAAAATTTGCTTGTGTTTTTGTATAAAATTGGTAATCTTAAACCGCAGTGTATTATCAAGGAGCAAGTTGTGCAAATTATCAATATCAACGGGCCGATAAATTCCGGAAAAACCACAATCTCTAAGCTGTTGGCACAAGAGCTTAATAAGGCTTTGTTTATTGAAGTGGATGATTTGTTATCGGATGAAGAACAGGAAAAGCTTGGCTTGACCATGGAGCAAGGATGGAAAGAACGGACTGACCGATTGGCTCAACTCATTGCTAAAGAAAAGTTACTTGCAAGGTATCAACATATTGTTTTTGCCTATCCGATTGCCGATAATACTTATCAAGAGTGGAAAAATTTTGAGGATAAAAATACAAAATTTATAAACATTACCTTAGCTCCATCTTTGGAAGTATGCGTACAAAATCGGGGAAAACGAGTTTTAAGTGAGGCGGAAATTAAACGCATTGAGGAGATGTATCAAGAGGGGTATCATACTCGTCCTTATGCCGATTTAATTATAGACAATTCTTACCAAACGCCTAAAGAAACCTTAAATGAAATTACCGTATTTTTAAAAAAAGGAAGACGGTAATGAAAGTTCGCCGATTTAAAAAAGAAGATTTAATGCAAGTTCTGGATTTGTGCCGAGAAGTCAGAGATTATCATAATCAAATTTCCGATAACTATTTCAAACCACAAGATGATGAATATGAACAAACTGATTTTCTGGCTTCTTTAACCGATGACAATACCATTGCTTTAGTTGCCGAAAATGACGGTAACATTGTCGGATATTTATTGGCAGATGAAAAAGAAGTTGCATATTTGCGAGCTCCCAAGTTGATGCATATTTGCAACTTAGGTGTCAGCAAAGCCTATCGTAACCAAGGCATCGGCCATTTGTTAATGGATGAAATTATTAAAATAGCCAAAGATAGGCAGGTAGATGAGATAAAGTTAGGCGTTTTTATTAACAATAGCCCAGCTTGTCATTTATATGAGCAATACGGATTTAAAGCCGTTGAGCAAAGGATGAGTTTAAAATTAAGGAGAATAAATGATGAAAATAGTGGTGATTGGCGGTGGAGCAGGCGGAGCCAGCTTTGCGGCTCGTATGCGAAGATTAGATGAAAAGGCAGAAATTACGATACTGGAAAAGACCTCGGAGACTTCCATAGCCAGCTGCGGTTTGCCGTATTTTATCGGCGGAGTGATTGAAAATCGCGATAATATGCAGGTAGCAAGTCCGGCCTTTTTAAAGCAGTTGTTTAATATTGATGTTAAGTTAAATTCCGAAGTAGTTAATATTGATACGGCAAAAAAAGAGGTTACCACGCAATCAGGAGAGGTTTATCAGTATGATAAATTGGTACTATCAACCGGAGCTAAGCCGTTTGTGCCGGAAATTAAAGGTGTGGAAAATATTGCCTGTTTTACGGTTAAACACTTATCCGATGCCGATAAAATAAAAAGCTTTATAGCTAAAGAGAGACCTCAAAGTGCAGTAGTAATCGGCGGTGGTTTTATCGGGGTGGAAGTTGCCGAAAACCTGTGTCATTTAGGAATAAAAACTTCGCTTGCGGAATTAGCTCCGCAGGTGCTGATGCCCTTGGATGCCGATATGGTAAAAATTGTTCATAAATCCATGAAAAATAACGGATTGGATTTATATTTGGCCGACGGGCTAAAAGAGGTAAGCAAAGAGGGGGTAGTTTTAAATTCAGGTAAAGTTATAAAGGCCGATATGCTCATTTTGGCCATTGGCGTAAAGCCGGAAAGCGAGCTTGCCAAGAAGACCGGAATTGCCGTAAACGAAAGAGGAGCCATTATTACCGATGAGTACATGCAAACCAACATTGCCGATATTTATGCTTGCGGCGATAGTGTGGCGGTAACCGATTTTGTATCGCACAAGCAGGTTACGGTAGCTTTAGCCGGACCGGCCAATCGGCAGGGGCGTTTGATTGCCGATGTTATTGCCGACAATCACCCGTATCCGTACGGCGGTACGCAAGGCACGGGTATTGTCAAGGTTTTTGAGCTGACTGCAGCCTTTACCGGCAATAATGAAAAACAGTTAAAACAAAACGGTATTGATTATGAAAAAATGATAATCATTGCCAATTCGCACGCCGGATATTATCCGGATGCTAAGCCGCTGTTTTTAAAGGTTTTGTATAGTAGGGAAGGCAAAATTTTGGGAGCTCAGGCCGTAGGGCAAGACGGGGTTGATAAACGCATAGATGTTATAGCCATGACCATGCGTTTGGGCGGCACGGTTAAAGACTTACGCGATGCCGAGTTATGCTATGCACCGCCGTATTCGGGGGCTAAAGATCCGGTAAATTTAATCGGCATGGCCATAGAAAACGCTCGTCAAGGTTTGGTTAAAGCTTATTTCGGAACGGATTTTGAAAATATGACGGTGATAGATGTTCGTCCGCCGGCGGTATATGAACAGGAACATATTCAAGGGGCAATCAACATTCCGGCCGGACAGATTCGCAACAGATTAAATGAAATTCCGCACGATAAGCCGATTTTGGTGCATTGCTTTAAGGGTTATACCAGTTATGTTGTGGCTCGTATTTTAATGCAAAACGGCTTTGATAACATTTTAAGTTATGCCGGAGGATGGAACTTTTATAAAACACAAATATAAGGAGTAGAAAATGTGCGATAAACTATATAAAAATCAGATAGAAATAAAAGATATTCCGGATGGGGCGATAATTGTTGATGTCAGAAACGGCAGTGAGCATTATGACATTGCCTTAAAGCAGAAGCATTACTTTGTGGAAACCACTCGTTTTAATGCTAAAGAGTTTATCAAAGCTCATAATTTAAACGGAGAGCAAGTTTTAGTCTTGTGCCAAAGCGGTAAAAGAGCCTCAAAGGTTGCCCAAAAACTGGAAGATGCCGGTTATAAAAATGTGGCCATCATCAAAGGAGGAATGACCGAAGTCGGCAAACAGTCTTCTTTGGTAGATAAAGCCTGTGTAATGTCTGTGGAAAGACAGGTACGGATAGTTGCCGGATGTTTAATAATTCTTGGCAGCATACTGGGTTTAACGGTTAATATTTATTTTGTGTTGCTGGCTTTGTTTGTCGGTTGCGGATTGTTGTATGCCGGTATAAGCAATTCTTGTGCCATGGCAGGCTTGCTCGGCAAATTGCCCTGGAATAAAAAATAGTTCAGATTAAAAAAGCACTTTCTGTTACGAAAGTGCTTTTTTGTAACAAGAAAACCACGCGTTAGACGCGTGGTTCAGTAAAGCTTATAGCGATGAGTTTGACATAACGCTCCATAA
>CALXTJ010000057.1 GCA_944391375.1 uncultured Alphaproteobacteria bacterium
AGTTACAAGAGCTTTAAACGAAATCTTAAACCGTTTTTTTTTTTGCAATTTTAAAGTTCAAGCGGTGGATAAAGTTGCAAAGGTTTAAAAACAAATTCCCCGAAAGACAGAAGTCTTTCGGGGAATTTTGCTACAATACCATCTCCGTGCCGTATTTTTTATTAAATTCGGCAGTGAGATGTTCCTGAAGCTTTCTGATGGAACCCAGCTTCAAGGATTTTTGCACATCCCATCCGTAAGTACGAATGGTTGCCGTATAGAGGAGCGGCAGATTGCCCGATTCCTCTATCAGCCGCATAGACTCCGGCTGCAAAGTGCAACAGATGGCCATTTTCCAAGTGAGGGCATCGTTGCCTCTCCGGATAAGGTTGCACTGGCCGTCAGGGGTATCTATGTTAAAATTCAAAAGATACCTAAACACCGATTCTATCGGTGCGTATTCAACATACGGGCCAACCAATCTGGGCGGCAGTTCCCGATCCAGTAGCCTTATGGTACGAGGATTACCGGAAAAAATAACTTTTTCCAAATCTTCCTCACTGCGTACCGGAAAGACTCTCGCTCCGACCGACATGAGAGCCTGTTTCCGTATTGCATGCTCTTTGTCATTCTTAAAGCTTAACTGGGAACGCATCAATACATGCTTCAGCCAAGCCTTATAGTCGGTAACATCGGAAACATTTTTCGCCAAATGGCCGCGTGCTTCCAAAATCTTTCGTACTTCAGGATGCCAGCTTGCCTCACTTATGTAAGACTGCAGCTCTACAAGCTCTGGCTCATCATTAACCAAAATCATCTGAGCTTCTCTGCTCTTGAAAGTGTGGCAGCAGATATAATCGGCTTTTTCTTGGTATGAGCCATTTTTAAGGAGTTGTACCTCCTCCTCAGCATTGCGTATATATACGGGATGCTGAGCTTTTATTGTTATCTTCTCCATAATTATTTATATTTAATTGTTTTCCGGCTCTCAGGGTAATTCTAAATAGACAAAAAGTCAAGCACAGTTCAACCGTGTTTGCTTAAAAAATTGCAAAACAAGATACTTATGGAGTATAAAAGTCAAAAAAGCTGCTAAAACTATAAATTATCGCCCGAAGATGTTGGGGCAATCGGCAAATAAGCACCGACTCCTCCGAAATATTTACGGAAGAAGCCGATTTTTTGGCCCGGAGTCGGGGTAACTTCGGTATCTACTTTAATGTTGCGACCGTCGGTTTCATCAAGTTCGGCAATTTTTACCACTTGATTGTTATCATTAAAAGAAATAGCCAATATTTCCCGATTAACTTCCTGAGGTTTGAAAAAAGCGACTTTTTTTAAGGTTGATGACATATAAATCCAAGTGTTGCCGTCAAAGGAAGTAACCGAAGAAGGAGAGCCCAACACCTGAGCAACCTGAGCCTTGCTTTGTCCGGCAGATATCTGGGAAATTTTTTCTGCCGAGGGCATATTGCCGTTATGAACCAAAAAAACATCACTGGAGCAAGCGGCAACGGTAACAGAAATAAAGCTTAACAAAACTAATTTGCGTATTGACATCAGGTCATCCTTCAATGATTATAATTTTATCAGCAGCATTTATAACATAAGGAAAAATTTAATGCAAAAAGATTTTTCATATCCGTTGAAA
This sequence comes from uncultured Alphaproteobacteria bacterium, assembly GCA_944391375.1. Taxonomy (GTDB): domain Bacteria; phylum Pseudomonadota; class Alphaproteobacteria; order RF32; family CAG-239; genus CAAFZY01. The sequence continues at coordinate 1,631 of CALXTJ010000057.1, forward strand.
ATTGAGGATTTAAATCAACAAGAACAGCATTATCACCTATCTGCCGACAGTAAGCAATGTAATATTTTGGCAGAAATTTTACAAGTTGAAGGCGTAAATAAATTTACGGCAGATATTTATCTAAAGCTCAAATTAAAGGAACACCGTCTGGATGTTTGGGGCAAAGTGGAGGCGGATGTGGTACTTAAAAGCGTTATTTCGCTGGAAAATTTTGTAAAAAGATACGAAAATGTTTTCCGGTACTACTATGATACACAAGCTACATATAAAGATATCAGAGAGTTGGAAGCCGGAATTAACGATGAAATTCCCGACATTATAGAAAACGGGACAATAGATTTGGGCAACATAGCCATAGAGCAGTTGGCCTTGGTAATGGAAGATTATCCGCGTCAAGAGGGCGAAGAGTTTGTGTTTGAGAGCGAATTTGATGAAGAGACAAATCGTGAAAATAATCCGTTTAAGATACTTGAAAAGTTGAAAAAATAAACAAAGTGTAAAAAAGTCTTGCAAAGCGATAAAAAATTATATAAAAGCACATCTAACAAATCCGACTGATGTTTTTACTTGCATTTACAAGAAAAGTGCAGTAATAATAAGGCCGGAATAAATTGTTGTAACAGTAACATTTTAGCAAAAGAGAAGAAAAATGGCTACACCAAAGAAGAAAACATCAAAATCTCGTCGCGATATGCGTCGCTCCCATGATGCGTTGACACCCAATGCCTATCATGAATGCCCCAATTGCGGTGAGTTAAAGAGACCTCATAATGTATGCCCGAAATGCGGCCAGTATGACGGTAAAGAAATTGTTGCTCAAAAGGCAGACAAAGAATAAACAAACTAACTTATAAATATGGAGCAGGTTTTGTCTGAAAATAATCTGGTCATATCGGTAGACGCAATGGGGGGAGATAAATCCCCCCAGGTCGTAATAGAAGGTTTGGCAATAGCCGCCAAGCACAATCGGGATATTCGTTTTTTGGTATTCGGCGATGAAGAACAAGTTCAGGCCGAATTAAAAAAATATCCGATATTAAAAGATGTGTGTCAGTTGCGTCACTCTCCGGAGCGAGTTCATAACGAAGATAAACCCTCACAGGTGATTCGCAACAAAAACACGAGCATGTACCAAGCCATAGATGCGGTTCGTCAAGGCGAGGCACAGGCTGTTGTTTCGGCCGGTAATACCGGTGCATTGATGGCTATTTCCAAGATGCTGTTAAAAACCATCCAAAAAATTCATCGTCCGGCAATTGTCAGCATTATGCCGCATCGTTACGGCAAATATGTTATGCTGGACTTGGGTGCCAATACCGAGTGTAATGCCGTTAATTTGGCAGAATTTGCGGTTATGGGTAATGTTTTGGCCAAGCACGCCTTGGGAATTGAGCGTCCGAAAATAGCTTTGCTTAACATCGGAGCCGAGGAAATGAAAGGCAAGGAGGAAATCCGCCATGCCTCACAGATGATTCGCAATTCTTCAATGGATATAGATTTTATCGGTTATATAGAACCGCACGAAATTACCTTCGGCAAGGCCGATGTGGTAGTTGCCGACGGTTTTACCGGTAATGTGGCACTCAAGACCATGGAAGGAACGGCAAAACTGATACGCAGCATGGTCAAAGATGCCGTAAAGAGTTCATTTTTGGCTTTATTGGGTTTACCGTTTATGTATTTTGCCGTAAGGAAAATCAGCAAGACCATGAACCCCAAGCTTTACAACGGAGCCATGTTTGTAGGTTTAAACGGATTGTCGGTTAAAAGCCACGGAGGCACCGATGCCTTAGGCTTTTCGGTTGCCATTAACAATGCGGCCACTTTAGTTCGTCAAAACTTTGTGGCAACCATTAAAGAAGAGCTTGAACATATTGATTTAGAAGAAATTTCACAGGATATATTCTATGAAGTGTATTAGATCGGAAATAATCGGTTGGGGGCACTATTTGCCGCCCAAAGTTTTGACTAATGATGATTTATCCAAAATGGTAGACACCAACGACGAGTGGATAAGTACGCGTACCGGTATAAAATCGCGTCATGTTTCCGAGGGGCAGACCACGGCCGATATTTCGGTAAAAGCCTCGGAGATGGCCCTAAAAAATGCCGGATTGACAATCAGTGATATAGATTTAATCGTTGTCGGTACTTTAACACCGGACAACACCACTCCTTCGGTGGCGGCCAAAATCGGCGGAGTTATGGGAGCCAGACCCGGTATGCCGACTTTTGATGTGGCAGCCGCTTGTTCGGGCTTTGTGTATGCCTTAACGGTTGCCGATAACATGATTCGTTTGGGGCAGATTAAAACCGCTTTGGTAATCGGTGCCGAAACATTGTCCAATATTGTTGACTGGACAGATCGTAATACTTGTGTTCTGTTCGGTGACGGAGCCGGTGCGGTAGTTATAAGAGCCAAAGAGGGCGATGGGACTTCTCAAGATACGGGAATTTTAAGTACGCGTTTATATTCGGACGGCTCACAGTATAACAGTTTGTATGTTTCCGGGGGCGTTTCCACCACCAAGACGGCAGGTTTTGTGGTTATGAACGGTAAAGAAGTGTTTAAGTTTGCGGTTGGAGCATTGGCTGAAGCTTCGGAGGCAGTTATGAAGGATGGCGGAGTAAGTGTGGATGAAGTAGACTGGTTTTTGCCGCACCAAGCCAATATCCGTATTATTGAAGGGGTAGGTCATAAGTTTGGTATTTCGGATGATAAAATTATCGTAACGGTAGATCATCACGGTAATACATCGGCAGCTTCAATACCGCTGGCCTTATCGGAGTCTTTAGAGTCCGGAAAAGTTAAAAAAGGCGATTTAGTGGTTATAAGTGCCATGGGAGCCGGCTTTACCTGGGGCGGAGTTTTGGTAAGAATTTAAAAAGCTGTGAAATATTGTTTTACAAGCTTGAGCTTTAACCGATAACTGCTATAAATATAACAATAACTAAAACTAATTTAATCAATAGGACATAAAAATGAAAACAATTACTCGTGCAGATGTTGCAGAAACAATTTATGAAGAAATCGGTCTTTCCCGCAAGGATTCGGGTGATATTTTAGACATGATGATAAATGAAATAAAAAAAGAGCTGGTAGCCGGTAATGATGTAAAACTTTCTTCATTCGGAACCTTATCGTTGCGTAAGAAGAACCCTCGTATCGGCCGCAATCCCAAGACCGGAGTTGAAGCTGAAATTTCTGCCCGTACCGTTATTTCATTTAAGCCGTCGCAGAATTTGCGTAAATCCATTAACGCTTAGGGCAAGGGAGGTTTTATATGGTTGTCAACAAATCTAAAGCAGCGTTTCGGACCATAGCCGAAGTTGCCGAGGAGCTCGGAGTGGCAACCCATGTTTTGCGTTTTTGGGAGACCAAATTTCCGCAAATTAAACCGATGAAAGCCGGAGGCGGACGAAGATATTATCGTCCCGACGATGTGGAGATTGTCAAACTCATTAAAGAGTTTTTGTATGATAAAAGATATACCATTGAAGGTGTGCAAAAACTTTTTAAGGACAAAGGTATCAAGGCCATTTTGGGCGGCGAAATCCAGAAGGATTTTTTTGAAATACCCGATTCTGAAGATAAGACATGTACTGAAGTTAAAGAGGTTGAAGTATATCGTCTTACGGATAAGCAAAGAGCTTTGCTTACGGATATTAAGACGGAATTGCGGGAGATATCCAAAGAGTTGTCAAGTTTGGGCAAATAAATGAGTTTAGTTTATACAGCCTCGGATTAAAAATCCGAGGCTGTTTTCGTTGCGTAATTTTTTTGCAACCTTTTATCCACCGCTTTAACTTTAAAATTGCAAAAAAAAAAAACGGTTTAAGATTTCGTTTAAAGCTCTTGTAACTAATTTTTTTGGAGGTTTTAGATGAAATTTTTTGAACTTGGCAGATCTATGGTTGAGATGTTGGGCGTTTTGGCGATAATTGGAGTTCTGTCCGTGGGGGCTATTGCCGGTTATTCTAAGGCGATGTTTAAGTATAGACTCAACAAATTTTCTGAAACTATGAACATGCTTTTAAATAATGCCTTACAGATATCCAAGAGCCTGCCTAAAAGCACGGTTGACGGCGAATGGATTTCGCATGCTGAAATCATGTACAAACTGGGGCTTATTCCGGATGGCATCAAGTATATAGATGGGCAAACTTACATGTATGATGTTTTTAATAATGCTATTTGGGTTTATGCCTATCCAACATTTTATGGCATTGGCTATCGTTTTGACAGCAAAGATGAAATGCGGGATATTTGCCATGCCCTGGTGAACATATATAAAGAAAACCATGACCAATTACGGCATGTCTCGACTACACAGCTTACGCTGACAGATGACGGCAAAGAAGAAAATGAGATCGTTTCTGATAGATTATTATATGGCGACTCATATTGTACTGATAGCAACCGTTGCCTACGGAATTTAACCCTAGCCGATATTGACAAGTTTTGCGACAACTGTGCAGAAAACGCCACAGTGTGTCGCTTTTATGCCACTTGGGAATAATTTAATTTTTGTCTTGTT
>CALXTJ010000058.1 GCA_944391375.1 uncultured Alphaproteobacteria bacterium
ACCTAAGGGTCCGGAAAATGCCCCATATTTGGTAACTTCTGCCTGGAATGCCGCTCCTTTAGGCGGTAAAATTATTGCTCAAATTGCTCCGCAACTCAATGTCCAAGCCGATTTTGACCTTGATACCCAAAGACAGCATGTTAAAGCCGCTTTCTTAAATTAACCGTGCAGCTTATTACCCAACTTTTTTATATTATATACTTTTTTACCATAAGTCTGCTTTCCCTTATTGACAAAACTGTCAAAATGTTCTATCTTACCAACATGTTTAACTATAATTATATTTATTATGAACGAAAAAATTCTGGTGGGCGAAAAACACAGTCCCATGCATTCGGTCCTTTATGACTTTGAGTGCATCTCCCCAAAGCAGTGGGCAAAAGTAAAAAATGAATTGCAGATTCCGGACGGATTTTTGTTTCTGGCCGGCTCCGTAAGACACAAAAAGTCTTATAACGCTTTGTTGCGGTTTGGCAAAGATCATCTGTTTGTACAGAGCTTTTTGCCGCATAAAAGCGATAAAGGAGTGTACAGAACCCGCGGTTTCGGGCGGATTTACAGCCTCTATGAACCGGCAAGTAAGGGATATGACGATGATATGATGCTGGAGGAAACCGCCATCTATCAATCGCTCCCCGATAACAAAATCAAGCTGGTACTCGGTATCGGTGAACACCTCAAGGTACGGTGCATCAAAAGTATGTTTGATGCCATCCGCACGCAGCGAGGCCTGTATGATTTTGCCCCGGAAAACAGTCTGCCCAGGCTGTATACCGTAACCTTCAAGAATGCTTCTTGCGGTTACTTCCTCAAAGGCAATGCCTACAAAGTATGGGCAACGCCCGTGGGACTCCCCGATCAGCAGACCGGAGAAATCGTGAAATGCTGGATTTTCTGCGATATCAATTGCGGAGTTCCCGCCATCATCAGAGCCGAAAGGGAAAACTTTTTCCCCATGCAGGTCGCAAACGGAACCTGTGTCGGCTTGTATACCTTCCGCGACGGTCAGCTCGTCTACGAGCCCTAGCCGCTGCATTAAAACTAAAAAGGGAGCCTCGGCTCCCCTTTTTTATATTTAATGCTTAATTTCTAATTTTTTACCTACTTTAACCACAATTTAGAAAAATTTTATCTTTTGTTGTTGAAAAATTCATTTTTATTTCTTAACTTATGTAATGTATTAGTTGTTTTGCAATTAAAACAGTTTTGTATCTTTTTACAAAATTTATTTTAAACCATATGGAGAAAATAATATGAAAAAACTTTTAAGTTTGTTCTGTGCAATGGCCTTCTTGGCCGGTTGTTCATCTTTCGGTTCTAACGGCGGTATGTTCGGCGGCAGTGAATGCGAAGATAAAGAAGCTCGTGACTTTATGGCTAACGCTGAAGACAGAGTTTTCTTTGCTTTTGATAGCTCCGCTTTAACCGACAATGCTACCGAAGTTTTGGATACTCAGGTTAAATGGTTAAATGCCAGAAAACATAAAAATGTTAATGTAATCGTTCAAGGTTACTGCGATGAAAGAGGTACTCGTGAATATAACTTGGCTTTGGGTGAACGTCGTGCCAATGCCGTAAAACAATATTTGGTATCTCAAGGTGTTGCCGCTGACCGTATTTCCGTAATCTCTTACGGTAAAGAAAGACCGGCCGTTCTCGGCAATAACGAAGCTGCTTGGGCTCAAAATCGTCGTGCCGTTACTGTTGTTAAATCTGTCAACATGTAATCAGCTTTGAAACTTTAAAAAAACGCACTTTAATTAAAGTGCGTTTTTTTTGTGTTGTACATTCTAAACTTTTATTTTATATTATCTGCCGTAGTGATAATTATCTTTATGAGGTTGAATATGAAACTTGTATCAATATCCGTGTTAGCCCTTGTTATGATGCTGATGTCCGGTACCTCCCGTGCTCAGGAAATAATCGGTATTCAGGAACAGATTGATGCCCTAAAAGAAGAAATGATGATACTCCAACGCAAAGTCTATCGTGAAAACGCCGAGGCACCCATCAATAATATCAATCCCGGACAGGCTGAGGCTAAACTAACCCAATATGATGAAATTATTCGCTCCTTAAATGGTAAAATTGACGAACTTGAATATCAAATCAAGCAACTGGAAGAAAAAATTGAAACCATGAATAAAGATAACGATGTTCGCTTTAAATTGCTGGAAGGAAAACCTATTCCAGCCGCTCAGGGCTCTTTGGCTACTCCTAAAAAATTTGATACCGCCGTGGCTAACGGTGCCCCGAAATCTATTTTGGGCGATGATATCGCTACCGCAGAATTAAGTAATGTCGCCGATACTCAAAAAGCTGATGCCAATGCCCTTTATACCGCCGGACTTGAAGCCTTAAAAGCCGGAAAATCAGCCGAGGCCGAACAAAACTTTAGACTCGTTTTAGATAAATTTCCCAATGACAAACTCGCCGGAAATGCTCAGTATTGGCTCGGTGAAGTTTACTACAGTGATAAAAATTTTGCTAAAGCTGCCGTGGCCTTTGCTAAAGGCTATGAACAATACAAAACCGGAGCTAAAGGTCCGGATTGCCTCTTAAAACTCGGGCTTTCCATGATGCAACTTAATAAAAAAGATGAGGCTTGCTTGGCCTTTGTTAATTTGCCTAATGAATTTCCCAAGGCTTCATCAGATATTAAAAACAAAGCCGCTCAGGAAGCTAAAAAATATAATTGTCAGTAATGTTTAAAGAATTTTTGGAAAAACATAATTTACAAGAAAAAAATATAGCCGTCGGTGTTTCCGGCGGCAGTGATTCTTTGGCCTTAGCTTTGATGCTTAATGACGAACTTACCCCTTTGGGTTATAAAATAATCGCTTTGACGGTAGATCACCGCTTGCGGCCGTCGTCGGCTCAGGAAGCTTTGTATGTGTCACAAATTATGCAGGCCAAAAATATTGAACATCATACTCTGGTCTGGGAAAGTAATCATCCCCAAACCGGCATTGAAGAAGCTGCCCGAATCGCCAGATATCGGTTGTTGGAGGATTGGTGCAAACAACACCAAATCCACTACCTTATGACGGCACATCATCTAAACGACCAAATAGAAACTTTTTTTATGCGGTTGCAACGCGGCAGCGGTCTGGACGGATTGTGCGGCATGAAGGAAGTTTTTGAAAAAAACAATTTCCAAATTTTGCGTCCGCTTTTGTATACCCTGCCCGAAGTTATGAAAAATTATCTGCTGAAAAACGATATCCGTTGGGTGGAAGATGAAAGTAATGCCTGTGAAGATTTTTTAAGAGTTAAAATACGGCACTTTTTGCCGGATTTTTACCAAAAAACCGGTATATCTCCGCATAGAATCGGACAAACCATGCAAAGGCTTTGGGGCTCTCGCAATCACCTGGAAAACGAAACCCTCAAAATTGTTAAAAACAACTTCAAAAACTGGTACGATTACGGCTATAGCTGCTCTGTTGATAACTTTACGGCTCTAGATGATGAACTTAAATTTCGGATTATGGCTTACTTATTGAAAAAAGTCGGTAAAGATCAATATCCGCCGCGAGCCGAAAGAATTTTATCCTTAATTGAAAAAATAACTCCCAATTTTAAATCTGCCACTCTCGGGCATTGCCATGTTTCCGTCTATAATAAAAAACTCTGGATTTTTCCGGAATTTTATACCCTCGGTCAATATACCCCAAAATTATGGCAGGATTTTACCAAAACCGAAACTAAATACAAAAACTTAAAACTTCCGTTACGATTAAAAATTTATCTGTATAATCTTTTCGGATTGCAAAATACAAAAAATATACTATAATGAACATAATTACTTAACGGGGTGAAAATTATGAAAAAAATATTTATTGTTCTTTGTTTAGGCTTATGTATCGCTTCATTTAACGCTTATGCACAGAATTGCGGTCAAGATTGTGTGCAACCTCCTTCATGTGCGGCTTTGGGCTATAAGGAAGTAATTAACTGCCCTGATGATTATGTGGTATGTCCGTTTGACTCTAATTATAAATGGTGCAAAGAATATACCTGTGAAGACGGACGCTATTACTCTTCTCCGCTGAAAGCCTCCGATGGTTACAGTTGTGCTTCCGTGTCGTATCACGGCCTGAGGTGCTACGATTGTACATCCGTTTCCGGTAATTAAAATAATTAGACATTTTCCAAAATTATATGAACAACTACTATCCGGTTATTGTTCTTTTTTTGTTGCAAAACAAGAAAAAAACCGTTATAATAGTGTGTAATCGGGGTGTGCGGTTGTTACGATATGCCTTGAGTTGAAAATTGATCCTACCTTGCTCTTTGCAATCCGGATGTTTAGCTGTAAAGTGTAGAGGTAAGTGATGTGTATTTTGATTATTTTTGGAGCTTTGTCATGATGAAGAGATATTTGTTCCCGGCTTTGTTGTTTGCAATCATGCTGCATACCGCATCCGCATTTGCCTTAACCTGCAAAAATGACTATGCCGGAGCTTCCGGATGTGCCGCTAATGCAACATCCGCCGGAGATTGTGCAACAATCGGATATTCTAAAACCGAAGATCCCGATTGCGGACATTATGTGTTGTGCCCGTTTGATTCTACTTACAAAAGATGTGTATCCAAAAAGTGTACTAACTACACTTTATCCGCTTGTCCGAAAAACGGTATTTGTGTTTCATGTCAAAGTGCCGAAACCGTGACTTACGCTTTGGCCGGATGTAAAAGCGGATATGTCGTAGGCCCTAATAATACTTGCGTTACCTCATACTCCTCATGCGAGGCGGCTGGTTATTTTTCGGACAACACAAACATGGACTGTACCGGAGATATCGTAATATATATTACCGGAAGTAATCCGGTGAAATGTTTTATCGGTTGCGAATGTGCTTCAGGATATGTTGATGTAAACGGAGTTTGCATTAAAACCTATGCAACCTGTGAAGCTGCTTCGTACTACACTATCGGAGAACATATGGTTTGTGAGGAAGATAATAAAGTAAGTATTGATACTTCAGATACCGATTCTTCCAAAACTGTCTCCTGTTGTTCAACCGCTCCGTCTTGTGAAAGCGGATATGTAAAGAATGGTGACGGGGCTTGTGTTAAGACCTATGAGTCTTGTGTTGCAGCCGATAAAAGTTATTTTGAGAATAACACCAACCGCAATTGTACCGGTTCGTTGTCCATTTACCTGACTGATGGTACAACAAAAACATGTTATATCGGATGCACATGTAAAACCGGCTATACAACAAATTCCTCAACAGGAAATTGTGAAGAGGCTCAGTGCCCAAGCGGATCTTCAACAAGCACAACATGTTCGGGTAATGCTGTGGCAGTCGCTAACGGCTCTATGAGCGGAACACGAGATTGTTACAGCTGCAACTCATGCACAACCGACTATGCGGTATCTGCCGAATATTGCGGAACAATCGGCAGTGCAGGTTGGACATTATCGCTTACTGACAAAGATGGTATAGGATGCCGTAAGTGTACACCTAAAGCTTGTCCTGAGAGAACTTCTACCAGTCCGATATGCATGCCCGGACAAGAGATAGTAGAAGCCGGATACACCGGTGATAAAATCTGCTATAAGTGTGAGGGAGATCTATCTAAACCGGGAGTGGAACCTACTGACCCCGTGACAGATCCATGTGATTGTCCTGATGATAAGCCGTATCTTTGTGACGGGGTATGCACTGCCACAGGTGATAACAGTTGCTTGTATTGTCTCGTGGATGATGTTGAAAGACCTGTAGTTGATCAACCGGGCGATGATGATGATGATTCCGGTTCCAATACTTCCGGTGGCGGTGGCGTTGGCAATGCCGGTAGCGGAGGATTTGGGGGTGGTCTACCTGCTATCTGTCAGCCCGGTATAGATTACTGCTTGTATCCTAAGACCTCATATGACTACCAGACATGTTGTGGAAATAAAGATGATGTTTCTTCTTCTGTTTCTTTTCAGTAATACTTCAGTATAATTACTTGAACCGAGTTGATATGTTAAACCCCCGTCTTGCAAATGATCTGTACCCTGAAAAGTGGAAATGAAAAAGAAATCCCCCGAGGGGTGTAAGTCAAGAGGAGTGATTAAGCA
>CALXTJ010000059.1 GCA_944391375.1 uncultured Alphaproteobacteria bacterium
GACAGAGCCACCGCCGCTCAAATGGCTATTGCCCACGGTGCCGATTGTTTGGTAATGGATGACGGTTTTCAAAATCCCGGACTTTATAAAAATATATCTTTCTTAGTCTTTGACGGTAATTACGGTATAGGCAACGGACGAGTTATTCCCGCAGGTCCGCTGCGTGAACCCCTGGATAATGGTCTTATACGAGCTCAGGCGGCAATTATTTTGGGCGAAGATAAAACTAACATTGCCTCTAAAATAAACTTACCGATTTTTTACGGTAAAATTACCGAGCAACAACCGGAAAATACCTCTAGGCCGGTTTTGGCTTTTGCCGGTATCGGACATCCCGAAAAATTTTATAATTCTTTGGCTAAATGCGGCCTTAATGTGGTCAAAACTCATAATTTTCCCGACCATTATTTTTATACTCGGGCAGAATTAAATAAACTTATAGAATATGCTAAAAAACATGATTTAGACATTTATACGACATCTAAAGATTTTGTAAAAATTCCCTTATCCTTGCAAAAAGAATTTAAAGTGTTGCAAATTAAAGTACGGTGGCAAAATCCGGATAAGCTCAAGGATTTTTTGCAATCGGTTTTTTGAAAGTAACAATATGCCGATAGTATCTGCCAAATTAAAATATGTGTTGCTAAGCGTAATCTTTTTGTTAGGATACACCAGTCTTTCCTTTGAACTAATTGTTTTAAGGCAACTGATTAACTTTGTCGGCTCAAATACTTTAATTACCTCAATTGTGATTACCTTTATTTTGTTGTTTTTATCGGTAGGTTATTATTTGGGTTCTACCATAAAAATGGCTCATCGTCCGGTACGACTGATGATGTTAAAATTTTTGAAAATTTTAACGATTTGGTATGTAATTTCCTGCAGCTATTTTATGATACAGGTATATTTTTTATTGGCTTACATGTGTACCATAAAATCATCTTTAGGGTTTGTAAGCCTTTTTTCGGCCGTGTTTTTAGCTTTTCCTTCCGTATGTTTGGGATTTATAACCTCGGTTATCGGACGGATTATCCATCGGCACAACGAAGCTTATACCGGCAGATTTATGGCTATTGATACCTTGGGCAGCGTATGCGGTTCGTTAGCAACAACCTTAATTTTTATGCCGCTTATCGGGGTGGGAGCCACCATTGTGGTCTTAACCTTACTTACCGCCGCTTCCGCCTTGTTGCTTGAAAAGAAAAATAACTTTGTTTTTAGCTGCTTTATTTATTTGTTATATGTTACTTTCGGTTGGGTTTTAAACAATAATCAGATTATGTCGCCGATTGACAGTTATTTAGTTAAAGATGATGCTATTTCCCGTATAGAATTAACTAAAGAAGATTTTATTAACGGAACTCCGCAATCTATATTGATGACTATTAACGGTTCGTCTTCATCTAAAATATCCAAAGACCGGAATTTAATGTTTGGATATGTTAATTTTATTAACGACACTTTTATAAAAAATATGCCTCAGGACAAGCCTCATGATATTTTGGTATTGGGTGCCGGCGGATTTACCATTGGTATAGATGATACATTTAACAACTATACATTTTTGGATATAGATAAGGATTTACAAAACATTGCCGAAGACCTGTTTTTACAAAAGCCGCTTACGAATAACAAAAAATTTATAGCTCAAGATGCTTATTTATATATGCTTAACAACAAGCAAAAATACGATTTAATAGTGGTGGATATATTTTCGTCACGATACAGTATTCCGATGAATTTTGTAACGGCCGATTTTTTTGCAATGATTAAGGCTCATTTAAAAGATAACGGAATTATGGTTGCCAACATTATTACCTCAGCTGCTTTTCAAAGTTCATTTGCCAAGAGGCTGGACAACACTTTAAGAGCGGTATTTCCGTTTTATTTGGATAGAAAAGTTTTACAACCTTATAACCCGTATAACAAAGATGATTTAGTTAATGTTGAATACATCTTTTATAATTACAAAGCCGATACAAGTATATACACTTTAGATAAAAACACGGCCGTTTACGGGCAGTAAATACAGGCCAATTCCTTTGGATATCGCTTATATATGTATATCTAATCCGCTTCGGAGCACATTATGAGGAAGTTTGATGTGTTTCTTTCTTAATAATCGCTTTTTAATAAACAGTCCTTTTTGCAAAAACTCCTGCCAATTTTGAATTGTAATATCTTTTTGAATCGGTAAAAAGGATTCAAGCTTAAAGCCTAATTTGCGAGCCAAACAAGACAGACCTTGTTCATAATTTACAATAACTTCTATTTTATTTGGCTGTCTGGTCACCGAGTTAATAAACTTTACAAATTCGGGATGCATAAAAAATTTTTGCGACAACACCAATAAATATGACTGCAAGTGACGACATCCGGTATTGTAAATTTTGTTATTGCCGAATACATATCCTTCCGTATTGCCCGACAGTCCGTAAAAATCTGTCTTGGTGGATTTTGTAAAAAATTCTGCCATATCACCAAACGGGCCTAAAACGCTATCGTTGGCAAAGACCAAATAATCTACTTTATCCAGCCAGCCCTGTTGAGCCGCCAAATTATAGCCGATTTTATAAGAGCCGAAATCATATTCGCCATGCTTTTGAAAATAAGCAATATCAACCAGATTTTGCAACTTTTGAACTTGATCTTCGGTAATTGAATTATCGGCAACAAAAACTATAAAATCAACGTACTTTTTCAAGTTTTTCAAATAAAACAAAACATCATCGGTAATTTTTTGTTCGGCACTGTAGGCAGCAAAAACGACTCCTCTTTTATGTTTAAAGCTGATTCCTTTATTGAAAACTTTAAGTAGTAACGGGCCATCGGAATGATAAGGAAGGCTATTATTACTGTACTTTTTATACAATTTGGCAGCTTGGGCTTCAAATTTTTTATCTGCCTGATTAAACAAAGATTTTATCCATGCCTTAAAGCCAAACAGCTCAGGATGTTCCGACTTGGTTTTATTGATAATCTGTTTACGGGCATCTGCCATTTTTTGTGCATATTCTTTTGAAGCATTTCCTTCATGTTCACGATATGCAAACAAAACTTCCTGAATGTTATGGAATTGGGTTTTACCGATCAATGCTGACCATAGAGCATAATCTTCTGCCGGAGTATATTGATTTTCATAACGGATTTCATTATCAATAAAAACCGATTTTCTAATCATTGAAGCCGGGTGCAAAATCGGGCACGACTTTTGCAAGGCTGCCACAATTTGGGCATTGGTTGCTTTTTTCTTTTTGATTTTACCGCCGGGAATTTTTTTATACCACGAACCGACTACACCACATTCAGGATGAGCATCTAGGTAGGCTACTTGTTTTTCAAAACGTTTCGGCAAAGAAACATCATCATGATCCATAACCGCAATATATTCACCTTGTGCTAAATCAATAAGCTTATTTCTGGTTACGGATATACCTAAATTTTTTTCATTCCGATAGTATTTAATGCGTTTATCCGAATACGATTTAATAATTTGCTCACACTCATTATTTTCCGGACAGTCATCAATAATCAAAAGTTCAAAATCGGTAAAAGTCTGATTTAAAACTGAGTTGATACACTCTTGCAGATATTCGGGCTTTGTTTTGTAAACGGCAAGACATACGGAAACTTTGGGCATATAATTATCTCCACATATAAAAAATTTTTATAAAGCAATTTGCGTTTAATGCGTTGTTTGCGGCTGTGATATATAGATAACAGCAAATTGCAAAATAAAAAGAGTGTAGCTGTTACCGAAAAGGAAAATATTGGTATTTGATATAAGCGGTTATATATTTACATTCTATTTTAAACACATTTTCATCTAAGAACCCCTCCCTCTGGGGTTCTCACCTACTTGTCTAACCAACAAAAAAGGCCTGCCAAAGCAGACCTTTTTTTGTTGGTAGGCGCGTGGGGGTTCGAACCCCAGACCCACTGATTAAGAGTCAGTTGCTCTACCAACTGAGCTACGCACCCTCATAAGTCGGGTTGAATATAACCCCCTAATTTTTTTTTTGCAATATTTTTTTTTAATATTTTTGCTTTTTTTTATTTTTACGGTTGCAACTTGCTTAAATAAGCGATAACCTTACTCATGTTTCAAAAAAATTATGAGGTGTATAATGAATAAAGTGTTTGATAAACTTAAAAATTTGCTCACATTTAAAAAATCGGAACCTTGGTACAAAAGAGCTTTGAAAAAAACCGCCCTGATTGTGGATATGAAACGACGCAACAAAATTATTACCTTCTTTGTATTGTTGCTCGTGGCTGTTTACTTTTGTATGCCTTCCATGGAAAGTATTATCAAAAAAGTTGTACACCAATACGGTAGCCAAATAATCGGTACCGATGTTTCCATAGGCGGCGTAGATTTGGCCCTCTCCGACGGTATGGCTATGGTTAAAAATATCAAAATCGGTAATCCCAAAGGCTACCAATCACCCTATTTGTTCTACTTAAAGGAATTAGATGTTCAAATTGATATATCTTCGCTTGCTTCCGATACCATTATTATAGAAAAAATAAATATTACCGCCCCCGAAATTAACTACGAAACCGACGGATTGAAAAAAAGTAATGTTTCCGATATTTTGGATAATATCCAAAAAAATACGGCCTCGGATAATAGTTCGGAACCTAAACCGCAAAAAGAAGATAATGCCGAAGAAAGCTCTAAAAAAGTAATTATCAAGAGCTTGGTCGTAACTGACGGTAAAGTTGCCGCCATATTAGGAAAAGGTGCTCTGAAAGCCCCGATAACCGTAAGCTTACCGACTATCAAAATGAGCAATATCGGACAAGAAAAACAAGGCTCATCTCCGGTTGAAACAATTACCGCAGTAATTACCAAAATTTTGCAAACCGCTTCTCAGGCCGTGTTGTCTGCCAACTTGGAAGGGTTGCAGGATGCTGCCCAAAATGTTGCCGGAAACTTAAAAGAAGGTGCTCAAAATTTGCAACAACAGGGCAAAGATGCTTTGGATAATTTGAAAAATCTCGGCGGTCTTTTTTCTAAATAAAAACCTATAGCGTCGTTTTTACAATCAGTAACGAGCCGGATTTTAATTAAAATCCGGCTCGTTATTTGTAAAAATATTTTACTATTCATCCCAAACAATTTTAATATGCGGGGTATCTGTTTTACCGATGTTGTAACGACACCATTCGTCTATTTTGGATACAGTCAAATCTTTCATGCATCTTTCTGTACCACAATACTTATCCCCAAGATAAGTTTTATCATCATATCCACTGCTGCTGTTTTTACTTACTATGGCAATATATTGCACATTTTGATGAAATTCCTTGGCGGTTGTAACTATATTGCGGCAAATGCTTAAAGATCTATCATCTCCTCTTGAGGTATTTAACATTATAAAAAATTGCGTATATTTTTCGGTATCGGTTTTGGTGTAAGCTAATTCAATAGATGTGTTAAAAACATCGTATATATGAGTGTCAGTATCATTTCTTATCATTTCCTCAGGGATTTCGCCCAGTTTAATTAAGTACGGCAATGTATCAACAAAAGACTCATTAAAATTCCACTGACCGGCATAACGCAAACCGGCATTTATAACGGTTGTTAATTGTTCGGCCTGTTTATTGAGTTTATATTTCATCATGGCCTTGGAATATCCGGCAATAGCTCCCACGGATAAAACTCCGATAATGGCCAATACTCCCAACATCTCAACCATTGATCGCCCATATTGATAAAATTTCATTTAAAACCTCCCAAAAAATTAGTTACAAGAGCTTTAAACGAAATCTTAAACCGTTTTTTTT
>CALXTJ010000060.1 GCA_944391375.1 uncultured Alphaproteobacteria bacterium
AGGTTTTTGGAAACTTTGGAAATTAAAGGCTATCCTTTGGCCCTTGGCGAACTGGCAAGCCTGGCCTCGTTTTATGACAAACGCATCAAAATTGAACTTGTTGATGTTGAAGAGGATATAAAATCTATGGCCTAAACTTAATCAAAAAAAGTCCGATAATTGCTTATCGGACTTTTTTTGTTTACCAAACTTCGGTAAAATTAAATCATTGCCATACCGCCGTTGACATGCAGTGTCTGTCCGGTAATGTATTGGGCTTCGTCTGATACCAAAAAGGCTACCGCATTGGCAATGTCTTGTGCCTCGCCAAGCTTGGCTTCCGGTATCTTCTTTAATAAAGCCGCTTTTACATCTTCCGGCAAAACATCCGTCATCGGAGTGCGAATAAAGCCCGGAGCTACCGAGTTTACGGTTATGCCTCTTGAACCGACTTCTTGTGCTAAGCACTTGTTCATGGCTATCATGCCCGCTTTGGATGCCGAGTAGTTGGCCTGACCGGCATTGCCCATAACACCTACAACCGAAGCAATACCTACAATACGACCGTATCTTCTCTTCATCATGCCCCGAATAACCGCTTTGGCAAGCTTAAATCCGGCCGTTAAGTTTACATCTAATACTAACTGCCACTCCTCATCGCTCATACGCATAAATAAATTGTCACGCGTTAAACCGGCATTGTTTATCAAAATGTCAATCTGACCGAATTTGCCCTCAACTTCTTTAACCAAATTGGCAATCTCTTCAGTTTTGGATAAGTTGGCAACAAAGCATTCAACCCGTTCACCTAATTCGGCTTTTAATTGCTCCATACGCTCGGCACGCATGTCCGTTAAGGCCAAGGTGGCACCTTGGGCATGTAATGTACGAGCAATCTTATCACCCAAACCACCGGAAGCTCCGGTAATTAAAGCAACTTTTCCATCTAGTCTAAACATGTTTCTATCCTTTTGTTAAAGTTATAAATTTTTTGCCAGCTCTTCAATTTCAGCCACAGAGCCGACCGAAGCCGAGTTTATATCTTTCTGGCTCCTCTTGACAATTCCTGAAAGAACCTTTCCGGCACCTAACTCTATAATGTCGGTTACCCCTTGCTCTTTCATAAATATAACGGTCTCCCGCCATCTTACTGTTCCGGTAACTTGTTCTATTAAGTTTTTAATTATTTGTTTATGATCCGTAATCGGAGCAGCTAAAACATTTGCAATTAACGGTATTTGAGCATCAGAACTCTCTACCTGCATAAAGGCTCTGGCCATGGCTTCCGCCGCAGGTTGCATCAACGGACTATGAAAAGGAGCACTCACCGGTAACCTTACACACCTCTTGGCTCCAAACTCCGAGGCTATCTCCACGGCCTTTTCAATGGCTGCCGTGTGGCCCGATAATACTACCTGTCCGTCCGAGTTGTCATTGGCTGCTACACATAAATTCCGCTCGTCGTTGCAGGCCTCAACCAAAGCATCTATGTCTTTGAATGAAACCCCCAATACCGCAGCCATGCCGCCAACCCCGACTGGTACCGCTTTTTGCATTGCATCACCGCGAATCCTTAATAATTTGGCCGTGTCTTCCAACGAAAATACTCCCGCCGCACATGCCGCAGAATATTCCCCTAACGAATGTCCGGCCACATAGGAGGCTTTGTCGGCTAACTTAATGCCGAATTCTTTTTCCAATACCCTCACTACTGCCATGGAATGTGCCATTAACGCCGGCTGAGCGTTTGATGTCAACATCAATTCACTGTCGGGACCTTCCGTCATTAACTTAAATAAGTTTTGCCCTAAGGCCTCGTTTACTTCTTCAAATACTTCACGAGCCGAAGCAAAATTATCTGCCAAATCTTTCCCCATGCCCACAAATTGTGAACCTTGTCCCGGAAATACAAAAGCGTACTTCATTTAACAAAAAAACCTTTCTTCTTTTTAATTATTTTAATTATTTATTGGGAATTTAGGTTTACTTTGTTTAAAAGTCAAGATTTTATCATCTAATCCTTTTTAACTCTGTATAACTTGGGGAGGCAAAATGTTTGTTAATAAAAAAGTATCGGTGGTTACGGTAGCCCATAACTGCTCACGCTTTTTAACCTCCGCTTTTAAATCTTTTGCCTATCAAGATTACGAAAATATGGAGTGGATAATCGTTAATGATGCCTCTACCGATACTACTGCCGCCAAACTCCAAAAATATCGGCAAAAAGATAATCGCGTCAAACTCTGCCTTAATACCAAACATAAGGGCGATACCGATTCGTATAGCTTTGCCATATCCAAAGCAACAGGTGATTATATCGCCTTTTTGGAACCTCATAGCTTTTGGGTTAAAAATAAAATATCTCGCCAAATCGGCTTTATGCTCCGCTATGATGCGGTCTTAAGCCACACAAGCTACGCTTTTGCCGACGGTAAATATAACCTCTTACCTGCCGGCTGCTGCCATGTTGAGCCTAAAGTTGATTTACTCAACTTTGGCAAAGATGCTAATATATGCCTCTCTACTTTTATGCTTAATCGGGAGGAAGTTAAAGATTTGTTCCCCATCCCCGAAGATAAAAAAAATAACGGACTTGTTATGTATTTAATGCAAAAAGGACTCGTCTCACAGGGAATATCCGATGTTTTGGCTCTGTGCCGACCTAAATTTGATCATCCGCTGCAACATAAACATACCGAAAATGTTAAAAAAATATACGAACATATGGATAAAAATAATATTAAAATTCCCAGCTTGATGAATTACGAAATTTATAAAGCCTCCAATGTTATAAATGTTAAATTGGACCCTTCAAGCTGTATCGGCAATGATGTCGTGCAAAGCTTGAACGAACTTAAAAAATTTAAATTGTAAGGATGTACTATGGCAAAGAAAAATAAAAAAAATCAAAATACCAAATTCAAACGCTTTGTAATCAAACTCTCCGGATTGCTGCTGATTTTGACCGCTTTGGCCGTCTATGCCTCCCTGGCAACCTATAATCCCGCCGATCCCGCCTTTAATAATCTGAATGATAATTTACCGCTTAATGCCTTGGGCGGATTTGGTGCCAATTTGGCCGAGTTTGTCCTGTTTGCTTTTGGTGTGTCTTTGCCCATATTCCTCTTGGGTTGGCTCGTCTGGGGTTATAATCTGTTGCGTCATAACCTCATCATTGAGGCTAAAATCCGCATTTTGGCCTTTGTTATCGGTCTGGTTACAACCTCAACTTTTCTTAATCTGGTTTGCCGCTATCGCTTCGGTAATTACGGTTTGGGCGGAAAACCGGCTCAAAAATTGGCCGCATATCTGCAAACCTATTTTAATAACTTTAACTTGCCCTATGCTCACTATGTTCTGGCCGGCTTGCTCCTGCTTGTAAGCGTTATGGCTCTTAATCTGGTTATGGGCATAACTTTTAAAGATTGGTATAAGTGTATTTGCTATGTAAGCAAAAATATTGTTCTGTTTTTGCAATATATCTGTAAATTTATGGGCAAAATTTGGTCGCTTGCGGCCTCTAAAAGCCATAAAACCGCAGATAAAGAAAAAGCCGCTCCCAAACTTCGTCAGGAGCCGGTCTTGAAAACCGAACCGGCACCTAAACCACAGCCGCTTAAAAAAGAAGTACCTAACAAAAAATCTAAAACCGATGATGACGGTTATCAGTACCCCGACATTAACCTTCTTTCCCGCCCCAAAGATAAAGGCGGCAATGAAGTAAGCCAAAAAGAACTTGAAAATATTGCCCACGAACTTGAAGGCGTTTTGCAAGAATTCGGTGTCAATGGCAAAATCGTTAAAGTCCGCCCCGGACCGGTGGTAACCTTGTACGAGCTTGAACCGGCTCCAGGTACCAAAACTGCCCGCGTTATCGGTCTGGCCGATGATATTGCCCGCTCCATGTCGGCCGTTTCGGTGCGTATTGCCGTGGTTCCCGGCTCTAATACCATAGGTATAGAACTCCCCAATGCCAAACGCGAAACCGTCTGGCTTAAAGATTTAATTTCAGATCCTATGTTTAAGGAAAGCAAAAATACCTTAAACATCGTTTTGGGTAAGGATATCGGCGGTAAAAACACCTATGCCGATTTGGCCAAAATGCCCCACTTGCTGGTTGCCGGTACTACCGGTTCCGGTAAATCGGTGGGCGTTAATTCCATGATTTTATCGCTTTTATATCGTATGCGTCCGGATGAGTGTAAACTGATTATGATTGATCCGAAAATGTTGGAATTTTCTATGTATAACGGTATTCCCCACTTACTTACTCCGGTTATTACCGATCCGGCAAAGGCGGTTATCGGCTTAAAATGGGCCGTCCGTGAAATGGAAGAAAGATACCGCAAAATGGCTCAGCTTAATGTTCGTAATATCTCGGGCTATAATCAAAAGTTAAAAGAGCTCAAAGAAAGCGGCGAAAAAGTAACCCGTACTATCCAAGTCGGCTTTGATCCCGAAACCGGTAAACCCGTTTATGAAGAACAAGAACTGGATACTACACCGCTGCCGTATATTGTAATTGTTGTTGATGAAATGGCCGACTTAATGCTGGTGGCCGGTAAGGAAGTTGAAGCCGCTATTCAACGCTTGGCTCAAATGGCTCGTGCCGCCGGTTTGCATCTTATTATGTCTACGCAGCGTCCGTCGGTGGATGTTATTACCGGTACCATTAAGGCTAACTTCCCGAGCCG
Organism: uncultured Alphaproteobacteria bacterium; assembly: GCA_944391375.1. Lineage (GTDB taxonomy): Bacteria > Pseudomonadota > Alphaproteobacteria > RF32 > CAG-239 > CAAFZY01. The sequence goes on from CALXTJ010000060.1 coordinate 4,674, forward strand.
TATCAGTTTTCAGGTAACTTCCAAAATTGACAGCCGTACCATTTTGGGCGAGCAGGGGGCCGAACAACTCTTGGGTATGGGCGATATGCTCTATATGCCGGCCGGTTTAAGACCGTTGCGTGTCCATGGCAGCTTTGTTAAAGACAGCGAGGTTGAGGCAGTGGTTGACTTCCTTAAAAAACAAGGTGCCCCGGAATATATTGAAGAGGTTACCGAAGGCGAACTTAATACCAAGGATTCTCCTGCCGTGTTTGATTCAACCTCTATGGGAGCCGACGATAACGACCTTTATTCACAGGCTTTGGCTATTGTTCGTAACGACAAAAAAGCCTCAACCAGCTATATTCAACGCAAACTGCGTATCGGGTATAATCGTGCCGCCGCCCTGATTGACCGTATGGAAGAAGAAGGAATTGTATCGGCCGCCGATCATGTGGGCAGAAGAGAAGTTATAGGATAATAAAACACTTGCTTGTATTTTTTTATGAAAGCGAATATATTAAATAATAAGGAGGATAGCCTATGAAAATATTTAAGACTCTAGTTATGGCCTTTATTTTTGTCGGAGCATGTGCCACGCAATCGTTTGCCGGCGTAACCTTTTTGCCGGGATCAACTTACGGCAGTGCCGGAAGTGCAAAAAATGCTTCATCACCGACGGATTCGGCAACCAGATGCAAACAAGAGGGGTATCGTTACTCTTCTTGCTCGGCAGGGATGATTTTGGCCGATAAATGCCCTTATAATTCATCATATTACAAAAATTGCTGCAGTGCGGAATATAGATATACCAAAGATGAATGCACTAAAGCCGGACTTAATTACAGTCGTAACAGCTGCGGTGGTTTATATAAATGTTTGTAATTTAATGCAGATTAAAAAACCTCCCTTAGGGGAGGTTTTCTTTTGTTTTACGCTTTTTTCCAGGTTGTGCCGGTCGGAGAATCTTCCAAGATAATGCCTTGAAGTTTTAATTCTTCCCTAATTTTATC
>CALXTJ010000061.1 GCA_944391375.1 uncultured Alphaproteobacteria bacterium
CTTGTAAAAACAATTTTCCCGATTATTATTTATAAGTGTTTAATTTTACGGGAAAGATAATGCAAAAAGCTCTGCTGTTTTTGGAAAAATGGTCGTTGCCGCTGATTTTGGGTATATTTATTGCTTTAATCTGGGCTAATTGGGAAAGTGAATCCTATCAACATTTTTTACATGCCAAATGGTTTTTCGGCACGGATATTCATTTTTTGGTAAATGATGTATTTTTAGTGCTGTTTTTTGGGCAGGTAATGATAGAAATAGTCCATGAGCTTTCTCCGAACGGAGCATTAAATTCCATAAAAAAAGCCATACCTAATTTGGTCGGAGCTATCGGCGGAGTGCTGTTACCGATAGTTTTGTTTTTTACTTTTAACAGTATTTGGGGACAAGCTTCCTTTGATAACGGATGGGCCATCGGTACCGCTACCGATATTGCCGTAGCCCTTCTCTTTGCCCGCTTTATTTTTCCTAAAAAGCATCCGGCTATAACTTTTTTGCTGTTTTTGGCAGTGATAGACGACTTAATCGGTTTGGGCATTATTGCCGTTTTTTATCCCGATGCTCAAAAGCCGGTTATGCCCGAATACCTGTTTCTTGTGTTTGGGGCTGTTTTGTTAAGTCTGTTATTACGCAAACTTAATACCAAAACTTATATGCCTTATGCCGTTCCGGCCGGTTTGTCGTGGTTTGGTATGTTTATGGCCAATTTACATCCTTCGCTGGCCTTAATCTGGATTGTGCCGTTTATATCCGGCGATAAAGGCGAAAAATCGCCCTTACATAAACTGGAGCATCACTTAAAACCGATTGTTACCATCGGACTTTTCTTTTTTGGGCTTACCAATGCCGGAGTTGCCTTTGGTAATATCTCAACCTTAACCTGGATAATTTTAGCCTCTTTGGTCTTGGGAAAATTTATCGGTATTATATCTTTTGTAAAAGTCTGTGGGTTGTTCGGGTATAAGCTTAATTCCAAAATAGGTTTAACGGAACTTATATTGATAAGTATGGTTTCAGGAGTCGGTTTGACCGTATCGCTTTTTATTGCCGATATAGCCTATGTTGAAACCGTTTTAAAAGATGCGGCCAAAATGGGGGCGTTGTTGAGTCTTTTGGGCGGAGCCATTGCTGTTTTGGCAGCTAAAACTGTGTTGCGAAAGCATAAATTTTAATACTTTGTAAAAAGATTATTAACATTTTAAATGTTTTGTGCTACACATAGTGCAAAATAAATTTTTGACATATTATGAGACGAATTTTATTAGCCATTGCGGTACTGATTACAGTATCGGTGGCAGAGCTTGGGGCACAAGGAAAAATTTCCCCTCTGGACAGGAGTGGGGAGTTGTTAAAGCCCTCCGTTATTGTTTACGGAGGATACAATTTTCTTGAGAACACGCCCCTCGTCGGAGGTGCGGTGGCTTTAGATGTTTCCTTTTTTAGGATGGAACTGGAGGGAGGTTGGAGTTATGCCAATACTTCGCTTAATCCATCCAGAAAGAACTTTGGTTACTTTTCGCCTGCCGTTGGTGTGGTATTTGGTAAAAAATTCCAATACTACCTCATGGGCGGTGCTACCACTTGGGCTGTGGTGGAAAAGAAAGAGGTAACTCAGTGTTCGGAGGATAGGTTCTTTACCGATGATCTTCACTTTAAGGTGAAGACCGGTTTTAACATCACCTTTGGAGAAAGAATCTTCCTTAATATAGAGGGAGGCTATATGTTTCTCTGGAGGAGGGCCGGATATGACGAATTTCCCAACGCCTACGCCCGCATAGGCCTTGGGTATAGATTTTAATTTAAGAACTCGCTTGCTTTTATTAAGCAGGCGAGTTCGTTTTTTATGATTTGAAATTGGATGTTATTTTATATACATACCGGAAGAAAGGGAAGAATTTCCCGAACTTGAGAATAAAGCATTGCCGGATGGTGCCGAGTAAGTTACGTCATTTTGAGAGCCGGCTTGTTCCGATGACGAATCGGCAGTAACAGTGTTTGCTCTTCTGGCGGCACCGGAAATTTTTTTGGTTTTTACTTTACGGGCTGCGTTGCGTTTTTGTAAAAGTTGTTGCTCAAAGCGTTGAGCATCATTTAATTCTCCGCGATGTTTTTTCAGCTTAGGATGCACGGCATAAGCTTGAGAAGCAAACAAAACAACGGCTGCAAGTATTAACATAAATATTTTTTTCATATCTGATATCTCCGCATAATTATCATACTACGGCGTATTATAACATGTTTTTATTTATTTTGCATTAAAAAATATCCGAAACATGAAATTGTTTCGGATATTTTTTTGATTTAAGGTAAATTATTTTTTCAAAATAGACTTACCGGCATAAATTGCCATATCACCTAATTCCTCTTCAATACGAATCAGTTGATTGTATTTGGCCATACGGTCGGTTCTGGACATGGAACCGGTTTTAATTTGACCGCAGTTAGTGGCAACGGCAATATCGGCAATAGTCGTATCTTCGGTTTCGCCGGAACGATGCGATAATACGGCAGTGTATTTGTTGCGTTGAGCCAAATCAACCGCTTTCATGGTTTCGGTTAAAGAACCGATTTGATTAACCTTTACCAAAATGGAGTTGGCTACTCCTTTTTCAATACCCATGGCTAAACGCTTCGGATTGGTAACAAATAAGTCATCACCTACCAATTGAACCTTCTCGCCCAAGGTATCGGTTAATAATTTCCAACCTTCCCAGTCATCTTCGGCCATACCGTCTTCAATTGAAAAAATCGGGAAGCGAGCACATAAATCTTTGTAAAATTCTACCATTTGAGCAGAAGTATAAGATTTTCCTTCGCCTCTCATTTCATATTTGCCGTTTTCATAAAATTCGGAAGATGCGGCATCAATGGCTAAAACAACATCATCTCCGGGTTTGTAACCGGCATCGGCAATGGCATTAACTATAAAGGATAAAGCCTCTTCGGCAGATTTTAAGTTGGGAGCAAAACCGCCTTCATCGCCAACATTGGTATTGTGGCCGGCAGCTTTTAAGTTTTTCTTTAAGGTGTGGAAAATTTCGGCACCCATGCGAACAGCTTCCTTGATGGAAGGAGCAGAAACCGGCATAATCATAAATTCTTGAATATCAATCGGGTTGTCGGCATGTTTACCGCCGTTGACGATGTTCATCATCGGAACCGGCAAAGTACGAGCCATGGTACCGCCTAAATAACGATATAAAGGAAGACCAGCTTCTTCGGCTTGGGCTTTGGCAACGGCCAAAGATACGGCCAAAATGGCATTGGCTCCGAGTTTGCCTTTGTTTTCCGTGCCGTCAAGCTTAATCATGGTATTATCAATTTCAATCTGATCTTCAGCTTCCAATCCGGCCAATGCGTCGTAAATGGCATCATTAACATTGTTTACGGCTTTTTCTACACCTTTGCCCATATAACGCTTTTTGTCACCGTCACGCAATTCAACGGCTTCATGTGCTCCGGTTGATGCTCCCGAAGGAACGGCGGCGCGTCCAAAGGCTCCGCTTTGTAATATAACATCGGCTTCAACGGTCGGATTACCGCGAGAATCCAAAATTTCACGAGCATGAATATCTATAATGGCACTCATTTTTTTCTCCTTAAAATAAATAAAATCACTGTGCCTAAATTGTTATATTTTTACTCCTTTGTCAAGGATTAACCTCTTTATAGGGTATAAAAAAATAATATTTTAGTTTTTTTTAAAATTCATTGTGTTATACTCTTTCCTGTAAGACAAATTAAGGAGGTTTTTATGTTTTCGGATAAATGGAATCGCCGCTTTATGGAACTGGCTTTTATGGTTGCTTCATGGTCAAAAGACCCGTCTACAAAAACCGGTGCCGTAGTAGTTGGTCCGGACCGGGAAATAAGAGCCACCGGATATAACGGCTTGGTCAGAGGCGTGGATGATAATATTCCCGAACGCATGGAAAGGCCCACTAAATACGATTTTTTTGAACATGCGGAACGCAATGCCATATATAATGCCTGTTTGACCGGAACTTCATTAAAAGGGTGCGTTATGTATGCAACGCACGCTCCTTGTACCGATTGTGCCAGGGCAATTATTCAGTCAGGGATTAAAACGGTTATTACCAATAAGGTCGTTATAGATGAAAATTCACCCAAAGGAACTTGGCGTGATAAATTGGACTATTCGGCTCAAATGTTTAAAGAAGCCGGTGTAGAATATATTGAACTTGAATAAAAAAAGAATCGGACTTTTCTAAAAAATAAGACCATCACATTTTTTAGATATTTGCACTTTAAATGATTGCAAATACGCATATATCTGCAACCAGAAGGTGCCTTATGATATTTAAGGAGAATGTGTTATGAAAATATTGATTGCCGATGACCATGCATTATTCAGGGACGGCTTAGCTTTGCAATTAAGGGAAATTATACCCGATGTTATTTTACTAAACGCCGCAACTTTTGCTCAGGCCTTACAAATTTTGGATAAGCAGCCGGATGTAGATATGGTTGTTATAGATTTGGATATGCCGGATATGAAGTGGGAAGAAGGATTTGCTAAAATAAAGGAAAAATCGCCGCACGGTACTTTTGTTGTTATTTCGGCTTCGGAAGATATTCATGATATTAAAAAATCTTTTGAAATGGGAATTAAAGGCTATATACCCAAACGCCTAGAGCCCAAAACTATGTATAATGCCTTAAAATTGGTAATTGATGGAGGGGCTTATATTCCGCCGGCAATGCTCAAACTTGATAATAAAGAGGTAAAAAACGCAGTCCCGCTTAGAGGCGAAAAAACTTTAACTCATCGGCAGTCGCAAGTTTTGGATTTAATTGCCGAAGGTAAATCCAACAAGCAGATAGCTTACGAAATGGGTGTTTCGGAAGCAACCGTAAAACTACACATTAACGCTTTGCTTAGGTGTTTACATGTCAATAACCGAACGCAGGCAGTGGTAACGGCTCAAAAAATGGGCTTGATATAAACTTACTTTTTTATGTTTGCGGTAAAAAAAAGACTTCTTTAAAAAAGAAGTCTTTTTATAATAAGAAAACACCCTCGAAAATTGAGGGTGTTACGATTGGTGATACTTAACTCACAGTTTACGAGCTAAATTTATTTTTGTTTCGAACGATATTGTGCTAGCTTTGCCCTCGAAAATGCCTTGTTATGAACATTTTTGATTTCTTTTCCTAAATCTGCATAATGAACCTTATCTATTCCTGTTTTTTCGGTAATTTGCTGTTCAACATATTCTTGAAGACCGTGA
>CALXTJ010000062.1 GCA_944391375.1 uncultured Alphaproteobacteria bacterium
ATTGACGTTTTTGTTATATTGAGAGGAAATTATGCGGGAAAGAACCAAAAACGAACGGCTGAAGAATGGTACAGATGTGAAGTCTTGTTTGAGCGACGTGTACAAAAGTGGTACACGAGCGAGAAGAAGGCAAGTAGATGCGGCATTATGCGGGCGTTCCATGGTGGAGATGTTGGGCGTGCTGGCTATAATCGGTGTGCTTTCGGTCGGGGCGATTGCAGGTTATAGCAAGGCTATGTTCAAATACAAGCTCAACAAGCATGCCGAACAATTAAATCAAGTTGTTAATTCGGTTATCAAATATGTTCGTGTTATGGACTCATATAAATCAGCGCAAAATTTGACTCCATTGTTTGTTAAATTGGGTGAAATTCCGCAAGAAATGATTAAACCCAACATACAAAATTACTTTTATGACATTTTTAACAATCAAATGTATATTTACAATGAAGTTGGCAGCAGTAATAATAAAAATTGGCATGCTTTAGTAATGTATGTAAATTTGCCTTTATTATCAAACAGCAACAATTCGCTTGAAATATGCCGCAATGTGTTAACGGTTGCCAAAGAAAATTCCGCCAACATTAATTCTGTTTACACTGTCAGCGGCTACGGAACAGATGATACTCGCAAATTTTATTTTGAAGGCGATAAAAGATGCACTGACACAAGCGTTTGTTTACGCAACATGACTTTAGACAGCATCTATGAAGCTTGCACCAAGCATTTAGGCAATCAAGATGCAACCTTGAAATTTGAATTTAAATAAAAGACCAAAGGAGCGCGGAGAATGCGGCTAATGCGCCGCAAGTTTTTTCTGCAACTGCACAATCTAAAAGGTCTGCGGATGGTGAGGCAGATGCGACGGGGTTTTGGAACGTAGTGTACAAACAGTTACATGAGTGACAAAACCCCTAGCAGCTGCCCGCTAAACGCAGACCAAGGTATTAGATGTCGAGGTTAATCACATTCAAAGCATTTTCCTGAATGAACTCTTTTCTCGGTTCTACTACATCACCCATAAGGGTAGAAAATACTTCATCGGCCTCTTCCATGTGGTCAATTTTAACCTGCAACAAAGAACGAGCTTCCGGATCTAAGGTTGTTTCCCAAAGTTGTTCGGGGTTCATTTCGCCCAGACCTTTATATCTTTGTAAAGTAATACCCTTTTTGCCGGTGGCCATAACCGCATCAACAAGAGCTACCGGTCCGTCAATGCGTTTTTCGCCGCCGGTTTTGGAAGTAAGTTTGGAGGTTGTACCAAAGTTTTCTTTCAAGAAATCTTTCATTTCGTTTAAGACCTTGGCTTCAGCACTATCGGTAATGGTTTCGCCGATAATATGGTCTTCTTTAACGCCTCGTAAAGTTCTGTTAAACGATATTGTACCGTTATCCAAAATCTCGGCCTTCCAACCTTTATCATATTCGGCCTCCATATCATCCAAGCGTTTAGCCAAGTTATTAAGCTCGGTTTGCAAAGCCTCCTTGTTTTGCCGTTTTTCATTATCAAACAAACCGTAAATGGCCATTTGCTCTATAATTTTTTCCGGAGCTTTAATGCTTAAGGAATTGATTAAGGAGCGAGCCTTCATGGTTTTTTCAACAAAAGCGATTAAATCCTGGCCCATAATTTTTTCGCCGTCGGCTTTTTCCAAGATAGCCTCATCACAACCGCCGCGGATAAGATAATCTTCCATTTCTCTGTCGTCTTTTAAGTAGATAATGGAGTTACCGCGTTTAGCTTTATACAAAGGCGGTTGGGCAATATAAACATAACCGCGTTCAATAAGTTCGGGCATTTGCCGATAGAAAAAGGTCAAAAGCAAAGTTCTGATGTGCGAACCGTCCACATCGGCATCGGTCATGATAACGATTTTGTGGTAACGACATTTATCGGCATTAAAATCGTCTCTGCCGATACCGGTACCCAAAGCGGTAATAATCGTACCGATTTCGGCCGAATTGAGCATTTTATCAAAGCGGGCTCTTTCCACATTTAAGATTTTACCGCGTAGCGGCATAATAGCTTGATTTTTACGATCACGACCTTGTTTAGCCGAACCGCCGGCGGAATCTCCCTCTACGATAAACACTTCGGACAAAGCCGGATCTTTTTCCGAACAGTCGGCAAGTTTTCCGGGAAGAGTGGAAATATCCAGCACGCCTTTACGACGAGTAAGTTCACGAGCCTTACGGGCGGCTTCACGGGCTGTAGCGGCTTCAACAATTTTACCGACAATCATTTTAGCTTCGGTCGGATGTTCATCCAGCCATTCTTTTAACTTATCGCCGACCACGCCTTCAACCACCGGACGAACTTCGGAAGAAACGAGTTTATCTTTGGTTTGCGATGAAAACTTAGGATCGGGAGCCTTAACCGATAAGACGCAGGTTAAGCCCTCACGCATATCCTCACCGGTAATAACATTTTTATCTTTTTTAAGCAGGCCGTTTTCGGTAATATAGTTATTGATGGTACGGGTTAAAGCCCCTCTGAAACCGGCCAAGTGAGTACCGCCGTCTTTTTGGGGAATATTATTGGTAAAGCAGAGCATGCTTTCATTATAAGCATTGGTCCATTGCATAGCAATTTCCACCACTATATCATTATCTTCACCGGAGAAGGCAATAATATTTTCATGCAAAGGAGCCTTAGCCTTATTAAGATGATTAACAAAGGCCGACAATCCGCCCTCATAGTGGAACACTTCCTCTTTAGGCTCGGCACCGCGATTATCAACCAGTTTCAAGTAAACACCGGAGTTTAAGAAAGCTTTTTCTCGTATAGCTCTTTCCAAAGTTTCAAAGCTAAACTCGGTTTGGGTAAAAGTTTGCGGTGACGGCAAAAAAGAAACTTCGGTACCGTGCTTATTGGGAGCATCGCCGACCACTTCAACATGTTTAACGACATTACCGTTAGCAAACTCGGCATAATATTCTTTATTATTCCGCCAAATACGCAATTTAAGCCAGGTAGATAAAGCATTAACCACCGACACGCCCACACCGTGCAAACCGCCGGAAACTTTATAAGAGTTATTATCAAACTTACCGCCGGAGTGAAGTTCGGTCATAATAACTTCGGCCGCCGAAACACCTTCTTCTTTATGGATATCAACCGGCATACCGCGACCGTTATCACGAATAGTGGCGGAACCGTCGGGATTAAGGATAACAACGGTTTTATCGCAATATCCGGCAAGAGCCTCATCAATAGCGTTATCCAGCACCTCGTAAATCATGTGATGCAAACCCGAACCGTCATCGGTATCGCCGATATACATACCCGGACGCTTCCGAACAGCATCCAAGCCCTTCAGGACTTTAATGGAATCGGCATTATATTCTTGTTCACTTTTCAAGTATTCATCATTGGTTAATTCAGTCATTCCAACCCCTGTTCTTTTACAATTTATAGCTTAATAGAATATACAACCGCCGCCCCGAATTACCAAGAATTAAATTAAAGATATCAACGGTTTTAAGCATATTTTTTAATTGCTAAAAATTTATTTTTTCATATTATTAAGTTAGGGGAAAAACAATGATATTGCTTACTTATTTGGAAGAATTTGCATGTTACGGGATTAGAAAGTCCAAAGTTGCCGATTTTGCCCCAAAAGGTAAAGCCCCGGAAATTATCATAGATGAAGAGGCTTGTAAAAAAATTGTCCCCGATTATCATAAAAAAGCCAAAATCGGTTTTTTATTGGGGGAAGATACCGCAGCCGACGGCACTGAATATTACACCATCGGCAACGATTATTTAAAATCATTGCTCAAGGCCGGGGCCGATTTAAGGTTTTTGGATTATGATAATGCTTATTTACAAGTTTCGCAATGTCAAGGTCTGGTATTGCCGGGAGGTTTTTTTAGTTTCCCGCAAAATTTTTATCTGCGGCCGCCGAAAAAATTGCCGCAAAAGCGTTATTTTGCTTATGAGGCGGCATTTAAGTATGCAAAAAACATTAAATTGCCGACACTCGGTATATGTGCCGGAGCTCAAATTATCGGTGCTTTAAGCGGCCTGAAATTATACCATTCGGTAACCGGTGAAAGCCTTAAACAAAAGCCTCATTATCTGCCTGATGATAAAGCTCATCAAATTAGTATCAAAGAAGGCTCTTTCCTACATAGAATTATGCAAACGGATAGTTTAACGGTTTGGGTAAATTCACGACATAATGAATCTATGGTAGAAAGCGAATTGCAAGATTATTTGCATAAAACCGATTTAGAGGTTTATGCCGTAAGCAAAAAGGATAATATTCCCGAAGCTTGGGGTAATGAACAGAAAAATATTTTATGCGTTCAATGGCATCCGGAAAACTTGGCGGCACAAGGCAATAAAAGTATGCAAAACATTTATGATTGGGTAGTGGAAAAATCCGTCCAAGCTCAACAAAAACAAAACATGAAAATACCGCCGATTGCCGCATATCAGAGATAATATTGGTTTGGTAACAAAGATTAAGCACTCTGAAAATTAAACAAATCACTTGCCAAAGCTATAAAATTCTTTAATATAGACACTGTCGCCGGTTGGCGACGGTGCCCACAAGACACCAACAACAAGAAACTCCTTGGAAAGGGGAGTAGGTGAAATAAGCGTATTTATATACGACGAATAAACCTGACTGACTTGTTGCAGTTTTGTGGCTCCCCGCTTTGATTTTTCAAAGCGGTTTTTGTTTTAACCGGAGCTTATGTTAAAGAAACAGCTTGCAAAACCGTAAACTTTCTTTAATATAAACACTGTCGCCGGTTGGCGGCGGTGTCTAAACAACATCTTCAATCAAATACTCCTTGCAAGGGGAGTGGAGGAAATAAGCGTATCTGTACGACGAATAACTCTGACTGTGATTGACAGTTGTTTAGCTCCCCGCTTTGAATTTTCAAAGCGGTTTTGTTTTAACCAAATGTATTAAAATGAAAGGAGCTAAAAATGCTT
>CALXTJ010000063.1 GCA_944391375.1 uncultured Alphaproteobacteria bacterium
ATTGCTTACTCTAAATTTTCTATAGTCTTATTGTTGGTGGCTAAATCTTTTACCAAAAAAGTGGTATACGGAGCTTTGGTGTGCTGTTGAAAAATCAACTCATGCCCCAAACACAGTCCGACCATAATATTAAAGTCGGTATTTTCTTTATTCAAAAATTCGGCTTGCGATACCGGATCACATGAAGGTCCTGATAAATCTTGATGTATATCATGAGCATTCAAACCGCTGTCGCGACATCCCAAAGATACCACCTCAAAGCCTGCGGCTCTTAGCAACTCAATCAGCTTTTGGGCATACGGCTGGACGGCAATACAGTTGGCAACCCCAAGCTTTTTAAAACCGGAAAGTTTGGCAAAATCAATCAACTCTTGTAAACGCGACACATTTACCGATTTGGCCGTTCTGTACATAACATCTTTATCATACGAAGAATAATCACAAGTCATGTTTTGCTCCTTATATAGTACATAAGCTCCGCCCAAAGACGGAGCTTTCCGATTTTTAATAATTATTGATCCAAAAACGAACGCAAACGACGCGAACGGCTCGGATGCTTCAATTTTCTTAAAGCTTTGGCCTCAATTTGCCGAATACGTTCTCTGGTAACATTAAATTGCTGACCAACCTCTTCCAATGTGTGATCGGTGTTCATGCCAATTCCGAACCGCATCCGTAAAACTCTTTCCTCTCTTGGTGTCAAAGAAGATAAAATTTTGGTGCAAGTTTCCTTCAAATTGGCATGAATAGCCGAATCTAAAGGCTGTAATGCACTCTCATCAGCAATAAAATCACCCAAAGATGAATCCTCTTCATCACCGACCGGAGCTTCCAAGCTTACCGGCTCTTTGGCAATTTTCATAACTTTCCGAATTTTTTCCAAAGGCATTGACAATCTTTTAGCCAATTCCTCCGGAACAGGTTCGCGACCCATTTCGGCCAACATCTGTCTGGATGTTCTAACCAGTTTATTGATTGTTTCAATCATATGTACCGGAATGCGGATAGTTCTGGCCTGATCGGCTATGGAACGCGTAATGGCCTGCCTAATCCACCAAGTAGCATAAGTTGAAAACTTATAACCGCGACGGTATTCAAACTTATCAACAGCTTTCATCAAACCGATGTTGCCTTCCTGAATTAAATCCAAAAACTGCATCCCGCGGTTGGTATACTTTTTGGCAATGGAAATAACCAATCTTAAATTGGCCTCTATCATTTCCTTTTTGGCTCTTTCGGCTTCATGTTCGCCGCGTTTAATGGTATCAACCATTTTACGATATTCACTTATAGGCAAACCGCACTCTTGCGACATTTGAGCAATATTCTCCCGCAGTTGGGATATTTCCGAACCGTACTTTTCAACAAAATCATGCCAGTGCTTATCTTTTTTGTGCGATACATTTTCCAGCCAATTCGGATCCAATTCCGATTTTTGATAAGCTTCCAAAAAATCTTCCCTTTTAATTTTGCAAGCCAACGCACATCTTAACAGCTTTCCTTCAAAACCCATTAAGCGTTTGTTCAAATCATTTAATTGTTCAACCAATTGCTCAATGCGGGAAGCATTTAAGTGAATAGAACTCATCAATTCAATCAGTTCTTTTTTCAGATTGATATACTTTTTTTCAACCGCAGGCGATATTTTCCGACCGGATAAAATGGCGGCCATGCGTTGAGATTGCACTTTTTTCAAATCATCATAATAACTGGAGATTTTGTTTAAAATATCCAATACCGGCTCTAAAAGAGCGGTTTCCATTGTGGAAACGGATGTAGAACCGTGACCGGCAGAACCTTCCTCTTCATCGCCCTCTTGTGAAACAACGGAATCATCATCACCGTCTAAATGTCTTTCTTCGGCATCGGCCTCGGCATCGGCAATATCTTCTTCCTCATCGCCCACGGTATCTTCCAGTTCAATATCGGAAGCTAAATCATCATCTATTTCATCTAAATTTTTTTCACTTAACTCCCGTGTAACTTTTTCTAAATCGTCAACCTGAGTTTCTTCCTCATCGTAGACCATAGCCTCGCTGTCATCGCCGTACATCATTTCTAAATCAATGATATCACGAAGCTGCATGGTGCCGTTTACCAGTTCATCACGCCAACCGGCAATAGCCTTTAGAGTCATGGGGCTTTCACATAAACCGCTTATCATTACGGTTTTTCCGGCTTCTATACGTTTGGCAATGGCAATTTCGCCCTCACGGGAAAGCAATTCAACCGTTCCCATTTCTTTTAAGTACATGCGTACCGGATCATCGGAACGGCCCATTTCTTTTTCATCAAAATTACCGCCTTCATCGGTGTAATCTTCCTCAGCTTCATCTGATTCTTCTTCGGCTTCAAAGCTGTCGGTTTCGGCTTCTGAAATTATACTGATGCCTAAATCGGATATACCCGACATAATATCTTCAATTTGTTCGGAAGATTCTTTTTCCGGAGGCAAGACTTTATTGAGTTCTTCCATGGTAATGTATCCGCGTTCCTTACCTTTTTCAATAAGGTTTTTTACGGCACTGCCTAAAGTGTCAATTAACGGGGAATCGGAACTGCTTGCTTCATAAACTTCTTGAGTTTCTTTTTCTGACATGTCATTCCTTAAAAACAGATTTGAGGAGCCTTTCCGACTCCTGATAGTTGCTAGCTGTGTAACTTTTAATAATTCTTATTTAAAATGTCAAGAGTTACCTGTTAGATATAGCATGTTTTTTTACGATTTTAAAGCTGCTGACAATATTTAAAAAAGTTCTTGCATTGCAAATATTTTGTTTTATCTTGTAGCCAAGCTTAATTTTGTGAGGAAAAACTAATGATAAGAACCAGATTTGCCCCAAGTCCTACCGGTTATATGCACATCGGCAACCTGCGTACGGCCTTGTATGAATATTTGATTGCTAAATCTCAAAACGGACGGTTTATTTTAAGAATTGAAGATACTGACCAAAAGCGTTATGTTGAAGGTGCAACCGATATTATTTACTCAACCTTAAAAAGAGTCGGCATGAACTGGGATGAAGGTCCGGATATCGGTGGTGATTTTGGACCTTATGTACAATCGCAAAGGAAAAATATTTACACGGAATATGCTCATAAGTTGGTAGAATTGGGCGGTGCTCATTACTGTTTTTGCTCGCAAACCGAAGCCGATGAACAAAAAGACGAAGAACAAAACATAAAGTTTCAGGATCCGTGTAAACTAATCCCGCTGGACGAGGCTAAAAAAAGAATTGCCGCCGGCGAACCCTATGTTATAAGGCAAACGATTCGCAAAAAAGGTACTTCGGTATTTAAAGATGTGGTTTATGGCGAAATTGAAATTGATTATGATGAACTTGATGAGGGCGTACTATTGAAGTCCGACGGTATGCCGACTTACAATTTTGCCAATGTGGTTGATGATCATTTAATGGAAATTACCCATGTGGTAAGAGGTAATGAATACATATCTTCCACACCCAAATATAATCTTATTTATGAGGACTTTGGTTGGGAACCTCCGGTATATGTTCATGTTCCGCAGGTTATGAAAGATGCTCAGCATAAATTAAGCAAACGCAACGGGGATGCGTCATTTCAGGATTTGGTAGCCAAAGGTTATTTGCCGGAAGCAATTTTAAATTATATAGCCTTGTTGGGCTGGAATCCCGGAACCGAACAGGAAATTTTTTCGCTTGAAGAATTAAAGCAAGTATTTTCCATGGAAAGGCTGAATAAATCGCCGGCAATTTTTGACATTGCCAAATTAACCTGGATGAACGGTTGCTATATTAGGGCCTTAAGTCCGCAAGATTTTCATAAGTTGGCAATACCTTATTATGAAAAAGCTTTCACACATCCGCTTAATCTGGAATTTTTAAGTACCGTTTTGCAGCCTCGGGTTGAAACTTTGGCAGATATAGTTACGCAGACCGATTTTTTGGAAAAATTGCCTGATTATGATGTCAGCTTGTTCCAAAACAAAAAAATGAAAACCGATGAGGCAATAGCCAAAGCTTCTTTGGAAAAGGCTTTGCCGGTAATATCTGCGGTTGAGGAGTGGAGTAACGAGGCTTTATTTGTAGCATTAAAACAACTGGCGGAAACCGAAGGCTTAAAAAACGGTCAGGTACTTTATCCGGTAAGGATAGCCTTGTCAGGTAAAGAAACAACTCCGGGAGGGGCAACCGAATTGGCGGTAATACTGGGCAAAGATGAAACCTTAAACCGCATTAAACAAGCTTTGGCAAAATTAGCTTAAGTCGGTATAAGCACATACGGCTTCAAGAGATAGGCTTTGCATAAATTACATAAAAGTGCTTGACGTTTAAAAATATATCGTGTAAACACTCGTTATTGTGATGATGTTTCGGCGGAGCGGTTTAATAAGAGCGGTCTTGGAATCGTAAGATGAGCGAAGCTCTAAACCGTCGTAGAGACACGAAGTGTCTGACGGTTTTCGTTCTTAGCTGTGAGGCTATCACATAGTAAATAAGGAGAGATGGCAGAGCGGTTTAATAAGAGCGGTCTTGGAATCGTAAGATGAGCGAAGCTCTAAACCGTCGTAG
>CALXTJ010000064.1 GCA_944391375.1 uncultured Alphaproteobacteria bacterium
CCTTGATAATTTTCTTCCAACCAGCACAAAAACTTGCTTAATGCTACTCCGTCGCGGAGGTGGGCATTTTGATAACCTGCCAATTCAACGGGATTTTTGGTTAGTTTGTGTTCAGTAATCGGATTATTGATTTTACTTTCAATCTTTATACCTTCGGGCAATAAAGAATAAATAATTTGCGGAGTTTGCTTTTCATCCATAAAAATCGTTTTGCCTTTATACTTACTTAAAAGCTTGGCAGGTCGGCAAAAGGTACAAAGCCGTATTTTTCCAAATTGGGAGAGGTGTCTAACGACACCTTAGCATTCAGCCCCGAGTAAACTCGGGCTTTTCTGTAAAGTAACTAATAAAGCTTAAAAAAACTCCCGAAAACTGTCGGCTTTCGGGAGTTTTTGCTCTTTTGTTTTTTTAGGCCTTTTTAGAGGTCTTTTTAGCCTTTTTATCGGCCTTCTTTTCCTCTTCAAAAGAATATAATTCCTCTACCGGAACAATCTTTTCATTTAATTTAACTTGACCTAAAATGTAGTCAACTATCTTCTCCTCAAATATCGGAGCTTTTAGAGCTTCTACTGCCTCTTTGTTCTTCAGATAGTAGTCAAATACGGCCTTTTCCTGTCCGGGATATTTTCTTGCTTCCATGGCTATAGCTTTGTTAATATCCTCAGGAGCTATGGTAATTTTGGCTCCTAATCCTACCTCGGAAAGCAATAAGCCTAATTTAACCCGACGCAAAGCTATTTCTTTGTATTCGGCCAACAAATCTTTTTCATCTTTATTTTTTTCGTACTCATCTAACTGATTGTACTTTTTGGCCTGTTCATACTGTTTTACAATTCCGTCATATTCGGCATCTACCAATTTTTGCGGAACTTCAAAGCTGTATTCCTTATCCAAAACATCCAATAATGCTCTCTTTAACTTCATCTTGGATACATTTTCATAATCAGCCTTAATGCGTTCATTTACTTTGGAACGCAAAGCATCTAAGCTTTCTTCACCTAATGTTTTGGCAAATTCATCATCAATAACAACCTCTTTGGGTTCTCTTATTTCCTTGATTTCAACCGCAAACACAGCATCTTTTCCGGCTAAATCTTTAGCATGATATTCTTCAGAGAATTTTACCTTAACATCTACCTTATCTCCGGCATTTTTACCGATTAACTGATCTTCAAAACCGGGTATGAAAGAACCGGAGCCCAATTCCAAATGATAACCGGTGCCTTTGCCGCCGTTAAATTCTACACCGTCTACCGAACCTACAAAATCAATTACGGCAATATCGCCTTTTTTAGTCGGGCGGTCTTGTTCTATTTTTACATTTTCTTTGCGGGTTTCGGCCACATATTTAATGGCTTTTTCTACTTCCTCGGCCGGAACTTCCGACATTAACTTTTCCAATTCAATTTTGGAAAAATCGCCAACTTTGATTTCCGGTAATACTTCAACAACAACTTCAAATTCTATATCTTGGCCGTCTTTGAAAACCGTTAAGTTTATTTCAGGCATGGCTGCCGAACGCAAATTGTTTTGTTTTATAACCTCATCGGCTCCTTGTCTTAACATATCGTCCAAAACTTCACCCAAAACATTGGCACGATATTTTTGTTTTAACATGGACTTAGGTGCTTTTCCGGGACGAAAGCCGGGAAGTTTGGTTGTTTTGGCCAACTTTTCTAACTTGGCATCAACTTCTTTTTCAAAATCAGCAGCAGGGATAACTGCTTGATATTCCTTGTTTAATCCTTTAGATTTTTTCTCTGTAATTTTCATGTGTTCCACTCTTTAATCAAAACCACCTAAAAAGATGGTGCGGGCGGAGGGACTTGAACCCACACGTCTTGCGACACCAGATCCTAAGTCTGGCGTGTCTGCCAATTTCACCACGCCCGCGGTTAATACAAAATCAGTTTTTTGAAATACTAGCCTCTTTTTTATTTAAATCAAGAAAAATAATAAAAGTATTGTATTGTGAAATAAAATTTTATAATATGCCGCAAAATGATGATTAAATTTTAATTTATGAGAAGAACAATGTCTGATAATAAAGTAAATCCAAGGAAGACTTTTGCCATTATTTCGCACCCTGATGCCGGTAAAACAACTTTGACCGAAAAGCTATTACTGTTCGGCGGTGCCATTGCTCAAGCCGGTGCTGTTAAAGCTCGCGGTGAAAATCGTCGTGCCCATTCCGACTGGATGAAGGTGGAACAGGAACGCGGTATTTCCGTGGCCTCTTCGGTTATGACTTTTGAATATGAAGATATTACCTTTAATCTTTTGGATACCCCCGGACACGAGGACTTTTCCGAGGATACTTACAGAGTATTAACTGCCGTTGATTCTGCCGTAATGGTTTTGGATTCCGCCAAAGGTATTGAGGCTCAAACTAAAAAATTGTTTGAAGTTTGCCGCTTACGCAATATCCCGATTTTAACCTTTATAAACAAATTAGACCGTGAAGGTTTAGATCCGTTTGTACTTTTGGACGATATTGAAAAGACTTTGGCTTTGGATGTAACTCCTGCCAGTTGGCCAATCGGCAGCGGTAAAGACTTTTTGGGTTGTTACGATATTTTAAATGATCAGCTTATTTTGATGAACAAAACCGGCGATAAATCTCATATAAACTCGGTTATTGAAACCTGCAAAGGGCTGGATGATCCCAAGTTAGATGCCCTGCTTCCGGCTCATGCCGTGGGCAAACTTCGCGAAGATGTGGAGATGGTGCGGGAATTATGCCCCAAATTTGACTTAAATGATTATCTCAACGGATCTTTAACTCCGGTATTTTTCGGCAGTGCCATCAACAACTTTGGGGTTTTGGAAGTTTTGGAAGGACTGCATAAGTTTGCCCCAACTCCGACGCCTCATCCAACCGCCGAAAGAATAGTTAAAGCTGATGAAAATAAAGTGACCGGATTTATTTTTAAAATTCAAGCCAATATGGATCCCAAACACCGCGACCGCATTGCTTTTATGCGAATTTGTTCCGGACACTTTAAACGCGGTACGACTTTAGAGCAAATCAGAACCGGAAAAGACTTAAAAATTCCTACTCCGGTTATGTTTTTGGCCCAAGAACGGGAACTTGCCGAAGATGCTTATGCCGGTGATATTATCGGTATTCCCAATCACGGACAGCTCAGAATCGGCGATACTTTAACCGAAGGTGAAAAGTTGCACTTTACGGGAATTCCCAGTTTTGCTCCGGAACTTTTAAAATCAGTCAGAGCCGTTGACCCCTTAAAATCCAAACATCTGGGCAATGCGTTGCAGCAAATTGCCGAAGAAGGCGGTGCCAGTGTGTTTAAACCGCTTATCGGTTCAGAATGGATTGTCGGGGCTGTCGGAGCTTTGCAGTTTGAGGTTATGGCGGATAGAATCCGTACCGAATTTAATATTCCGGTTATTTTTGAACCTACTCAGTACTATACGGCTCGCTGGATTGCCTGCGACGATAAAGAACAATTACAAAAATTTTTGGATGCTTCACAGGCCAATATTGCCCAAGATCACGACGGTGAAATGGTATTTTTGGCTCGTAATGCTTGGCATTTGGGTAAGGTTAAGGAAGATTTTCCGAAAATTGTTTTACAAAAAACTCGTGAGCAGGTTTTATAATCGGCACAACTTTATCCACCGCTTTAACTTTAAAATTGCAAAAAAAAAAAACGGTTTAAGATTTCGTTTAAAGCTATTTTAACCAATTTTTTGGGAGGTTTTATGAAATTTTATAAACTCGGCTACTTTTTCTTTAGCAAAGTAAATAACATTACCGAAAGTTTGGAGAAGGGTTTAGATAAAGTCGTTTCTAGGGGCGAAAAAAATTTTAGTGTACACAGAAAGTACATGAATTTTTTGAGACCCCGTAAAACGGCTTTAGATGAGCCCTTATACAAACTTTCCGCCGGAAGAAGTATGGTTGAGATGTTAGGCGTTCTGGCCATTATCGGTATTTTATCCGTCGGGGCTATTGCCGGTTACTCTAAAGCCATGATGAAATATAAACTTAATCGCCAGACCGAACAAATTGGCAGTATTTTAGACTATGTTACTATCAATTCCGATAAATTTACTCACGATTTTTCCATAGATTTCAGCACATTGCTAAGAAAGCTCGGAGCTATTCCCGTAGAAATGATTACAAATTATAGTTC
>CALXTJ010000065.1 GCA_944391375.1 uncultured Alphaproteobacteria bacterium
CGCAAAGCGGGAGTGCCCAATCAGATAGTCGGAGCCAAAGTAAAGGGCTGTTCTTTTTAAGCAGCCCTTTTGTCGTAATCGGGAAATTTAAGCTTTTAACTTAATATTCCCATACCGGTCTTAACCGTGTGGATAATAAGTTCCAATGGCGATTAACTTGTTTGTTATAAGTAATGTTACCCTCTTTTAATGCAAAAGTTATGGATGAAGTATCTTTATTATAATCACAACCGATAAATCCTTTGGCAAAAAGCTTGTCAATAATATCAAATCGGTTAAAGGGTACCGAAATCTTCGGTTGAATGCTTGCCGTTTGATTTTGTTCTTGCTCCGGAACCGATTTTGGGGCTTGTAAATTGTAGCTCATTAAAGCTATCTTGCCGCCGTCGGCCGGATCAATTGCCGAACCGAACATTTGAAATCCATTCTTAAAATAGGGCGGCATGTTCCAGTGATTGCTGCGGTCAATAATTGAGGCTGCCTTTTGACATTGAAGATGCCTTGCCAGTTCCAAACGATAGGCTATCATAATTCGGTTTAACGAGTTTCCCCTGTAGGCCGGCAATACACTGTCCGCTCCCAAGGCAGCAATTTTACTTTCGGCAGTTGTGAAAAAGTTTTGACGACATCCCGGAATTTCTTGAGTGAACTCTTCTAAACTGCGGCAGATTCGTAAATATGACATCCCGATAAGCTTTTCACCGCGAAAAACTCCTAAATAGTGTAAATCCGGCCGATTGACGGCTTTAGAATAATAAGATGTATCATGCTTGTGAATAAAACATTCTTCCCCACGGCCTAAGTGGTTATAAATTTCTGATGACAATTCTCCCATGGCTTCAACATCTTTATGATTGAGCGGCCTGATAATAAATGACGGAGGGTTATCAACTACCTGATTGTTGATTTTGTGCAGTCTTCCCTGCCAAACGGGGCGTTCGTTAATTATGTATCTTCGTATGTTATTCATAGCCTTCTCGTTTAAAAACTAAAAGAGCGGGACAATTCCCGCTCTTTAATTATTGTTTGTTATCTGACTTTACGCATAGCAAACAGCAACGGCGGGAAAAGCTTCCTGACGTTTTGACTTGAGCTGTTTTACTATTATGTTCATCAAATATAATCCTTTTTTAACACCTGTTTAACAGGTTACTTAAATCCATATTCTTTGTCAATATTTTTTTGCCATTGTCTGTAAATTTTACCAATCGGCCTTGAAAATAAAGTTGCTACCAACCGCTACCGAAAGAGGTAGGAACATAATTACCGTGGGCATTATAACCATACCCGATACGGTTATCACCAACCGAGGTAGGAACATAATTACCGTGAGCATTGTAACCGTAACCGATACGATTATCACCAACCGAGGTTGGAACATAATCCCCGTGAGCATTGTAACCGTAATCTATACGGTTATTGCCAACCGAGGTCGGAACATAATCGCCGTGGGCGTTATAGCCGTAATTTATACGGTTGTTGCCTATGGAAGTGGGCACATAATCGCCGTGGGCATTATAACCGTAATTAACATCCTGTCCGTCAATTTCAACCGGAACATAATCGCCGTGGGCATTGTAACCGTACCGGATGTTGCGAGCCTGAACCGATGCTGAAATAAGTAAACCAAGTCCGATAAACAATAACATTTTTTGCATAATAAACTCTCCGCCTGTTGATAACTAAAAGATATTGGATTTTATTAAAAAGTCAATATATAGTGTTGACAATATATTTTTATAAAATAAAAAAATAGATACTTATAAAAACATTAGTTTTAGGAGCTTAAAATGGATATATCCAAATTCGGAAAGTACAAAAATGTAACCTATGTCTTGTTTTTTGCCGTATGTTTGTTTTTGCTGGGACAAATTTCTTTTAGTTTAATCAGAAATTCCGACAGTTCGGTTAATTCTTTTATTGCCTTGTCTATGGTACGGGACGGCTTTGGACTTTCTGATTGGTTCCTTTGTACCGGATCTTTTTACTTTACAGACTTGATTTTTCACGGCTTTATAGCACTATTTACATCTAATCTGCAAATAATAGCGGCATTGTCTCCGTTGTTTATAGTGGGCATTATTTTTGTATGTTCTTATAAAGTTTATGAAAAAATTGCACCCAATTTCGGAGTATCGCTATGGCTTTTTTTGCTGATGTTTGTGTTTTTTTTACATTGCATCAATTACCGCTTTTTAAATTCTCCCAATCATACGGGAACCGTATCTTTTTGTCTTGTTGCTTTACTGGCTTTTTATAATGATAACCCAAGGTATAAAATTTTAAGCAAAGTAATCTTTACTTTATTTGCCGCCATGGCTGTAGAAAGTGATAAATATGCCGTATTTTATTTAATTTTACCGCTTTTGAGTCAAACGGTTGTCAGTTGGTGGCAAACTAAAAAATTTGATTTAAATATATTGTTATTGTTTCCGGTTGCCATTCTTATGTTTTTATACCACTTAACTATTGAATATGTGGTGCCGGGAATTGGACAACAAAAATTTGTAGAAGCAGAACAGTTAAGCTCGCATATTTATTATTGGTTTTTTGGATTTTTCAAAATTTTCAATGCTTGGATTTGGGGAGAACCTATCGCATTAAAAACAATACCGATTTTACTGCGAGCTGTATTTTTGGCAGCGATTTTGTCATCGTACGGTCTGGCTGTTTATAAATTTAAACTTAGTAACAAATGGGTAAATTTTTTGGTTTTTTCTTCATTTTTTATAAGTTGCGGATTTATTTTCAGTGATATAGGCAATAGTTTTGAAATTGCTCGTTACCTTATTCCGGTATTGTTTAACGGTACTATATTGCTGGCGGTTATAATTTCCTCAATACCGCATAAGTATAACAAAACAATTTCCATAATTTGTGCCACAACTACGATATTATTACTGTTTTATGATGCAAGATTGCAAATGAAAAGACATCGTAATTTTATTGAACATCATCCGGTTGTTGATTTAGTTGAACAGGAAAACTTAAAATCAGGCTATGCCAGTTTTTGGGATGCATATGCTAATGGAATTTTATTTCCGGATGTACAAATTCTTCCGGTAAAATATAACGGAAAAAGAATTACACCACATTTTTGGTTATCTCCCAAAAAATATACAACAAAAGCTGATTTTATTTTAATTGGACCTGACGATAGGTATGGCATTACGAGAAAAAATGTGGAATTGTTTTTCGGTAAACCGCAAAAAGTAATGACTAAAGGCAATTATACTATATTAAAGTATGATTATGATCTTTCCGCAAGAGTTAATGAAAATTTGTTTTATGGCAGGGAGCTACCAAATGGTATTGAGGTGGTGGAAAATGACGATAAATCGGTAACCAATAAAACAACTTCAAAATCTGGATTTTTAACCTATGGCCCTTATGTTAATAAGTCTAAAGGTACTTATGAAATTGTTGTAAATTATGAACTTTCTGATGATGGTAAGGCTTGGTTTGATGTGGTTGCCGATAAAGGAAAGAAAAGCTTTGTAAAAAAAGATTTACTATCGGAAAATAATCAAATATCGGAAACTTTGGTTTTTGATAAGGATGTTAACGCTTTGGAAATAAGAACTTATTATCAAGGCAGCGGTTATCTGACGGTAAAATCAATTGAGATTGAGGAAAAATAATTTAAAGGCAGAATTATGAACATAAATATACTATCATCGGCAAGGTATGATTATTTAAAAAATAACTTGTTAAAGGCTGAGCCGAGTTTTGCTAAACTGGAATTGTATTCTGAAGTATTTCCCGACGGGGAACATTATTGGCGGTTTGTTAATCCGGAATTGATAAAAGGAAGGCCCGCTGTTTTTGTTTGCGGTACCGTTGATAATGACGCCATATTTGAGGCTTATAATGTGGCTTCATCTTTGGTAAGGGAACAATGCTCTTCTTTGCATTTGGTGATTCCGTATTTTGCTTATTCCACTATGGAGAGAGCTACCAAAGACGGTGAGGTGGTAACGGCCAAAAATATTGCCGGCCTTTTAAGTTCTTTACCATTATCTCCTAA
>CALXTJ010000066.1 GCA_944391375.1 uncultured Alphaproteobacteria bacterium
GTAATCTTCCTTAATTCCTTACTTGCTAAAAACTTTTAATTTTAGTCTTGACTTTTAGTACATTTACTCCCCGACCAAAACACAGTTTCAATCGGGGATATATTCATCACCGCCCGCAAAATGCAGGCGACAAATCTAACGGCGAATATCCCACGCCGCATAAGGAAAGGTTTCTTACGACCTCCGCGCCATTTTTCCGGCGCTAAGCACAGACAGTAACCCCATGCCTATGCATACACTACAATAATAATGTAAAAAATCAATAAAGAAATTTTATCTCCGAACCAGCCACATGCCGTTTTTTGCAGCGCCTATTCGGGCGACTTTCTTCTCTTTAACAAGCTGATACAGCCTCCATTCCACCGATTTTGGCGTAATTTCAAGAGCCAGTGCCAGCTCATTCATTGTCATTTTCGGATTATTTGAAAGTAAATCAAGGATTTTCTTACGTATTTCTTCCCTGTTTTTCTTTCCTGTTATCCGATTATTGGGGATGATTTTTCTAAAACCGAGAAAATCACGAATAAAGTCGTAGTTTTCCAACAACTTAAGCAAATCATAGGCCTTCAATCCAGTACCTTTGTTGTACCAGTTGCGCACTGTATACAAATTTAGGGAAAGATCATGAGCGACATGTTTTGATACATTGCGTCGATAATGCTCTGCGAGCATTCTTTTCAGCGCTTCAGATAAATCCCAGTTGTTTGTAAAAACAATGACGTCAAGTGTTTTTTTGCACCACTTCTGGTGCTTTTTAGTATTAGACATTTTATATCCTTTCATTAACAATTAAAAAGAAATGGTACAATGCCATTGAAAATTTTTAATGTTAAGAAGAGAAAAATATGCTGTTAAACTATACAAAAATGGAGGAGAAAACAAAAGCGGCCGCATATGTGCGCATGTCGACGGAACACCAGAAATATTCCCCGGAAAATCAAATGGCGGCAATACGAGACTATGCGGATAAGCACGGCTACGAAATAATACAAATATATTCTGATGAGGGGAAAAGCGGCTTAAATATTGCCGGTAGAGCATCTTTGCAACGGATGATTGATGATGTTCAAAACAAAAACGTCAAATACAAGGCCATATTGGTTCTGGATGTCACGCGTTGGGGAAGATTCCAAGATGCGGACGAAAGCGCCTACTACGAATATATATGCAAGCGTTCCGGGGTTCGCGTGCAGTACTGTGCCGAGCAATTTGAAAATGACGACAGTCCGATATCCACTATTGTCAAAGGCGTGAAAAGAACAATGGCCGCAGAATACAGCCGAGAACTGTCGGGCAAAGTATTTACGGGACAGTCAAGACTTATAACACTGGGATACAGACAGGGCGGCCCCGCCGGATACGGCTTGAGAAGAATGTTGATTGATGAACATGGAAATCATAAGGGAATTTTGGCGCGGGGTGAACATAAGAGCATTGCAACAGATCGGGTAATCTTGGTGCCGGGATCTGAAGAAGAACAGGAAAACGTCCGTTGGATGTACAGGGCGTTTGTCTGCGAAGGCAGAAATGAAGGATGGATAGCTGATGAACTGAACCGCAGGGGTGTTAGAACGGATCTAAACAAAGAGTGGACCAAAGCAACGGTTCGGGAAGTTCTCAGCAACGAAAAATATATAGGGAACAATATATTCAACCGCATATCATTTAAGTTAAAAATAAAAAGGGTACGCAATCCAGAAGACATGTGGATCAGGAAAGATCAGGCTTTTCAGGGTATCGTCGATCCCAGTCTGTTTTTTATGGCTAAAGGGATATTTGCCGCCCGATGCAGAAAACTCTCCGATGAAGAAATGTTGCAAAAACTTAAAGAATTGCAGAATAAAAAAGGATATTTATCAGCCATAGTCATAGATGAGGCAGAAGACATGCCTTCCAGCGCAGCTTATTCGGGACGGTTTGGCGGATTGGTGCGTGCCTACCGGCTGATTGGTTTTGATCCGGGACGGGATTTCAGATATGTCGAGATTAACAGATATCTGCGGGAATTGCATCAGGAAAATATCCAAGACACCATACAAAAGCTTATGGATTGCGGAGCGGAGGTTAAACTAAATGAAAGTGGAAATTTGCTTAATGTTAACGATATGTTTTCCGCATCTTTGGTTATTTGCCGATGTAACAGCCTAAACAATGGGAAATACCGCTGGAAAGTACGTTTTGACACGATTCTCAATCCTGATGTAACCATCGCCGTCAGGATGAAGGCGGATAATGCCGGCGTATTAGACTATTACCTGCTTCCTTCACTGGATTTTAGACTTCCAAATATAAAATTGGATGAACACAATGCAGGATTTATCGATTCTTACCGTTTTGAGAACATGGACTATCTTTATGAAATGGCGAAATGCATATCTATCCGAGAGGTAAAACAATGAACAGAGAATTGCGCAACGTGGAAATCAATAAAATTTTCGTGCTGAATCCCAGAGAACGTAACAAACAAATAGCTAAAGAAATTCGTCAAAATATTGAAGATGTTGGATTAAAGCGCCCGATTACGATTTCCAAAAAAGCTGTTCCACAAGATGGATATGAATATGATTTAGTTTGTGGACAAGGCAGGCTTGAAGCCTATATGGCAAAAAATCAAACAACTATTCCTGCTATCATTGTTGATGCCAATGAGGAAGATTCTCTTATCATGAGTCTGGTTGAAAACATCGCCCGCAAAAATTACCAGCCGTATGAGCTTTTTAAAAATGTGAAACAGCTGAGAGACAATGGTTACAATTCCAATGAAATAGCGGAAAAAACAGGATTGGGAAAGGATTACATCAACCAAATGTTAAAATTGCAGGATCGTGGCGAAGAAAGATTAATTAATGCCGTTGAAACAAACAAAGTGCCGCTGAACGTTGCAATTCAAATCATAGAAACGCCGGACAGCGAAATGCAATCACTGTTGCAGGATGCCTATGAACAAAATCTAATCCGCGGAAATAAAATCGGACAAATAAAAAAAATCATAGAACAACGTAAAAAAAGCGGAAAAGGCCTGCGCTCAAGAGCACATCAGCACAAACCTCTATCTCCGGCGGATTTAAATAAGATATATGAACAGGAAATAAGCAAAAAGCGTTTGCTGATCAGAAAAGCGGATAAAGTGGAAAGTACGCTTATATTCTTGATTGAAAGTTTTAAGAAACTTTTGGCAGACAGTAATTTTGCCAACCTGTTAAAAGCTGAAAATTTAGAAAAATTGCCGCAATTTATATCGGAAAAGGTCAATCAAGATGTCTGAACAACTATTGCTTCCCGCCTTTGAAAACGAAATTCTCGAGATTAATATTGAAGAATTGCATTTTTCTAAGGACGTTCCTCCTCAATTATTAATGGGTAGAAAATTTCAGGTTATTCTCGCCTCAATAAAGGAAGTAGGAATTATCGAACCTCCCGTTGTTACGGTGAAAAATGGAAAATATCTCCTGCTTGATGGACATCTGAGAGTTTCAGCGCTCAAACAACTTGGTTTTTCAACGGTCAGTTGTCTAATGTCCAAAGATGATGAAGCCTTTACCTACAATAAACATGTCAATCGTCTTTCCAATGTCCAAGAGCACAAAATGATCGTCAAAGCCATAGAACGCGGAGTCACGCCTGAGCGGCTCGCAAAAGCCTTGGATTTTGACGTTGCAAACATTATCAGAAAAAAGAACCTGTTAGATGGTATCTGTGCCGAAGCAGCGGAAATACTCAACGATAAAATCATCTCCGGCAGTGTCTTCACATATTTAAAGAAAATGAAGCCGCAACGCCAAGTCGAAGCCGCGTACCTTATGACGGACATGGGAAATTTCAGCGCAAAATTCGCTCGTTCCATTTGGCTGGCAAGTTCTGATAAACAATTGGTAAATCCTATTAAACGTTCTTGCACGTTGGATATGGAAAAGCTTGGACGGCTCGAAAATGAAGTGT
>CALXTJ010000067.1 GCA_944391375.1 uncultured Alphaproteobacteria bacterium
TTTTGTTCGTGTACCAACAAAGAGGCTCCGTGTGGACGATAAACAAAACGTAAGCGAATACCTTTTGAACGCTCATAAAGTTCAGGAGTAATTTTACGTCCGCGTATTTTTTTGGGAATAGCCGGAGTTGGAATAGCAAGCCAAAATCCGTCATTTCCTCGAATTACCAGCCCAAACTCAAAACTCTGCATAATTTTTTCAGCTTTGGAATAGATATGTCCGGCGGCATTTAAGCTACTTTTTGATTTTGGGTAGATATCGCCTCGCCAAGTAAAAGCTAAACGAGAGCCTAATCCTGCTGATTTTACTTGCGTTCGCATACTTTCTTTGAGTTGGTTTGTTGCGAGAGATACGCCTCTGGTAACAGCTATTTCAGCATTTTTTAGTTCTTTTTCGAGATATTCGGTTAATTTTCCGCTTAAACTGGCTTCTAATCGCATAAAACTTCACATACCCAAATTAGATTATTTGTGTCTTTTATAGGCTCTTGGCTGACGGTATATGCAATATCATCACAATAAATAACGTCATCTATTTTCAAATCAGGGGCATCAGATATTCTGATTTTCATAGTATTAGTTGCTGTGTGGGCTTGAGAAAAGCCCACACTCACAACCATATCGGGACGTAAGAGAAAAATTAAAACATCTTTGTCTTGATATTTTCCTGCTTTTCCCAGCTTTTCAAACAGACTATCCACCGCTTTTTGGAACTTTTGGACCACTGTTTTCCGTCTCCTTTTTATTTTTGGCGTTGTTTTTATCAGTTTTCTGAGAATTGTTAGTGGGTGGTGGTGTAGAAGTCTGTTTGTTTTCCGTTTTACCGATTTTTCTCACAAAACCGCGATTCAAAAGGGAATTGGCTTCTTCTTCATTGGAAATATCAATTTCGCTGTCGGGAGCATATTCCTTTTTTCCTAAAACTACCGTGATATTGGCTAATACTTTCATATTAAAGCTCCTACTTAATGGTTACACACATAGTTGCGTTAGGACGATACGGTACAACCAGCGGAGCTGATTGTAAGAGCATCCAACGAACGGCAGGGTCATTTTCTAACCAAGATTTAGAAAAATAACGGGTTGATTGAAAACCGGCTTGTTCATCTTTAATGGCACCGTAACAGCGTACACCTTCAACACCGCTACGACTACCTAACAAAACCGTATTTTCGGGAAGAATTTTCTTTTCGGTGTCATTTTCGATATATATATCATTATATACCCAAACCTCAAAATCGCCAATATTACCAACAAATCTGGCTTTTTCATTACCCAAGATTACAGGGTCAATGTTCAAAGTGTTGTTTGTGCCTCGGCGATAGTCCAAGTATTTTTGAACAAAAGGATTGTTGCGAAAGATTTTCCAAGCGGAAGGCTCTAAAATCACGGTATTAGCGACAACTCCTGATTTGGATTGAATTGTTCCAGCCCAATCTTCGAGATTGTCTAAAATGTTTACGCTTTCTTTGTCCCAAGTGTTTTCACCGGCAAGAACTTTCGTAAATGAAGCATCGCGGCCAAAATCAACGGTTACAGAAGGGTACCCATCACCAGCTACCGTGATTTTTCCGGTGCGGAGAACTTCCGAAGCCATAACTTCTTCTCTACGAGTTAGACAATCAAGTTGATTGCTAAGTGTTACGGCAACGGCTTTTTCCAAGCGTTGAGCCGGTGTCAATTCTCCGCCAATTCTTTCGCCTGCCATACGTTTGAAAGGCATATCCGGCGTAAATCTTCTTTTATCTTTGACATAAGCCGGTTTGAAAGATTTGGTTTGATAGCCTTCGTGTTCAACGACTTTTCCGGGCATTAACGGAGAAACAAACGGAGAAATTCTCGGTTTGCTTTCTTGCGTATCAAAATAAATTTCTTCGGTGTCGGAGCGGAGTTCTTGAGAAAAGAACATATCCAACAAAAAAGAAGGTGGAGTTTTTAAGTTCTCCACCACTTTAGTTAAGACATGAGTTGAAAAAATATCCATTTTCGTTTCCTTATGCTTGAGTTTTCTTAATGAAAATGCTCTTTTCACGGAGCTTTTCGGTTACGGTGTCCTCGGTGAAACTACTATCGAATGTCAAAGCATCCGAATTAAATTCACCTGTAAAATAAACCACGGCCTGTTTATCTTCACTTTCAGCGTTGACGTTTTCCGCCAAAATTGCGACAGGGATTTGTGAGCCATCGCTCACGGAAGAAACGGAAAGTTTGTATTTTCCTGATTCCGTGATTTTTCCTAAAACAGTACCTCGGGTATAATTTCCCGCGGTAACATTGACTAATCTGGCAACCCTCGGAAAATCTCCAGCTAACAAATTATCTGGCTTGAGAGTGCCTTCATCTTTACAATTTGCGTACATTTTATTCTCCGTTTGAAGAGGTTGCTAAAGAGGCGACACGTTGAGCGAAAACGTCAACATTGTCAGACATTTCCAAATTTGCCGGTACAATTTCGGGATTAGAAATTGTAGCCATGGCTTGTTCAAAAGGCGAAATGGCCTGTTGTTTAGGCATTTCTTTCAAAAGCTCGATAATTTGAGATGATGAAAGGTCCGTGCTAACCAACATTTTATTTGCAATTTGCTCTCGTCCTTGAGCTTCGTTGCTGTCAAAGACTTCTTTCATCCTTTGACGTTCTTGTTGTTTGATTTCCTGTTCATTCATATTTTCAGTTTCCTTTTCTTTGTTAAGGTCTGTTAAAATTCGCTCGAATGAGCTTTGGCGATTAGCCAGACCTTGCCAAATCGCCTTTTTACCGACAAATACATCTCCTTGCCCAAAATCTTTGATGACAGTTTCGGTTGAAACATCACGATAAAGGGCAATTTTATTGATGAAAACTTCGGCAAGAGAATCTAATCTATTTTGAATATGAGCTAATCCTTCAGGAGTTTCAGGATTAATTCGTTTTAATGGACTTTGCGAAGAAACAATTTCGATTTCATTTTTTCCGTCTTGACGTTCATAGACGGCAACGACACCAATAGAGCCAACCAGCGCCGTATCTGTAACAACAATTTCATCACAGGCCGCCGCGATCCAATAAGCTCCGGAACAACAATTTCCTGAGGCATAAGCAATAATAGGCTTTTTTCCTCGGGCTTGATAAATCATATCGGCTAATTCGGAGCAACCATTAACTTCACCGCCGGGGCTATCAATATCAAACAAAATGGCTTTTACTTCTTGATTTTCTAGTGCCTCATTAAAATCTCTGGCTAGAAGTTCATAAGAAGTCGCGCCACTAATCACCGTGAAAAGGTTTGCATAACGGAATAAGGGGCCGTGAATAGGAATAACTGCGACATTGTTTCTCACGGAAACAGCATAAGTATTTTGCAATTTCCTTCCCAGTTGAGCTGCGATGGCTTCCGGATTGGCATTTTGTCGCTTGGCTATATTTATTATATTTTCTAGCGTATCGCTTGTCGTAGCCCATGGTTCATTGGTTATTTTGTTCCATATTCTCATTTGTATTTTCCTCTTGTGTTAAAAGTTCAAGATTTCCGTTTTCGCTTGGAGAAATGCCAAGCTCTTTCATTCGTTTGAGTTCTCTTACCCTTTGCATTAAAACTTCTTCCCAGTCTAACCCTTGAGAAGCGCATTCATCTTCTAAAGTTGATAATCCGGTTTCCATTCTGATTTGAGAGGCTTGAGCTTCTTTGACTGGGTCAACCCAACCACGCCCGGGGCCTATCCATTTACAACGACACCAAGCGGCTTTGTTTTCATAAAAGTTAGGGGCTTCAATAAGCCCCTTGTTGACACATTCTTCCAGCCATAATTCAAAGACCGGTTTAGCCCAATAGTTGATTATCCAACTCCTTCGACCGTTGAAAAATCGCCAAGC
>CALXTJ010000068.1 GCA_944391375.1 uncultured Alphaproteobacteria bacterium
TATACTGACATATCGTTGGTAAAACGCAAGTACTTTTTAGAAAAATATTACTGTTTTTCAATGATTTAGGCTGTTTTAAGGTAACAATTTGTTTCTAAAAAAATACCAATATTTCTATTGGTATTTTAGGAAAATATGACAACTCTACCTTTCTCGCATACTTTCGTTGAGATATTTCATTACCGGAGAGAGGAGATATTCTATCACGCGGCGTTTGCCGGTTTTAATTTCGGCTGTTACGCTCATACCGGGCTTGAGTTGGATTATTTGCCCGTCAGCTTTGATTTTATTGTCCATGAGTGTTAGTCGGGCGTTAAACACCAAGCCAAGTTTTTCATCTTGAATAGCATCACCGGATATATTACGGACTTTTCCTTTGATTGTGCCATATTTTGTAAACGGAAAACTGTCGATTTTGATTTCCACATCTTGTTTGGCACGTACAAAACCGATATCTTTGTTCAAAATCTGAACTTCCGCCTCCAGTTTATAATCTTCCGGTACGATATTCATAATTGGCTTGGCGGTTTCTACTACACCGCCTTTAGTATGATAAACTAACTGCTGTACATACCCTGAAAGCGGAGCTTTAACCGTTGTTCGTTTTAGGGCTTCCTGATATTTAATCAGTTCTTGTTGATAAGAAGCCAACTTTTCACGGCTTTCGGTTAGCTCTTGCATAATATTCTTGTCAAACTCAGCCAAATATTGGCGTTGTTCTTTTTTCAAAGATTCGATATTAGCTTCTGTTTCAGCCATTTTCTTGGCTTGGACATTGCGTTGTTCTTGTAAATTGGTTAATTCTTCTTCCTGTTCCAAAAAAGTCAAGCGAGCCAAAAGCTTCTTTTCAACTAGTATTCTTTTTTTCTCAATGCGTTCTTCAACGCTGGGCAATAATTTTTCAATGCGTTGCAAATCGGCTTGAATAGTCTCCTTTTCTTTTTCGGCTTTAATAATTTGACCTTCTAAAACTTCAATCTTTGCGGCTTTTTCGGTCATCTGACTTTTGAGAAGTCCGCTGTGCATTCTAATTAGATATTCGTCAATATCTTGATTATAAGAAAAATTAGCTTCGGGATTATCGGTTAAAAGAGCTTTTAAGCGTGCAATCGAAATTTCTAAGGCTTCCATTTCATTTTCTACACGGCTGATATTGGCCAAAACTTCAGTTTGATTAAATTTAATCAAATCTTGTCCTTCTTTCACATATTGCCCTTCTTGAACATAAATTTCTTCAATTTCGCTGTCAGTTAAGGTTTGAATAGTTTTGATATTGGAAGCGGGCATCAGCTTTCCGCTTGCCGTTGCAATAATGTCGATTTTGCCTAAGATTGACCATAAAATCAGTGTGGTAAACATCAGCATAATAACGTATGTCAACACTCTGGCGGCGTGAGATGGCGGCATTTCGGTAACTTCCAATACGGCAGGCAGAAACTCTTTTTCATGCTCGTTCATTCCTTTAACCTTGCTATTTTTAGAGGCTTTTTCCTGCAACAAGGCTAGTTTGGCAATTTCCCAATATCTTTTAAGCTGTTCCCACATGATAATTTACTCCGCCGCTATAGGATTAGGGACAATCGGTGCTGTTTGGCTGTTCCACAAATAAGCATAACGACCGCCTCTTTGAATAAGCTCTTCGTGTGTGCCTGTTTCGGTAATTTCGCCTTTTTCAATGGTGATAATCTGGTCGCAATCCCGAACGGTGGACAAGCGGTGAGCAATCATAAACACCGTACGACCTTTACAAATCGAGGCCATATTCTGTTGAATGATACGTTCGGATTCATAATCTAAAGCCGAAGTTGCTTCATCAAAAATCAAAATCCGCGGATTATTAACCAAAGCGCGGGCAATAGCTATTCTTTGCCTTTGTCCACCGGAAAGCGAAGCCCCACGTTCTTCAATAATGGTATCATAGCCGTTGGGCAGTTCGGTAATAAAATCATGAGCTCCGGCTAATTTGGCAGCGGCAATAATCTTGTCCATAGAAATTGCCGGATTGGTTAGAGCAATATTCTCTCGCACACTCTTATTAAATAAGTAGTTTTCCTGTAAGACCACACCAATTTGTCGTCTTAGCCAAGCCGTATCAACGGTAGAAATATCAATTCCATCAATCAGTACTTTGCCGGATTCAGGGATATAAAGGCGTTGAATGAGTTTGGTTACGGTAGATTTACCCGAACCGCTCGGACCAACAAAACCAATCTTTTGTCCGGCTTTGACTTCGAAATTCATCTTTTTAAGAATTTCCGGACCATTGGGAATATAACGAAATGTAATATCTTTAAACTCCACATCACCTTTAATTTCGGGCATTGAGCCTTTAGATAAGGTTTCGGTCGTTTCGGCCGGATTGTTAAGAATATCGGAAAGTTTTTCGATAGAGATTTTGGCTTGTTGAAAATTTTGCCACAACTGAGCCAAACGCAAAATCGGTTGAGTTACGCGGCTGGAAAACATATTAAAGGCAATCAATTGCCCTACCGAAAGTTCACCTTTCATCACCAAACTGGCACCAATCCACAAAGTCAGAGCCATAGTGATTTTCTGCACTAACTGGACAAGCTGTCCGGCAATATTATTAATATGTGAGGCTCTGAAAGATGAGCCGA
Organism: uncultured Alphaproteobacteria bacterium; assembly: GCA_944391375.1. Classification (GTDB taxonomy): domain Bacteria; phylum Pseudomonadota; class Alphaproteobacteria; order RF32; family CAG-239; genus CAAFZY01. Next base: position 2,619 of record CALXTJ010000068.1, read on the forward strand.
CATAAGCGGCGAGTTGTTGCTCCCAACGGCGTTGCATTTGCGGTTCTACGGCTAATGATTTTACGGTTTCAACACCTGAAACAGCTTCAACCAAAAAGCATTGATTTTCAGCACCGCGTTGAAAACGCTCATCTATGCGGGCACGCAAAATCGGGGTGAAGAACAAGGACAATACCACATAAAAAGGGATTGAGAGCAAAACCAACAAGGTTAAAGTTTTGGAATAAAAGAACATCACCGTAAAAAAGATGATAGTAAAAAAGAAGTCAATAATCAGGGTTAAGGTCGAGCTGGTTAAAAAGTTGCGGATATTTTCCAGCTCATGAACACGAGCCACCGTGTCGCCAACCCGACGGACTCCAAAATAAGATAAGGGCAAGCGAATAAGATGTTTGAATAAACTTGCGCCAAGCTCCACATCCACGCGAGTAGTGGTATGTGAAAAAGTATAAGTTCTAAGTCCACCAAGCAAAGTTTCAAAAATACCGATACAGATTAATGCCACCATCAATACATCAAGACTTGAAAGCCCGCGATTGACTAAAACCTTGTCAATCACCACTTGGAATAAAAGCGGAGATACCAGCGCAAACAGTTGTAAAAAGAATGAGGCTAAAATAACTTCACCAAACAGCTTGCGGTATTTAACCACCGCCGGAATAAACCATGAAATGTCAAACTTGCGGTTTTTGCCGTTGATGAACTCACGGCAGGTCATCATTAAGAGCCTGCCGTTCCATCTATCTAAAAATTCTTCTTTGTTCAAAACCTCGGGGTGGTTACCTTTGGCGGGGTCTTGAATCAAAACCTTATCTTCAGCGACTTTGCCGATAATAAAATAAGTATTGTCTTTGCTTTGTGCGATTGCCGGCAGTGCTGTCTTGTCCAAACGCTCCCACTTGGTTTCAACAAAGCGAGCTTTGAAAGAAAATTCCTTGGCCAATTGCAGCAGTTCATATTCTTCAAAATGCGAATTCTGCCGGTCATATTTATGTTTGATTTGGTCAATAGAAATCGGCTTTTCAAAGAAATTTGCCATAATCGCAAAACAGGCCAGCCCGGTGTCAATGTCTTGAAAAGAAGTATTATCCATGGTTGCTCACAAGTCAGTTGCAAAGCTTTAATAAAAAATATCATAAAGAGAGGAAAACAAAAAATAAAGCAAAAATTTACACTTATTGATAA
>CALXTJ010000069.1 GCA_944391375.1 uncultured Alphaproteobacteria bacterium
GTCGAATGCGGTTGACTCGAAATCAATTGTACTCTTTACCGGGTACCGGGGGTTCAAATCCCTCTCTCTCCGCCATTACCGAAACCCTTGCTCAGCAAGGGTTTTAGCGTTTTTAAAGCGCTTAGAGAACAGCCGATCACAGGGGATTTAAACTCCGGAAACGCTCTATGGTAAGCCGTTGTTTATGCATGATTTATGGTTTCTATCCGCCTTTACATACTTTGCCCAAATTAGCAAAGTCACTTCAGCGAGGTTATAATGGGTTGCTTTCAGGCGAAAGCAAATTAATATAGTTGGTGTAAGCGTAAGTCTGTCCCCATTTTTTCTCGGAGGTATTGGTAATTATTCCGAGCTTAATGAGACGGTTGATTGAACTGATAATCGTCGGACGGGCAAGCGTAATTTTCTTTTCAATCTCAGCAACGGTTAAAACCGGTTTTTGTTCAAATTGCTGCAAGATTTCTAAAGCTGAAGGCTGAGCACGTCCTAAATCCTGTAGCTTATTCTCATCTTCAGCAAAAAGTTTTTGGATTTTGAGAATCGTTTCTCTGGCATCATTAGAAGTTTCAATAATTCCCTCTAAAAAGAAATTAAACCAGCTTTCCCAATCGCCGTTATAACGAACATTGTTTAGATATTCGTAATATAATGAGCGGTTTTTCTTAAAGAACAGACTCAAATAAAGAAATGGCGACTTCAAAATTTCTTTTACGCATAAAAAGAATGTAATCAGCAACCGTCCTAATCGACCATTACCATCTAAAAAAGGGTGAATAGTTTCAAACTGCACATGAATCATAGCTGCTTTAAGCAACGTGGGGATATTATCATCTTCGTTCATAAAGATTTCCAATTGTCCTAAAACCTTCATCAGTTTATCCGGCGGACATGGAACGAATCTCGCATTACCCGGTCTGGTACCGCCAATCCAGTTTTGTGAAGAACGGAATTCTCCCGGTAGTTTGGTTTTACCGCGAGAGTTTTTGAGTAATATTGCGTGGATTTCTTTAATTAATCGCAGAGCCAGAGGAAAACCTGCGTTAATCCTCTCAATACCATAATTCAGAGCGGCAACATATGATGATACTTCTGAAGCATCAGCTACAGGGATTCCTTGTGTCTGCTGCGCTTCATATTTTAATAAATCATCCAAGGTAGATTGCGTTCCTTCTATTTGAGAAGACAAAAGAGCTTCTTTCCGGACATACATATAATTGATAACCGCCGGATTAGGAACGGTTGAGATAACCCCATTTAAAGCACCGATTGCTTGATTGGCTTTTTCCAGCAAAGGAGAAACTACCTCCAAATCGATAGCCGGTTTTGGCGGCAGGGCATTGGGAACATATGCCTGATAGCTTTCGGAGCTTAGTGAGCATTTAATCAATTTGCCTTGGATACCTCTTTGCATATGGCCTCTCTTTGATAAAGCTTATAAATATATGGTAACATCTAATTTTAACAAGTCAAGAATAAAAGTTAAGGATAGTCCATTAAGTTTAACTTTTAGTGAAAGAAAGTTAAAGATAAAATGCACTGTACTGCGATATTTTTGTGTTTTGAAGATTGCTTCATAAATGGTGGATATTCGCACCAACCGCGCAGAAAACGGCCATAAAATGGCTAAAAATTAGGAGCATTACGCTAGGTGTTCTGTTCTCAAATCCTTACCGCTCCGCCATTTTGATTAAAAAGACGCTTGGAAACAGCGTCTTTTTTCGTATCCGGCAGAAATATGGGTGTTGTGGGCGGTTGACTTCGCCGAATTGACTATGGTAAGCTCGTTTTAGATCAAAAATTGCAAAATTTTCGGCAGTTACATACTTTGCCGATTTTGGGAGAATCACTTCAACCCTTAAAATTCACCATCTAGAAGCTTCTGTAATTTAGCATTTATATCGTGATTGTTGTTAGAATTTTTTGCGGCTATATCAAGAGCTTTCCAATAATTAGATGCGAGATATTCTGCAATATTACGGGCTTCTGTAAAGAATGTTGGTAATGATGACATAGCAATAAGGTATAGTTGTTCAAGAATGTGGATAGATCCGCTAACTATGAACATAAAATCATTATAATAATACATTACTTTGTCGCCATTTAATAAATTATGGCACAAAGCATCCCGAAATTCTTTTATCCTTTTTGTTTCTTCTGAATTGAATAGTACATCGTAATCAGCTTTTAATGCTGTTTTTTCTTATTCTGATAAAAATGAAAAATCTGGTTTTGTTGCTAATTTTACAATCGAATCAATTGTAGTTTTATTTTTACCAGAGGGCTCAATTAGTTTTCTAACGGAAAGCATAGCTCTTTGCTGAAACGCATAAAAAGTATATCGGAACATAAAGGTATTTTTGTTTTCGTGTTTGTACGCCTCAGGAAACATAAGCATATAAGTGTCAATTAGCGCATGAATAGTTGTGCTACACATAATTTTTAGCTGCTTTTGAAGCTGTTTATAATATTCTTGTTGTATTTCACTCATTATAGGATCCATTAATTTATTATTATAATGAATGATATTCTGAAAAATTTTTAATGTAAATTAAGCTATTAAATAGATAACATCTTTTCCTGCTCTTTGAAGCTCAGGTTTTTAGAGGCGATATCGAAGAGGGTTTGCAGGTTGATGGTTAGGGTTCCGGCGAGGAGTTGGTTGACTATTTTGGGCGAAAGGTAGGCTAGGTTTAGGTATTTGTAGATGGTGCGTTTGGATATGCGTTCTTGTTTGGCGATGTCATCGGTTGGCATACCGCTTTCATAAAGTTTTTTATATCGCCAGGCGTAGGCAAAGGCTCTGACGATCAGGCGGTTGTTGTCATTGATGCTCATCAGTCCGACCTTTCCGGCGTTGTAGACATTGCTTGACAGCCCTCGGTTGATGACGACCTGTTTTTCATAGATGATTTGGTTGTTGGCATTATCAGCAATAAATTCCAGCGGGTTGTTGCTTTCATTCAGCGAATCGCCGGTATAGGCCGAGAGGATTATCGGATCGGTATTAAAGAAGAAGGTCAGGCGATCTTTTTGATAGATGATTTTGTTAATGAAGTTGCGGATAAAATTGCGTTGTGCGAAGTAATCCATATCAGTAAAGTTTATCAGCTTTAGAGCCATGGCGCTATCTTTGTTCAGCCCATTGAAGTTACTGTTAAGAATTTCAATTATGGCATCTTTGGCGAGCTTATCAATTTGTTCTGTTGGCAGGAACAAGCCTTTGATAGAATAGTAATGTCTTTTGGTAGCTTTCTTTTTGCTGTTGGCTTGATTGGTAAAAATGGTGCCATTGGCATCAAATAACTTGCCGGTCAGCAGGTTATTGTTTCGGCTCCTTGTATGATTAGCGCAGTTGTCATTTTCTTTGAGCATGGCTTGCACCTTTTCCCATAATTCTTTTGATATGATGGCCTCATGCTGTCCTTTAAATGCTTGTCCGGTGCGTTTGTTCTCAATCATGCCGAGGTATAATTTTTCATGCAGCAAGCGGTGGAGGGCTGATATTCTGAAAGGCTTACCGCCTCTTTGTTCGCCCTTGTTGGTTACCCAACCTTTATGTTTAAAACCATTAACCTCGGCAAATTTCTCAAGTTCCGCCAGTGAGCCGCATTGCAGATAGCCTTCAAAAATACTGCGAACCTGTTCGGCTTCAACCGGATTAATGACCAGTTTTTTGTCTTTAATATCATAGCCGAGTTTGGGGATGCCGCCCGTCCATAAGCCTTTGGCTTTACTGGCACGGATTTTATCACGGACACGTTCCGAAGACACCTCTCGCTCAAATTGAGCAAATGATA
>CALXTJ010000070.1 GCA_944391375.1 uncultured Alphaproteobacteria bacterium
TAATGGTCGGATTGACTGGATTCGAACCAGCGACCTCTTCGACCCGAACGAAGCGTTCTACCAGGCTGAACTACAATCCGATCTTTAAGTAGCTATACTAATACATCATTATTTTTTTAAAACAAGTCTTTTTTTTAGATTATAATATTTTTTTTGTGGCTATTTGTTTTTTTGCAGGATATACTTACAAAACTTGGTAATATCCGCAGGGCTTGTCATGATTTATTCTATAACTTATAACTCCCCAATCGGAACTCTATACATCGGGGAAGAAAATTCTTTACTCGTTTTTGTATCGTTATCTAAGCCTCAACTGCCAATGTCTTTTAAGCTTACACCTTGTCTTAATAATACCGTATCTCAGTTAAATGAATATTTTAACTCTAAAAGAACTTCTTTTGATTTACCGCTTAATCTTAAAGGGACCAAGTTTCAAATTAAAGTGTGGCAGACTCTGCTTGCCATACCTTATGCAAAAACCGTTTCCTATCAGGATATTGCTATAAAAATCGGCAATCCTAAGGCCGTAAGAGCCGTGGGGGCCGCCAATGCCAAAAATCCGCTGGCCATTGTTGTCCCTTGTCACAGAGTTATCGGTAAAAACGGCAAACTTACAGGCTATAACGGAGGATTGTCGGTTAAAGAATTTTTGCTTAATCTGGAAAGGAATAATAAAAATGCTTAATATCGGGTGTCATTTGTCGTCATCTAAAGGCTTTACCGCCATGGCTCGGAATGTGCTTAAAATCAATGCCGATACCTTTCAGTTTTTTACCCGCAATCCGCAGGGCGGAAGGGCTAAAGAGATTGATGTTAAAGATGTAGCCGAATTTAATAACATCGCCAAACGACACAATTTTGCCAAGTTTGTGGCTCATGCTCCTTATACTCTTAACCCGTGTTCGGATAATCCGTCCACTCGCGAATTTGCCGAAATGGTTTTTGTTGATGATTTGCACAGAATGGAATTTGTGCCCGGAAATTATTATAATTTTCATCCCGGAAGCCATGTCGGGCAGGGGGTAGAACAGGGCATTGCCATGATTTCTGACCTTTTGAATAAAATTTTACAACCCTCACAGTCTACCATGGTCTTGTTGGAAACTATGTCCGGCAAAGGCAGTGAAGTCGGAGCTTCTTTTGAAGAGCTGCAACAAATTATGTCTCGGGTTAAATTAAAAGATAAACTTGGAGTTTGTTTGGATACCTGTCATGTGTATTCGGCTGGCTATGATATAGTCAATAATTTAGATGCCGTACTTACCGAGTTTGATAAAATTATAGGTCTTAAAAATCTGAAAGCCGTCCACTTAAATGACAGCAAAATGCCCTTTGCCAGCCATAAAGACAGACATGAAAAAATAGGTCAGGGTACCATCGGCAAAGAGGCAATCATTCGCTTTATAAATCATGAAGCATTAAAAAATATTCCATTTATATTGGAAACGCCCAACGACTTAAACGGTTGGGCGGATGAAATTAAAATGCTTCAAGAGGCTTATAAAGGTTAATCTGTATAAACCGGAAAGCGATGGCAAAGCTCAATCATGTTTTGAGCCGTGTCTTTAATGGTTTGTTCGGCGTTACCTTGAGCCAAAGCATCAACCACATCACCGATGGCGTTGCCGATTATGGTAAATTCGCGTTGTTTAAATCCGCGAGTGGTTCCGGCCGGAGTACCGACGCGAATCCCTGAAGTAATTTTTGGCGGCATCGGATCAAAAGGAATCGCATTCTTATTGCAGGTGATATGGGCTTGTTCCAAGGCTTCGGCCACAACATTGCCGGTTAAACCCTTAGGCCTTAAATCCACCAGCAATAAATGCGTATCCGTTCCGCCGGATATCAGGTTAAGTCCGCGTTTTTTCAAAGTTTCGCCCAAAACGGCGGCGTTGTCTACTACTTGACGGGCATATAACTTAAACGAATCGTTCAAAGCCTCTTTAAAACATACGGCTTTTCCGGCAATTATATGTTCCAACGGTCCGCCCTGAGTGCCGGGGAAAATGGCTGAGTTGATTTTTTTGGCGATATCTTCGCGATTAGTTAATATCATACCGCCCCGCGGGCCACGCAAAGTTTTGTGCGTTGTTGTGGTTACAACATCGGCAAATTCTAACGGATTGGGATGAACTCCACCGGCAACAAGACCGGCAAAGTGTGCCATATCTACCATTAAATAAGCACCTATACGGTCGGCAATTTCTCTGAAACGGGCAAAATTTATCTGCCGCGGATAGGCCGAACCTCCGGCAATAATCAGTTTGGGTTTATAATCCAGTGCCAAACATTCTACCTCATCATAATCAATTAGGCCGGTGTCTTCCCTAACGCCGTATTGTATGGATTTTAGCCATTTGCCGGAAAAAGATACACTCGCTCCGTGCGTTAAATGGCCGCCGGCATCTAAAGACATACCCAAAATAGTATCTTTAGGCTGTAATAAAGCAACATAAACACCGGTGTTGGCCTGAGAGCCGGAGTGTGGCTGAACATTTACATACTCGGCGTTAAATAATTTTTTGGCTCTTTCAATGGCCAAAGTTTCAACAATATCAACATTTTCGCAGCCGTGATAATAGCGAGCCTTAGGGTAGCCTTCGGCATATTTGTTGGTTAAAACCGAACCTTGGGCTTCCATAACGGCCTTGGAAACATAATTTTCCGAGGCAATCAGTTCAATTTGTTCAAGTTGGCGAATCTTTTCTTTTTCTATGGCATTAAAAATTTCCGCATCTTCATTTTGTAAGCTCTGTGTAAAGTCCATAGGTTATTCTCCTTTATCCAACTTGTTTAATCTTTGCTGATGACGGCCGCCTTCATAGGTGGCATTTAAGAATATATCACAATATCTTATTACATCATCAATGTTCATGGTTCTGCCGCCGAAAACAATGATATTGGCATTGTTGTGTTCCTTGGCCTTTTGGGCGACAAAGTCATTATATAAAAGGGCGGCTCTGATACCCTTATGACGATTGGCGGCAATGGAAATGCCAACACCGGTACCGCAGATTAAAATACCTAAATCGGCTTGTTTAGATAAAATATAATCGGCCATTTTATCGGCATAATCGGGATAATCAACCGAGCAGGTATCGTGAGTGCCTAAGTCAGCTAATACGACTCCTTTATCGGCAAAGTGCTTAATTAAAGCTTGTTTCATTTCAAATCCGCCGTGATCGGAGGCAATGGCAATTTTCATAATACATCTCCTTTTTTGAGTTTAAGCCTAGTAGACAACACTTTTGTAAGGAAAAAAAGCATTTTTTTCCACCTATGCAAAAAAAATGCACTTTTATAAAAAAAAGTATTGACGAGAGCAAAAATATTTGTATATATGTAAATCACCAACGAGATTGGTACCAAGAGGGCCGGTTGGCAGAATGGCTCATGCAGAGGACTGCAAATCCTTCTATATCGGTTCGATTCCGGTACCGGCCTCCAAGGTTTATTCCGACTTAGCTCAGCGGTAGAGCAATCGGCTGTTAACCGATCGGTCATCTGTTCGAATCAGATAGTCGGAGCCAAAGTAAAGGGCTGCTTTTTAAGCAGCCCTTTTGTCATAGGTTAAAAACTGATTTGAACAGATGACCGATGGTCATCTGGTCGGAGCGGGAAGTTATTGAAAACGAGCGTTGAGCTTAGCAAATCGCTTAGCGAAATGCGAAGTTTGAAATTTACGACGCGAGGAGGACCCGCAAAGCGGGAGTGCCCAATCAGATAGTCGGAGCCAAAGTAAAGGGCTGTTCTTTTTAAGCAGCCCTTTTGTCGTA
>CALXTJ010000071.1 GCA_944391375.1 uncultured Alphaproteobacteria bacterium
GATTTAATGGTAGTTGCGAATAATGGAACTTAATATGCCCTGAACTTTTACTCTTTTGGCATCAAGCTTGCGGGTTTGATATTCTGAATTACAGGGCACAAGCCAAACTTCTTCACCTTTTTTTTGTAAAACTTTGAGTGTTGCTTCCGTGTTATCAACAAGAGCTACAACAATCTGACCGTTATTGGCAGTGTCGGCTTGTTTGATAATGGCCGTGTCGCCGTCTAAAATTCCGGCATCTCTCATTGAATCGCCTTCAATTTTTAAAGCATAAAAATGACCTTTGGCAACCATGTTATACGGAATGGATAAAGTTTCCGTTTCATCGGCGATGGCTTCAATCGGTGTGCCGGCGGCTATTTTGCCGTATAAAGGAATTTGAGCTGCCGCATTTTGTAACGCCAGTTCTTTTTTCTTTTCTTCTTCCATAATGGCACGAGGCTTAAATTTAGGCATACGAATAACCTCCAAAGCCCTGGCTTTGTGCGGAAGCTTGCGAATAAATTCTCGCTCTTCCAAGGCGTTAATTAAGGCATGTATCCCTGATTTGGATTTTAATCCGACGGCCTCTTTCATCTCTTCAAACGATGGAGAACATCCGGTTTCTTTGGTGGTTTTGTTGATAAATAAAAGAAGTTTATATTGCTTTTCGGTGAGCATCGGCACAATCTCCATGTTTCTATTTTGTTCTAGTTTAGTTCTTTTTTTGTTGCTGTCAACCTTTTTATAATCGTCCACATCATATTTGTTTTTTGCTTTATCTTGTGCTTTGTTGATAAAAGCTGTTGAAAATTGTAAATCATGCCGCTATAATCCTCACTTGAATAATAACTTTATTAAAAAACAGTGGAAAAGAAAATGTCAACAGAAACAAACATTCATTACGAATCTCGCTTGGCAAAGCTTAAGACTTTGCAGGAAAAAGGGTATAATCCGTATCCTTATAAGTTTGAACCAAACGCTTTTGCGGCAGATTTACAGGAAAAATATAAAGATTTGGAAACCGGTGCCGATACCGAAGATCGTGTAACCATCGCCGGTCGGGCCATGGCAGTGCGTAATAGCGGTATGTTTATTGATTTGAAAGATAAATCCGGCAAAATTCAAGTTTTTTGCCATAAAAATCATCTTCCTGAGGCAGACCTTGAACTCTTGAAATGTTTGGATGTTGGCGATATCGTCGGCGTCAGCGGTTACATTCGTCGTACACCGCGAGGAGAGCTCTCGGTTGCTGCCGAAAAATTTGATATTATTGCTAAGTCGTTACAGCCGTTGCCTGAAAAATTCCACGGCTTGACCGATGTTGAAGCTCGTTATCGTCAACGTTATGTTGATTTTATTATGAATGACGACAGTAAAGAAATCTATAAAAAACGTTGTCAGATTACTTCGGCTATTCGTCGTTATTTTGAAGAACACGGCTTTTTGGAAGTTGAAACTCCGATGTTGCATCCGATTATGGGCGGTGCTAATGCCAAACCGTTTATTACTCACCACAATGCTCTGGATATGGACTTGTATTTGCGTATTGCCCCGGAATTGTACTTAAAGCGTTTGATTGTCGGTGGTTTTGACAAGGTTTTTGAAATCGGCCGTAACTTCCGCAATGAAGGTATTGATAAAAGTCACAACCCGGAATTTACCGCTTTGGAAGCTTATCAGGCTTATGCTGATTATAATACCATGGCCGATTTAATTCCCGATTTATTGGCATATGTTGCCAAAAGCGTTTTAGGTACAACGGTTGTAAATTACAACGGCCATGAAATAGACTTAGGTAAACCTTTTGCCCGTAAATCAATTGTTGATTTGGTTAAAGAATATGCCGGAATTGATTTAATGCAAGCTCAAACCGTTGAAGAAGCTCAGGCTATGGCAAAATCTGCCGGAGTTGATGCTTCCGGTTGTACTTCTTGGGGTAAGGTTGTTCAGGAAGTGTTTGATCAAAAAGTTGAACATAATCTGATTGATCCGATTTTGGTAATGGATATGCCCAAAGATGTTTCGCCATTGGCTAAAACACACCGCAGTAATCCGCGTTTGGTAGAGCATTTTGATGCCTATGTCGGCGGTATGGAAATGGGTTGTGCTTATTCCGAGCTTTCTAATCCGTTAGAACAAAGACAACGTTTTGAAGCTCAAGCTGCCGCCCGCGAGGCCGGTGATGAAGAAGCACAAATGTTTGATGCCGATTTTGTTACTGCTTTGGAAAACGGATTTCCTCCTTCAGGCGGTATGGGTATGGGTATTGATCGTTTGGCAATCTTTTTAACCGGAGCGGAAACGATTCGGGATGTGATTGCTTTTCCGACCTTGCGTAAAAAGGACTAATCTTCGTGACGGATAAACCGCAAAATATTTTCAAAGCCCTGGTGCCGTATTTATCTGCGGCACTTTTGGCTCTGCTGTTATTTTTGTTTTTTATGGCCGGCTTGTGGGTTGGCTATTTAAAATATCGTCCGGCCCAAAATGAGCCAAAATCAATGGTGGTAGAGGTTCCTGATGCTGTTACGGAAGATGAAACATCGTATACGGATGATATCGGGGATTTTATTTTGCACCATGAATATTTTGCGGCCGATCCCGAGGTTTTGGAGGAAGTTGAATTACCGAACGAAATTGTTTCATCGGAGGGTATAAAAGCCAGTATTTCACCGCAGGATGTAAAGCGGTTGATGTCTGAAATTAACCGCCAAAGCGATTTTCAAGCCGGAAAAGTTATTTTAGATAAAATATCCGTAGCTAAGCCGATGTTAGCGATAGTTGTAGACGATATGGGCATCAACCATAAGCGTACGGAGGATATAATTTCGTTAAAGGCTCCGTTGACTTCTTCATTTTTGACTTATGGCTCCAATTTGACAGAGTTTGCCGAAGAGGCCAAAGAGTCTGGACATGAGATTATGATACATGTACCCATGGAGCCGAAAGTCAAAGCCGATTTGGCTCCCGATACCATGTTGACAAGTATGAATGAAGAGGAAATAAGGACTTTATTTGAGCAAATGCTTGCAAAGTTTGCAGATATAAAGGTCAGCGGCATTAACAATCATATGGGCAGTAAATTTACCGAAGATAAAGAAAAGCTCGGTATTGTAATGGATGAATTAAAAGAAAAAGATATGTTCTTTTTAGATTCCAAGACCACGGCTTCGTCAAAGGGTAGGGAATTGGCTCTGGAAGATAAGGTTGATTATGCGGGAAGGGATGTATTTTTGGATAATGAGAACGATTACGACTATATTATGAAGCAATTGAGTACGGCAGAAAGGATAGCTCAAAGCAAAGGCTTTGCGATAGCAATATGTCATCCCAAGAGCCAGACTTATTTAGTATTAAGAGATTGGCTGGCCGGTTTACCACAAAAAAGTGTAGAATTAGTTCCTTTAAGTAGGATAGTAAAAGAGATAAATCGGTAGATTTACAATAAAACGGCAAAAAAATAAAAAAAATACAAAAAAGTGCTTGACCTTAAAAAAAAATACCTGTATACATGCGTTGTCTTATAGCGATGGTCCCATCGTCTAATGGTTAGGACATCACCCTTTCACGGTGGTAATATGGGTTCGAGTCCCGTTGGGATCACCA
>CALXTJ010000072.1 GCA_944391375.1 uncultured Alphaproteobacteria bacterium
TCATCAAAACAAACCCTAAATAAGCCCAGATTCTTTTTATGATGATACAAAAATATATTTTACATTTGATTAAAAAACATAAAAGAAATCATACCCGAAACAATCCGAAATTTTTTGTGTTTTGAAATTTTAAAATTTTTCCGCAAAGATAAAAAGGAAAAAAGATAAGAGAGGGAAAAAACATGAAACACGGAAAAAATTTCACCTTAGGCGAATATGTCATAATCAAAAAGCCGGAACTGGTCAACATCGGAGATAATGTACGGATATCTGATTTCTGCCGCATATCATCGGCTTGCGACATTGATTCCAATTGCGAAATCGCCCCTGGGACATATATCGCCGGCGGAGATGGGGCATATAAGTTCAAAATGGGCAGTTATTCAAGTTTAGCCGCAGGTGTAAAGGTTTGGTTATCGAGTAACGATTACGTTAATGAACTGGTTACACATAATGTCCCTGAAGTCAAAGAAATTCAAGGCAACGTAACTTTGGGTAAATACACGGGCGTCGGCACCAATTCAGTCATAATGCCGAATAATGACATACCAGAGGGCGTATGCATCGGGGCATTGAGCTTTGTTCCGCCAAATTACAAATTTGAACCATGGACGGTTTATGCCGGCCGCCCCATACGCCCGATAAAAAAGCGCAACAAAGAAAATGTATTTAAGACGTTAGAAAAGATTAAAATGTTAGAACAGGAGCAAAGCAAATGTGCGGAATAGTTGGATATATCGGCAACAACGCTGTCACGAATGTATTGTTGGAAGGACTAAAAAATTTAGAATATAGGGGATACGATTCATCAGGCATAGCTTTGAATGATAATCATACGATAGGAGTTTACAAAGCCTCTGGCAAATTGGGCAATTTGTATCAACTTTGCGCGAAACATCAACCACAAATGGCAAGCGCACATCAAGGCATTGGGCATATACGCTGGGCCACCCATGGCAAAGCTACGATAGAAAACGCCCACCCTCATGTTTCCAATGACGGAAAATTGGTTCTGGTGCATAACGGTATTATTGAAAATTACAAAAAGCTGAGAGAAGAACTGGAAAATGAAGGATTCGTTTTTCATTCTGAAACCGACACCGAAACCGCCGTTCACTTGATAGATAGAGAGTATAAGCTCTGCCATAACCTTGAAACTGCGGTAACCAGAGCCATTCCCCAGATTAAAGGCGCGTTTGCTTTCTGCATAATGCATGCTGATGAGGCGGATAAAATCATTGCCGTGCGCAAGAACGCCCCGTTAATTATCGGCATAGGCAAGGATGAAAATTTTATTGCGAGCGACATTCCGGCTTTAATCGGCAAAACCAACCAAATTTTGCACCTAAATGATGAAGAAATCGCCATTGTACATAAAAATCTCGTTGAAGTTAAAGACATTAACGGAAATACGCTAAACAAAACAGTTGAAAAAATAGAGTTTTCACCCGAGGTTATCAGCAAGGCAGGTTATAAACATTTTATGCTGAAAGAAATTAATGAGCAACCGGTAATTTTGCGCAAAATCTTGCAAAAACACCTACCTCTTGCAGAAGATAGAGTAGCTTTGGCAGATTCGAATTTGAATATAGATTTAAGCCAAGTTATGAACATCACCTTTGTTGCCTGCGGCACATCTCTGCACGCGGCCTTTATTGCCAAAGCCACCTGGGAAAAATGGCTAAACATTCCGGTAGAGGTGGTTGCCGCCAGCGAGTTTATCTATCGCTATAATTTAACTAATGAACATTCACTGGTCATAGGCATTTCCCAGTCGGGAGAAACGGCTGACACCATGACCGCAATAAAGCAGGCAAAAGAAAATAAGGCACAATTGATAATCTTAACCAATAGAACAGATTCGAGCATCACCCGTTATTCATCAAATATTGTTGCGCTTGAAGCTGGCATAGAAGTCAGCGTTGCCGCCACCAAGTCTTTTATGGCGCAGTTAGCGGCACTTTATTGGACGGGAATGTATTTATCGGAGCAAAAGGACAATCAAAACAAATTTCTGGATTTAAAGCGCGAACTTTACGCGATTCCGGCATTGTTGGAAGAAATATTGTCCGAATTAACGGATATTAAGCGGATTGGCGAAAAGCTGAGTGAGTTTAAACAAATATTTTATATTGCAAGAGGCATTATGTTGCCGATTGCTATGGAAGGCGCACTAAAAATAAAAGAAATCAGTTATATAAACGCCAATGCTTACGCTTCGGGAGAACTCAAACACGGCCCCATAGCCTTATTGGATAAAAACACCGCTGTTGTTCCGGTTTTAGCACAAGGTGCAGTTTATGAAAAAACTTTATCCAACTGTGAGGAAGCCAAAGCAAGACAAGCTCACATTTTTGCCTTAAGTAATAACTTTAAGGACAAAGGAACAGAACTTTTTGATGAGGCAATCATCATCCCCGAGGTTACGGAAGATTTATCGCCGCTGTTAATGAGCTTGCCCTTACAACTGCTGGCCTATTTTGCTGCGGACAAACTCGGCCGAGAAATCGACCAACCGCGCAATCTTGCCAAATCCGTCACGGTGGAATAATCCGACAAGGCACACAAAAAAGCGGAGAGACCCTCCGCTTTTTTTGTTTAAGAACCTAAAAAGCTAGGACCGGGCGAATGTAACTGGGATAGTTGACCTTAGGGTGGTGGCCGATGGGACCATTATACTCGAACATCTGACACCAAGCATTGATATTAGAATCCTCGGAAGAAGACCAATAAAACCCGGTCAATAGTTTTGTTCCGCCGATTTTCCCTAACGCTATATTCAATACATCCTTATTACCATATATCGCATTCAATTCTCCTGCCGCTGGCAAATACCAATCTCCGGCTTTTGTTCCATCTGTCTTGTAGCTGTTCACATATTCAAATGCCGGACAACTCTTCCCATTCGTCTTGCAATACTCCAACACTAAACGCGTATTCCTCTTACCTTCCCAATCTTCTATTACTGCTGATGATGACGTATAATTTGATAATAACGGTACATCAAAATAGCTATCCGACCATGCTTTCTGTGCCGTATCCAACGCCATCGCTAAACGATTCGCTCGATCAAACACCACACCGATTGGCTTTTTAGATGCCACAATAACTGCATTACAACTCATATCAGAATACAAGATATCTCCGATTTGACAATTACTCGACGATGCTCCGTTTTCTATCGTTACAATTTTTTCCTCTATTGTTGTTATTTTATTGGTGATTTCCGTTATCTTGTTGGTAACCTCCGTTATCTTGTTGCTTAAATCGCTTGCTGTACAGTTCCACGCATTGCCGAACGGGCATTTGATTCCGCCGTTACATGATTGACTGGAAGTATACCCCAAACTTGAACAACTCGGCGTTTGAATACAGGCAGCCTCAGCCGCACCACTCAACAAACCACTCACCACTAAAGCCGATGTTAAAAATAAGTATTGTTTCATTTTCTTTCTCCTTGATAATAATTTCAGTTCTTGGTTATTGTTCAA
>CALXTJ010000073.1 GCA_944391375.1 uncultured Alphaproteobacteria bacterium
AAACATAATGAAACTATTCAATCAAACAATCTGGGCGATAACCCCGGAGATGTTACAAACCATGATGAGCTTAGCCAGGGAGAACAATAAACCACCGGAAGCCATTGCCCGAGAAATGGGAAAAGAAATGAAATAGATATCCCCCAGTAAACTGGGGGTTCTCTAGAAAAGGCACCATATGGTGCCTTTTCATTACAGCTCCAAACGGAGCTGACCTAAATCCTGGCGTCCTTGAAATTCCACATAATGTTTGATTTTTTCTTCATCTAAACCAACGCTACTGACGAAGTATCCCCGAGACCAAAATACATTTTCCTTAAAATATACTTTGCTGAGCCAAGTAAACTTGGCTCTTATCTGCGAGGAAGATTGGCTTTTTAATTGTGCCATTACATCTGCTATTGCATATCTTGGAGGAATTGTCATCACAAAATGAACATGGTCTTTATCAAAGCCAATCTTCTCTATCTCACATCCGGGGATACTTCTTAGTAGCTTAGGCAATAATTTCCTTATATAATCTACGACGCCTGGCTTTAGGACACGACGACGATACTTACACACCCATACCACGTGGTAACTTAAACGGTAAACACTATGCTGACTTTGTACAACTTCCATACTTCCTTATAGCATCGTCGTCGTGAGCATTCAACCCCCATTAAAATGGGGGTAGTCTGTATGGCATTAATATACCTTGGCTTTCTTGCGTATATTCTGCCCAGTCAATAAGCGGTAAATTAAATTCTTCCGTGAGTTTGCTTTGCCATTGTGATATTAAATTTTGCGGCAAAACAATTAAAATATGTTCATTTCCTTCATACCAGCGCTGGGATACAACCAACAACGCCTCGTAGGTTTTTCCCAAACTACCTTCATCACACAAAATGCAACCTTTTAAATTGCCCGAACGCAAGGCAAATCTAGCCGCGGCAATTTGATAAGGCAAAATTTTGATATTGGCAGAAGCATAAACCGGTAAAAAATTATCATCATGAACTAAACCGGCTAATTTTCTAGCCTTCCATACCGCCTCAAATGATGATTGTAACCGAGAACAGCCCATTTTATCATACC
This sequence comes from uncultured Alphaproteobacteria bacterium, assembly GCA_944391375.1. Classification (GTDB taxonomy): domain Bacteria; phylum Pseudomonadota; class Alphaproteobacteria; order RF32; family CAG-239; genus CAAFZY01. Next base: position 1,078 of record CALXTJ010000073.1, read on the forward strand.
GTTTGCTTAAATTCTCTCCAGTCTTTAACCGGTTTTTCGGAGAATGTAACATTATCAAGAGCTTTAAAATGTTCATATCCGCAATGAATCTTTAAGGCTTCTTCCGGTCGCAAACCATAAATAAAATCAGTACCTTTGGTTTCCAAAACAAAGTAAAGTTTCTGTTCGCCGTTCTTTTCCAAATAAACCGCCCAATCGGGGTTATAGGGTCCGATAGGTGTTTCAATGGTAAAGCGGCTCGGAATTTTGAAAAACATCTTAACATCAGGATCATTATCAAGAGCAATGGCGAATTTATTTTCAATGCTACTGTCATAAATCACATAATCATATATGCTGTTTTTCACGGCCACCGCGTTTTTATCAAGGTTTGCGATAAGTTCGGAACTATCAAAAATCTCTTGAATATAATATTCCTCACCGGCAAGTTTTACATATTTAATACCGTCAATAGCCAATTTGTGGCGGTTTCGTTTAATAATTTCCAAAGTCTTTTCGTAAAACTCTTGCGGATTTTTGAGGAAGTCAGCTCCACGGCCGCTTTCTTGAATAATTTTATTGATGGTTGAGCGTTTTAATAAGGTTTTTATGGATATCAACCTTAAAATATCGGGCAAAACATCATAGTTTCGCTCTAAATTGGTTGAAACCATGGCTCTTTCAATATGCGAAACGCCTGATTTTTGAATTTCAATATCAGCAGTCTGACTAATTAATCGGGCGGTAGATATAGCCGGCATTTCTTTTAAGTCTTTAATACAGTTAGCCACTAAGACATCTAAGTCAAAATTAACCCGATAAGTCGTTTTTTGCTTGATTTTATTCCAAAGCTCCAAAAATTCGGGGCTGAGTATGGCTTGCTTTTTCAGTCGAACCGTAACTTCTTTACTTGCGTCTCGGATAATTGTCTTGGTATCAGCTTTGTTTAAGGCCTGCAACATCGCTCTTTGAGCCGCTTTAGAATATCTTTCATCTAAATTAAGTGTTCCGGCGGCAAGCTGAGCTTTCATTGTATCTTTGATTTTGCCGTTTTTATCAATAACCTTGCTTTCTTTCAGGTCTTCAATCATTTGAGCGGCTTCGTGATAATCAATAACTTTCTTCTCAACAACTTTTTCGGTATAAGTTTTGCTAGCCAGAGCCGCAACCGAAACTGTTTTTTCGTTCTTTATAGTTTTGACAACTTCTTGTTTTATGGCCTCGGGAATGCTCATCAGTTGAATTTCTTCCGGAGCGACTTCATTTTTGAGAGAGCCTTGTTCATCAATAACGCCGGATTTTTGTAAATCTTCAATCACAATCGTTGCAATCTCGGGCGAAATTTCTTTTTGAACTTCTTTTTCCTCGTCATAAGTCAAGCCAATCAGCATACTCAATTCAAGCACGCCAAACTTAACGCCGGTTTCAGTTTCAATTTCGGTTTGCAGTTTTTCGGCAAACTCGGCAAAACTCTCATTTGCCACCACGTGCAGAATGTTGATGTCTTTATCTTCAATACGTTCACCATTTTGATTAACGCATAATCTCAAACCACGTCCGACTTTTTGACGACAGGTAAACACGGATTTTTGGTCGATAAGTGTGCAAACCTGAAAGACATTCGGGTTATCCCAACCTTCCTTCAGGGCAGAGTGAGAAAAGATAAACCTTAACGGACAATCAAAAGACAACAACCACTCTTTGTCTTTCATAATGGTATTGTATGTATCATCATCTGCAAGCGTGTCGCCTTTGGTGTCTTTATATTTTCCTTTTTTATCTTGAGAGAAATAGCCGTTATGAGCTTTTGTAACATCCGTATTAAACTTTTCTTTCAAAACGGCATATTTAGGTTTAGCCATCAGTTCGTTGTAACATTCTTCAAACATCTGGGCATAAATTCCTTTGCCGCCGTCTTCCGTTCGATATTTTTTAACCTCATCAATAAAGAACAACGACAAAACCTTAATCCCTTTATCAAAATAGCGTAATTCTTTATCTAAATGCGTTTTTATAGTGTGGTAGATTTGAGCACGTTTTATCACATTTTCATCAACGGAGCCAATCGCTTTTCCAAGATTAACCGTTTCTGCATTAGAAAACTCAATACATTCATACCCCGGAGTGCAATCAATACCGGAAACGACATAATCTTCATAAAGTTCGCGGTGTCCGGAGAGAATAAACAAATCATCATTCGGTTTAACCGTAATTGTCTTACGGCTAACCAGTCCCTCTTTATTTTCAACGTCTATCTCTATCTTGGCGGTAAATCCGTTAGCATTAGACACAGCCTTCAGAGCAATATAAGGCTTGTTTGAATCATTAAGGATTGAATTGGAAATCACGCTGATTTGTTTGACTAAGCCCATTTGGTAAGCATCAACCGG